>JAOARD010000062.1 GCA_025210735.1 Bacteroidales bacterium
ATATGTGATTATTTTTTAATTCTCAAAATTATTTTTCAACTTTTTTTCATCGCTCAATCTGTTAAAAACAGACCAACCTCAAAAGCTATAATCACCTATCAACCACCATGTTATTCAATCAACGTGTGCCTCTCTCAAAGCAGGTGCAAACATAGAGCTCTTTTGTTGTGTTTCCAAATAAAAACAGCTCTTTTTTTGAACTTTTTTAACAGCTAAAAAGTAGTGCGTTGATAATGAAGCCTTAATTCAAATTATAATTTTCAGATTCTAACAAGACAAATTAACATACATTAGTTTTTATTACAAATTATTAAATACTCTCTCTACATATATTAGTATATTCGCACTATTAATAATTTGAAAATTCTATAAAAATCACCAAAAAGCAGATATGAGAAACATTGTTTTGATCCCTACTTATAACGAGAAAGAGAATATATCGAATATTATACATGCAATTTTTGATTTGCAACAGGTGTTTCACATACTTATTATTGATGATAATTCACCAGATGGCACAGCATCTATAGTAAAAGATCTGCAGAAAAAATTCGAAAACAGGTTACATATTATAGAGAGAGCCGGAAAATTAGGATTAGGAACAGCATATCTTGCCGGATTTAAATGGGCACTGGAGAACAAATATGATTATATAATGGAGATGGATGCCGATTTCTCTCATGATCCGAAAGATCTTCCGAGATTATTAGCCGCTTGTATTAATGATGGTGCAGATGTATCTGTAGGGTCAAGGTATATTTCCGGAGTAAATGTTGTAAACTGGCCAATGGGGCGTGTACTCCTGTCCTACTTTGCTTCAGCATATGTAAGGTTTATTACACGTATGAAGATAAGAGACACTACTGCCGGCTTTGTTTGTTACTCTGCAAAGGTTCTACGTTGCATAAACAGAGATAAAATTAAAATGCGCGGATATGCATTTCAGATAGAGATGAAATTTACTGCATGGAAACTTGGTTTTGATATTAAAGAGGTACCAATAATATTTACCGATAGAAAAGAGGGAGCTTCGAAAATGAGTGGTGGAATATTTAACGAAGCAGTTTGGGGTGTAATAAAAATGAAGGTAGCTAGTTTCTTTAAAAAGTACAGGTGCGCAGAGTAGATTTATCAATACTATAAAATATACAACAGTTTATTTATACATAAATGAACAATAATGTATGATATCATCTTATTATCTATAGTTGATATACAATCAGAAAAATAAAAGCAATGAAGAATTATCTTATAAAAAATGCACTTATAGTAAACGAAGGCGATATTATCAGTGGTTCTGTGTTAATAATAGATGGTATTATTAAAAAGATATTTGAAACAGATCACGATGATATAGATATAGATTACAATAATACAGAGGTTATTGATGCTGAATGCAACTATTTGATGCCTGGTATTATTGACGATCAGGTACATTTCAGAGAGCCTGGTCATACTCACAAAGGAGAGATATCAACTGAATCAGCTGCGGCAGTTGCAGGAGGTATTACTACATATTTTGAGATGCCAAATACAACACCTCAAACAACAACAATAAGTGAATTAGATAAAAAGTTTGATCTTGCAAGAAAGAAATCATTAACAAACTTCTCTTTTTACCTTGGGGCTACAAACGATAATATTGAAGAGATAAAGAGGATTGACCCTATAAAGGTGTGTGGTTTAAAGGTATTTATGGGTTCTTCAACAGGAAATATGCTTGTTGATAACGATGAAAGTTTGAATAAGATATTTAAAGACAGCCCTGTTATTATAGCTACACACTGCGAGGACGAGGCTACGATAAGAAAGAACACCGAGAAATATAAAGATGAATTTGGAGAAGATGTTCCTATTGAATACCATCCTATAATAAGAAGTGAAGAGGCTTGCTATAAATCTTCAAGCAAAGCTGTTGAATTAGCAAAAAAACATAATGCCAGATTACATATACTACACCTTAGTAGTGCTAAAGAGTTAGATCTTCTTAAATCTGATGTTCCTTTAGCCGACAAAAGAATAACAGGTGAAGTATGTGTACATCATTTGTGGTTTGATGACCGAGATTATAAAAAACACGGCACAAGGATAAAGTGGAACCCTGCAGTTAAATCTGAGAAGGATAAATCGGGATTATTTAACGCTCTTATAACTGATAAACTGGATGTTATTGCTACAGATCATGCTCCACATACCTGTGAAGAAAAAGATAATAAATATTTTAATGCTCCATCAGGAGGACCTCTTGTACAACACTCACTAGTTGCTATGTTGGAGTTTGTGACTCTTGGAAAAATTGACATAACAAAGGTTGTAGAGAAAATGTGTCACAATCCGGCAACACTTTTTAATGTAAAACAGAGAGGTTTTATTAAAGAGGGATACCATGCAGATCTTGTAATTGTTAACACAGACTCGCCATGGGTAGTAGAAAAAGAAAACATACTATATAAATGTAAGTGGTCTCCGTTTGAAGGAACATTATTCAGCTCTAAGGTTACGCATACATTTGTAAATGGTAATCTTGTATATAATAATGGTACAATAAACAGCAAGTATAAAGGAAGAGCTGTTGAATTTGACAGATAGAATATGACAAAAAGGGTATTAATAGTTGACAAGACACATAAAATTTTAACTGAAATATTAACAGACAAAGGATTTTCATGTGAGGAATTCAGTGGTAAAACATTAGAAGATCTTGAATCTGTTATTGGCAACTACACAGGAGCTATTATCAGAAGTAAATTTACTTTTAACAAAGATTTACTTGACAAGGCAACAAACCTGAAGTTTATTGGCAGAGTTGGTGCCGGAATGGAGAGTATAGATGTTGAGTATGCCGAGAGTAAAGGTATAAGATGCTACAACTCACCTCAGGGTAATATGGATGCAGTAGGAGAACATGCTGTAGGTATGCTTTTGGTTCTTTTGAACAACCTTTTTACTGCAAACTATCAGGTTAAAGGTGGTATTTGGAACAGAGAAGAGAACAGAGGTTCTGAGATAAAAGGCAAAACTGTAGGTATTATCGGATACGGAAACATGGGATCTACTTTTGCCAGAAAAATAAGTGGGTTTGGTGCTAATGTTATATCATATGATAAGTACAAGACAAACTACAGCGATGGTTATACTATTGAAACAAGTCTGGATACTTTGATGAACGAATCTGACATTATAAGTTTACATGTACCACTTACTGACGAAACAAAATACATGATTGACAGTAAGTTTATAGATAAAGTACGTAAACCTTTTATTCTTATAAACACAGCAAGAGGGCCTGTTGTTAATACCGCTGATCTTATTCAGGCAATTGATAACAATAAAATTGTTGGTGCCGGGCTAGATGTTCTTGAGTTTGAGGAAACCTCTTTTGAAAATGTCTCTATGTATGAGAACAAAACATTTAAAGAGCTTGTAAAAAAGGAGAATGTTATACTATCGCCACATATTGCTGGGTGGACACACGAATCAAAAATAAAACTGGCAAAGATACTTGCTGAAAAGATAATTGAGAATCATTAATAACAAACGGGGGATTACAAGTCCCCCGTTTCTATTATATATTATGTAATATTTACTATCTGAAAGAGATACCAAGACCTCCTGAAAGAACATTGTACTTGCCAACAGTATAATCTACATGTATAGTCACAACGGCCATCTTAACTCTTAATCCTGCATTAAAATCAATTCCGCTATTATCAAATTTCAGATCAAAAGGATCTTTAATTGTTTGTGTTGATACTAATTTACCTGCTGGATTAAACGCAACCGGATATGTTCCGTTTAACATAGCTTTTGTTGTTGCTGTACCATATCCTGCACCAACATACAGGTTAATAAACGGGAAGTTAGCCCCTACAAGTAATCTTCCTGTAAAAGCACCTGCATCAAGTTTTATCTCCTGATCATTAAATGAAACTCCATCATCTCCGGCAAAATCAATTCCGTATGTAGAGTTAACACTTGTATAAGCTCCCATAACTGTCATTGCCAAAAACGGAACACGCTTAATTACAGGTATAGCCTCTGAAAATTGCCAGCGAGCACCAAGACCCCACATACCAACTTTAAAGTCTGCCAGTTTAACTTGCGGAGAGAAGCGTCCCATTATCTCAAAGTTTTTAGGTAGTCCTAAACCAACCTTAAACATTGGCAATGGTAAGTGACGAAAATCTAATCCTTCTGGTAATTTAACCCCAACAACAATAGGATTACCACTTAAGTCGTTAGTCTGCCAACCAACGGTAGGGATATTCGAGTTATCTCCAATTATTGTAGGACTGGTTCCATTTGTTGTTGTAAATCCCGGATATTTATCAACAATTGATTGGATATCAAATGTACTTGCCGATTTTGGTGCAGTAACCCAACTTGCAGTAACAGTTACATCAAATCCAAGTGTAGAGTGTACTTTAGATGTATTATACCATCCTGAATTCAATCCAACACCAAACATCTCGCCATAAGGATTCATGTACTCCTGAAAAATATCCTTAGCAAGCGCCGGCGATTCCTTTGCCATAGACGCTAACACACCAAGCTCCCCCTGAGCCATTACACTTCCCATTGAGAAGCATAGTGTTAATATTAATACAATTCTTCTAACCATGATTATTTGTTTATTTGTTTGAATCTTTGTGGAAGATAAACAAATAACTTAATAATGGCAAATCACCTAATAACAAACCTTGCAATTGATCGTGTTCTTTGTTCCATGAAAATAATCTTGTCTTTCAACTCTCGCTGAAGAATATCGTCAGTATAGTAACGCACTGTAAGAAGAACAAGATTATCATTATACTTTACGTTATACATATCAGATAATTCTGTTATAAGATCGTGTACATTATATGTAGTATCAATACATACAGAAAAGTTTACTGCTGAGCTCTGAATCATATTTGCCTTCACCTTATACTTATCAAGTATAGAGATCAGTTCATTCAATCTATCGTCAATTACAAACGATATATCTTTAGGCGAAACTGACAACAATATCTGATCATCTTTTACTATTAACACAGGCGATACAATTTTAGTATCAGTATGGGTTATTACTGTTCCGGTAACAGAAGGATCGATAAATGACTTTACATAAAGGTTTATATTAGCATTATGCAGAGGTTTAATTGTTTTAGGATGAATAACCTTAGCTCCGCTATATGCTAGTTCAACGGCCTCCTTATACGATATCTTTGGTAATACATGCGTATTTGTAAACTTCTTTGGATCTGCATTAAGTATTCCGGGAACATCTTTCCATATAGTAACGCTCTCAGCTCCTATTAACGATGCTATAACAGAAGCAGTGTAATCTGATCCTTCGCGTCCTAATGTTGTTGTTGTACCAAATGTAGTTGATGCTATAAAACCTTGTGTTATATATGTATTTACACCTGTAAAGTTGAGTTTCTGCTGAGCCAGACCTTTAGACAAATCATAATCTATCTCAGCCTGACAATAATTATCATCTGTTTTTATAACATTTCTGATATCAACCCACAGATTCTTTATCTTACACATATTAAGGTAAGAGCTAATTATTCTTGTAGACAACAATTCTCCGAACGAAACAATTTGGTCATATTCGTAATCGTAATTACTATTAGGTTCCTCACTCAGTTTTTCATTTAAATGATTAAATATCTCTTCAATCAAAAGATTAACTTCTGAACAACACTCTACAAAAAGTTCTTTAATAATACTCAGATGAAAAGCCTTAATATCATTAAATTGATTATAAAGATTTTTATCAGAGGACATATACATCTTATGCAGTATCTCAAGTTTATTTGTTGTTTTATCCAACGCAGATACAACAACAACTTTATTCTCTAAATCGTTACTCAGGATACTTACAATATTTCTTATCGCATCAGCATCTTTAACTGAAGCTCCTCCGAATTTATAAATCTTCATTCTCTGCAGTAATTTAAATTGTGCGCTATTACCAAATATATATATTGAATCACAAAATTATACAAAATATGTTTATTAATATGTCTTTTAACTGAAACTGCTAATCTACTTAACATTATCAGTGAACCATATTAATAAAAAAGCATAAAAACAGGAACAATTATTTATTAATCAACAGAATATTATATTTTTGTTTCAAATTATAATCAATAATTAATTCAAACATATCAGAAAACATGTCGAGTTATAATCTAATTACCTTAAATGAATTTATAAGTACACGACAAGCTAATTTCCCATATGCAAAAGGAGAGCTAACAAGACTTCTTCACTACATAGGACTTGCGGCCAAGATTGTAAACAAAAAAGTTAACAAGGCCGGATTGGTTGATATTCTAGGGGAAGCAGGGAATACAAATGTGCAGGGAGAAGATCAGAAGAAACTCGATGTTTTTGCCGATATTGAGTTTATAAAAGCGTTAAAGGCAAGTGGTGAGTGCTGTGGAATAGCCAGCGAAGAGAATGATGAGATAATAACATTTGACGATGAACTTGCCCGTGATGGTAATTATATTGTTTGTATTGACCCGCTTGACGGATCATCAAATATTGATGTAAATGTATCAATAGGTACAATATTCTCAATATACAGACGTAAATCTAAGAGAGGCGAGAAAGCTCAACTTATGGATTTCCTTCAACCAGGAAGAGATCAGATTGCAGCTGGTTACATTATTTACGGGTCGTCTACAATGCTTGTTTATACCACTGGTAATGGTGTTAATGGTTTTACTCTTGATACCGCAATTGGTGAGTTTTGCCTGTCTCATCCGGATATTAAAACACCGGATAAAGGAAAAATATACTCAATAAACGAAGGTAACTACCCTCACTTTCCTGATGGCGTTAAAAAATATATTAAATATTGTCAGGAGATTAATGGCGAATCAAACCGTCCGTATACTTCCAGATATATAGGATCACTTGTTGCTGATTTCCACAGAAACTTGCTTAAGGGTGGTATATATATATATCCGGAAACAGCAAAAGACAAAAGAGGAAAGCTTAGACTACTTTATGAATGTAATCCTATTGCTTATATTGCTGAACAAGCTGGAGGAAAAGCGATAGATGGATATAAGAGAATAATGGAAGTTGAACCGGAATCTCTTCATCAGAGGATACCTTTCTACACCGGATCAAAAGAGATGGTTGATACAGTAGAAGATTTTCTGAAATAACTTATCAGTTAAACAATATCAAAAGACCAAACAGTTAGTTTTCTAATTATTTGGTCTTTTTGCTCTTTATGCAATACGCCCCAAACAACTAAAAGCTTAATACATTATTAATAATGCCAAATAATATGGATTCTATATTAGATAAAATACAAAAAAGTTCAAGGGGAGCTGATCTGATAAACAAGATTAATAGTAACAACAGATATAGAATCAGCTTAAAAAATCTATCAGGGTCATCAAAAAGTTTATATTCAGCTGCAATAAGTAGTAACATAAACCGAATTCATTTTTTTATACTACCTGAAAAAGAAGATGCGGCATACTTTATTAACGACCTTGAGAATATAATGCCCCAGCATAGAATCAGCTTCTTTCCTTCGTTTCTTAAACACAGTACCAGACACGGACAAGCCGAAAAATCAAATATTATTCTCAGAACTGAGGTTCTTAATCAGATAAACAACTATGATAATAAATATCCCCTTTTTATTGTAAGCCATACAGAGGCTGTTATTGGTAAAGTGTTATCTAAAAATAATATGTCAGATAATACATTAAAGCTATCTGTTGGTGAAACTGTATCAATGGAGTTTATTGAGGATGTATTAAATGAATATAATTTTGAAAGGGTTGACTTTGTTTATGAGCCGGGGCAGTATGCGGTACGCGGAGGTATTATTGATGTTTTCTCTTTTGCCGGAGAACAACCATACCGAATAGATTTTTTTGGCGATGATGTTGAGAGTATAAGAATGTTTGATATTGAAACACAGCTGTCTGATAACAAGTGTGATTCTATTGAGATTATTCCTAACCTGCAAAACATTGTTAATAATGAAACTGCTGAATTAATAACAAATATTATCCCTGACAATAGTATTGTATGGAGCAGTAATATGTCTTACATATTTAAACATGCAGAACAACTGTACAACAACGCAAATCTGGAATCAGATGAAGAAGATATAAACACAAACCAATTAATTGCAACAAAAGAGGAGCTGGAGAAATCATTAAACAGATTATCTATTGTAGATATTACATCAAAGAATCTCAAAGAGGTTGACAACGAGATATCATTTGAAACATCGCCGCAGCCCAACTTTAACAAAAACTTTGAGATACTTGCAGATAATTTTGAAAAGAACCAGAATGATGGATATACAAATATTGTTCTGTCAAGTTCTCCAAAACAGATAGAGAGACTAACAGCAATATTTAACGATATAAGAGAAGGAGTAACATTTACAGATCTCCCGAATGTAATACACGAAGGTTTTATTGACCACTCTCTGAAGCTGTGCTTTTACACAGATCATCAGATATTTGAACGATACCATAAATTCAAGCTCAAAGGAAATTTTGAGAAAAAGGATGTAATATCTATTAAAGAGATAAACAATATGCAGCCTGGCGACTTTGTGGTACACATTGATCATGGAGTTGGTAAATTTGGCGGATTGGTTAAGTCAAAAGAGAATGGAAAAGTAAAAGAAGCTATAAGACTTATCTACCGCGATAATGATATACTTGATGTAAGTATACATAACCTGCACCGAATATCTAAGTTCAAGAGTAAAGATAGTACCCCACCAAAAATGAATAAACTTGGTACAGGGGCATGGCAAAGACTTAAGCAGAGTACCAAGAAAAAGGTAAAGGATATAGCAAAGGAGCTGATTGCTCTATATGCTAAACGAAGAGAGCAGAAAGGTTTTGCTTTTACTGAAGACAATTACCTTCAGCAAGAGTTGGAAGCCTCATTTATATATGAAGATACACCGGATCAGCTTAAGGCAACAAAAGCTGTTAAACGCGCCATGGAAAAAGATATACCGATGGATATGCTTATTTGTGGCGATGTAGGATTTGGTAAAACAGAGGTAGCAATAAGAGCCGCTTTTAAAGCAGTGTGCGATAATAAACAGGTAGCAATACTTGTACCAACAACCATATTGGCTCTTCAACACTACCACTCTTTCAAAAAGCGACTAAAAGATTTTCCGGTAAATATTGACTATGTAAGTCGTCTGAAAAAGGCAAAAGAGCTTAAACAGTCAATCAACGATCTTAAGAGTGGTAAAACAAATATAATTATAGGTACACATAAACTTGTTGGTAAAGATATTGTATTTAAAGATCTTGGTCTGTTAATTATTGATGAGGAACAACGCTTTGGTGTTGCAATGAAAGAGAAACTAAAAAAGCTAAAGGTTAATGTAGATACTCTAACTCTTACCGCTACCCCAATACCACGTACACTACAATTCTCATTAATGGGAGCGCGAGATCTTGCTATCATAAACACTCCACCACCAAACCGTCATCCTATACTTACAGAACTTCATACATTTAATGAAGAGGTTATAAAAGAGACTATACACACAGAAATTGAACGTGGAGGGCAGGTATTCTTTATAAACAACAGAGTACAGAATATAGAAGAGATTGCTGCACTGGTAAACAGATTGGTTCCGGATGTGAGAACAGTTGTTGCACATGGGCAAATGGAAGGAAAAGTGTTAGAGAAAATAATGCTCGATTTCATTAATCACGAATTTGATGTACTTATTGCAACTACAATTATTGAGTCAGGTCTTGACATACCAAATGCAAACACAATAATAATAAACAATGCACACCAATTTGGTTTGAGTGAGCTGCATCAGTTAAGAGGACGTGTTGGACGATCAAACAAAAAAGCATACTGTTATCTTTTAGCACCACCAGTTACAACAATAACACAAGAGGCAAGAAGAAAACTTACCGCAATTGAGAATTACAGCGATCTTGGTAGTGGAATGAACATTGCTATGCAAGATCTTGATATAAGAGGAGCTGGAAATATGCTTGGAGGTGAACAGAGTGGATTTATATCTGATATAGGTTTTGAGACTTATCATAAAATTCTTTCAGAAGCGGTACAAGAACTTAAAGAGACTGATTTTAAAAGTGTATTTGAGTCGCACGAAAACATTGATTTACATAAAAAAACTGCAACATTTATATCAGATTGTCAGATAGATACCGATTTGGAAATTCTTATCCCTGATCATTACATATCAAACACAACTGAGAGAATAAAGCTATACCGAGAACTTGACAATATAAGTGAATCAGAATCACTTACAGAGTTTGAAAACAACCTTACCGACAGATTTGGAGAACTACCTCAGGTAACACGCGATTTATTAAATATTGTTAAACTTAGGTGGAAAGCCATTGAACTTGGCTTTGAAAAGGTTATACTTAAGAACAAAATAATGATAATACACTTTATTCATAATAAAGAATCAATGTATTATCAGTCGCCAGTATTTATGGAGGTAATACAAAAAGTACAACAAAATTCCTCTGTATTTAAGATGCGAGAGAAGAGTGATAAATTAACATTAGTAACAAATAATATAAACAGTGTGCAACAAGCATTAGACATAATTAACAGACTTGACATAAACCAAACAGAAAACTAATTTACATAATGAATCTGATAATAGATATTGGTAATACAAGAACAAAGTTAGCTACATTCTGCAACAACAAAATTACCGATATATACACAGCAGAAAGCAATGCTATTGAAGATATTAACAACTATATTGAAAGCAAAAACTATATCAACTGCATAATATCGTCTGTAAAAAAGAGTAATATAGATAGCTTCAGTATAAAAGATATAAATACTATAGTATTTAATCATAAGACACCCATACCTGTTAAAAACTGTTATAAAACACCGGAAACGCTTGGTCTTGACAGGCTGGCTGCCGTTATTGGCGCAACAGAGTTGTATCCCGGAAAAGATATAATGGTAATTGACAGTGGTACGGCAATAACCTACGATTTTATTGATCGTAACAGAAACTATCTGGGCGGAAATATATCACCTGGTATACAGATAAGATACAAAGCATTAAACTGCTTTACAGACAATCTTCCGTTGCTCAGCAAACAAGATTCTGATATAGGAGTTGGTAAAACAACTGAGAGTGCAATAGTTAATGGCGTGCAAAACGGCATAGTTTTTGAAATTGAAGGATATATTAACCACTTTAATGGAAAAAATGAAGACTTAACAACAATAATTACAGGAGGAGATGCTCTTTTTTTTGATAAAATCATAAAAAATAACATCTTTGTGAATCAAAATTTAGTACTAATCGGGTTAAACAGAATTCTAAATCATAATGTTGAAAATTAAAACCATATTAACACTTGCGTTATTCCTTACTATTTTTCAGGCATATGGACAGGAAAATACTCAGTCTCCATATTCAATGTTCGGAATAGGTCTATTAAATTCAAAAGGATTTGATATGAATAATGCAATGGGAGGGACAGGAATTGGACTAAGGAAAGGAAACAAAATTAATCTTCTGAACCCGGCCTCATTCACCAGCCAGGATACCATGTCATTTATTTTTGACGTTGGTGTAGCTGGTACTTTTTCAAACTACAAAAGTTCTAGCGCTGAACAAAATTTCTTTGCTGGTAATATAGATCATATTGCTCTTGGATTTCCGGTAACTAAATGGTGGAAAAGTGCAATTGCACTAGCTCCATATTCAAGCATGGGATATGATTTTACAGTAAAAGAGACTGATAAAAAACTGTTTCAGTATGCTGGTAATATAGAGTACCAGTATAAAGGTAAAGGAAATATTAATACACTATATTTTGGTAACGCATTTAAGTTAACAGATAATATTTCTGTTGGTGTAGGTGTAAACTATGTATTTGGTACGCTTAACAAATCATACAATTTAAAATTTGTTGACGATGCAAATACTAACGGATTTGACGATACATTCAAGGATATTAAATATCATATATCTGATTTTGCTTTTGAGTTTGGTGCACAATATAGTGGTGGCGATAATAAACTATCATACACATTAGGAGCAACAATTGCAACAAACTCTAAATTAAGCGTAAAACAAGATGAGTTTTACCGAATAGAGAGATATACAAGCAAAGGTGCTATTAATATTATTGATACTATAACATTTTATGAAGATAAAAAATCAAGCTACAAAGTTCCATTAACATTTGGTTTTGGAGGATCGGTTAACTTTAACAAAAAACTTCTTGTAGCTGCCGACTTCAAATACAGCCAATACGATTCTGATAATATACTATTTAATCAGAACCGTAATGTAAAACAGAACGACTCTTGGTACACTGGTGTTGGTTTAGAATATACTCCAAACTATCTTGCACCTAAGGGGTATCATAAAAGAATAAACTACAGATTAGGTGGTTTTGTTGAAAAAACACCGTATAATATAAATAATACAGATATCTATAAGTATGGTTTAACAGTAGGTTTAGGACTACCATCAAGATATTCTAAAACAAGCTATAACATATCAGCACAGTTTGGTGTGTTTGGTACACAAGATAACGGAAACATCGAAGAGAAGTTTGCTAAGGTTACATTAAGTATAAACTTCCACGATATATGGTTTATCAAACGTAAATATGACTAAAAACAAGCGATATGAGACTATTTAAAAAACTATTAATCATTACAGGTATCCTGCTGATTGCAAATGCTGCATTTGGTCAGAGTCAGTATTGGAAAAATCCAAAATACGGAAAGGATAGTGTAGAGAGAGTTACCTATGTAAAGAACAAATCAATTTACAGAGAATTCTTAAAGAACAAGAACTACAAAGATGCATATCAACCTTGGAGATGGATTTACAACAATGTTCCGGCTGCAAGTAAAAATACTTATCTTGATGGTGTAAAGATCTACAAATGGTTCATCAAGAAAGAGAAAGATGCTACTAAAAAGCAACTATATGTAGATACTCTTATGATGGTATATGATACACGTGTAAAATACTTCAAAAAAGAGGGATATGTTCTTGGTCGTAAGGCTGTAGATCTTCTTAAATACAGACCAGAAGCTGTTGAAGATGCTTACGCTATGGTAAACAGATCTATTGAGTTAAGAAAAAAGAGAACTGATTATACAGTACTATACTGGAAAGTTAAACTTGCTGAATCACTATTTAAAGATGGTAAAAAAGGTGCAGACGAGGTTCTTAATGCATATGCTATTGCTTCTGAAATAGCTGATTACAATATAGCTAACAATCCTAAAAAGAAGGCTTCATATCAGTCAACTAAAGAAAATTTTGAGAAGATATTTACTGATAGTGATGCTGCCAGCTGTGAGAATTTAATAGCTCTTTATACTCCTAAGTTTGAGGCTGAGCCTACAAATGCTGAGTTATTAGAAAAGATTACTACTATTCTTTCTGATAGAGAGTGTAAAGATTCTGAATTATTTGCAAAAGCATCAGAAAATCTTTACAAGGTTAGCCCAACACCTAAGGCTGCTTACATGCTTGCAGAGCTGTTTAAGTCAAAAGGTGAGTATGCTAAAGCTAAAAAGTATTACCTTGAAGCAAGTAATAACGAGACTAATCTTGAGGACAAGTCAAACATGTTAGTTGCTCTTAGTTATCTAATGAATGGTAACATAAAAAGCCCTCAGGAGGCTGTTAAATATGCTAAACAAGCAATATCTGCAAACCCAAAGAATGGTAATGCATACATGATTCTTGGTCTTTCATATGCTTCAATACAGAAGTACGGACCAAACGATCTTACTGCAAAAGCTGTATACTGGATTGCTGTTGATAACTTTGTTAAAGCAAAAAGAGTTGATCCAACACTTGCTGAGAAAGCGAATAACTACATTAAAGTTTATTCACAATACTTCATTGAGAACAAGCGTGCATTCTTCTACGATCTGCAAGATGGTCAGACATACAAGTTTGATGGATGGATTAAAGAGACAACAACCGTAAGAATTAAAAAATAGTGAATAATATACATTCATTAAAAAATATAAGAAACATCATAGCTGCCATAAGTGTAGCTATGATGTTTTTTGCTTGTAAAAACAAGATAGAGACAGTTGCTGCTATTGAAGATCCAAAAGCAAGACCGTCTAACATAGTCATGAATCTTAACTCAACATATAGCGATTCATGTTTTATTAATATGAGATTCCTTTCGCCTGAGGTTCTTATATACGATAATGTTGAAGAACCATACTGGGACTTTCCTCAGGGGTTAACTGTATACAAATTCAACGCTAAAGGCGATACTATATTTAGTGTTACTGCAAAATATGCTATATACTATGAACCAAAAGGATTGTGGGAAGCCCGCAATAATGTAGTTGTTGTTAGCGAAAACGGACGTACACTATATACCGAATTACTATACTGGAATACCAAAGAAAAACGCATTTATACAGATCAGAATGTAAAACTGGTTGATAGCGAAAATACATTATATGGTAAAGGCCTGGAATCTGACGAAGCAATGACTGACCCAAAGTTCACAAAAGGATCAGGAAGCATATTTGTTGAAGACAAAAAAAAGGAAGAACAGAAATTAGAACCCGCAAACGATAAAGAGCTCCGGAAATAAAAAATGGCAGGTAACAAAAAAACAATATTATCTGAAATTATGTGGATAGCTGTTGCTATTGCAACAATGGTTGCAGTAGTAATATCTATAACAAAAGCTGACTATAAACAGACATTTTATTTTTCTCTGTTAACAATAGTTTCTATCTTTATGTATATTATAAAGCGTAGAATTAGAAAGTCACAGAACTAGAAGATGAGTAATCTGCTAATTATCATTATAACAATTATTTTTTCGGCATTCTTCTCCGGAATGGAGATCGCTTTTATCTCAGCCAACAAACTTAGATTAGAGCTCGACAAAAAGGGGAAATCTGTTCCCGCCAAAATAATATCTATATTCACAAACAACAGTAGCAGATTTATATCAACAATGCTTGTTGGTAACAACATTGCATTGGTTATATATGGTATTGTAATTGCACAATCATTAGAACCAACAATAGCAAGATTTGTAGATTCAGAAACAATTATACTTGTACTACAAACTATAATATCAACAGCAATAATACTTGTTACTGCTGAGTTTCTGCCAAAAACATTCTTCAGAATAGCACCAAATGCATCGTTAAAACTATTCTCAATACCACTCTACATATTCTATATATTGTTATATCCAATATCCGGACTAACAATTCATATATCAAACTTCATAATAAAACGTGTTCTAAAAGCCAGATCTGACGACGATAACCAAAAATATGTTTTTAGCAAAATAGATCTTAATGATCTTATTACCACAACAGGTACACAAGAACAACATCAGGAGGTAGAAGAAGAGGTAAAGATATTTAAAAACGCACTTGATTTCTCTGAAGTAAAGGTTAGAGAGTGCCTTATACCAAGAACAGAACTTACCGCAATTGAAATAAACTCTGAAATAGATGAGCTAAATAAGATGTTTGTTGCAAGCGGACATTCTAATATACTGGTTTACAAAGATAATATAGATAATATTATAGGCTACATTAATGCCAAAGATCTGTTCAAAAATCCAAAAACCATTAAGGCTAAACTAAAAAACATACCAATATTTCCTATGGTTATGTCTGCCGAAAAAGTGTTGGACAGTCTGTTATCTAAGAAAAAAAGCATTGCTCTGATTGTTGATGAGTTTGGTGGTACTGCTGGTATTGTAACTATTGAAGATATTATTGAGGAGATATTTGGCGAGATACAGGATGAACATGATGTTGAGGAGACAATGGTACAACAACTGGAAGATAACTCATATCTGATATCGGCACGTGCAGAGATTGATTATCTAAATCAGGAGTACGGTTTTAACCTGCCTGAGAGTGAAGATTACGAAACGCTTGCCGGACTGATTCTTCACACATACGAAAGCTTTCCTAAGATAAATGAAACAATTACAATTAACCAGTTCGGGTTTAAAATAACAGAAGCTTCAGAAAACAAACTCGAAAAGGTTCTCCTAACAATAAACAGTGAATCATAATTTTTGTGTAAAAAATCAATTCCTTACACAATATTACAAATTTAAATACATATCTCTCTACACAAGGTTCTTTACAACATAAATCACAGTTTAAAAGAGTATTACAATAAATAAATCTGATTTTAAATATCTATCAACAATATTTAATTTATCTGTTTACTCTTAACATTAGATAACCATAAAACCATATTTACTTTGCAACATACCATTTATTAACACTTTATTGATAAATTATAAAGATTTAAATATCCGTCAATCTATTATTTTATTATATTCGTAGCCTGAAAAAAGAATAAACATCAAAATAATCAAATAAATGGCAACATTAGAGAAAATAAGAAAGAGAGCGGGAGTCTTCGTTGCAGTGGTTATCGGTTTGGCACTTGTTACATTTGTTTTGGGTGACTTTATGAAATCCGGAGGATCAATGTTTACAAATGATCAGTACGAGATAGCTGAGATTGCCGGAAACTCTATCCCTGCCCAACGCTATGACGCTAAAGTTGAGGATCTTAAAGAGATAAATAAACTATTCTCAGGAGGAGCTGCAATTGACGAAAGAATGACTGAAAGCATCAGAAATCAGGCGTGGGAACAAATTGTTAGAAAAAACGTACTTGAGGACGAGTATGAGGAACTAGGTATTAAAGTTTCTGATAAAGAACTTGAGAATATGGTTTGGGGAAACAATGTTCACCCTTACATTAAGCAGTTTTTCGGAAACCCTCAAACAGGAGAAGTAGATCGTGCAGCTATTGAAAATTTCATAGCTTCAATGGACATGGATCAAACTGGTAGAAGTCGTATTATTTGGGATTACATTGAGAAACAAATCCTTACAGAGAGAGCTTATACAAAATATAACAATCTTATTAAGAAAGGGCTTTTTGTTACAGATCTTGAGGCTGACGCAAACCTTATAGCTTCTGCTAAAAAAGTAGACTTTAGCTATATTGTAAAAAGATATAACTCTGTTGCCGACAGCACTATAAATATTTCCGAGTCTGATATAACAAAATATTACAATAATCACACAAACGATTATAAACAATCTGCATCAAGAGATATTGAGTATGTTGTTTTCCCTATTGAGCCATCAAAAGAAGATTTTGCTTATGCTGAAAAGTGGATTACAGATATCAAATCGGAGCTTGAAACAACTACAGATCCAATGGATTTTGCAAATGCAAACTCAGATGTAAAGAGTCCTGCTACAGATTACACACAAGAGGCTCTTCCTGTATTGTTTAAATCAATGTTTGATGCTGAAAAAGGTTCAATTATGGGTCCTGTTCTTGATAACAAGACTTATAAGATTGCTAGACTTGTTGATGTAAAGATGGTTCCGGATTCAGCAAAAGCAAGACACATTCTTATTCAACCTTTAGGACAAGATCCAGCAGCAATTGCAGTAGCAAAAGCTAAAGCGGATAGCTTGTTAAATGCTATAAAATCAGGAAGCGATTTTGCAACACTTGCAAAAGAGTTCTCTAAAGATCCGGGATCAGCTCCTGATGGTGGAGATCTTGGTTGGTTTAAGCCAGGTATGATGGTTAAGCCTTTCAACGATGCAATATTTGAAGGTAAAAAGAACGATATTAAGTTGGTTGAAACAAACTATGGTTTCCATATCATTAATGTTTTAAATCTAAGCCCAAAATCAAAGAGAGTTAATATAGCTGTTATTGAGCGTGCTGTTGTTCCAAGTCAGAAAACCCGTCAGACAATATATGCTGAGGCTAGTAAATTTGCAGGAACAAACAGAACTCTTGAGACTTTTAAAGCTGCTGCTGCTGAAAATAATTACAACAAACGTGTTGCAAACTACCTAAGAGAGGGTGAGAAGAACATCAGCGGTCTTGAAAAACCAAGAGCAATGGTACGTTGGGCATATAATACTGAACTAAACACAGTATCTGATATCTTTGAATTTGGAAACAACTTTGTTGTTGCAGCTCTTTCTTCTATTCGCGAAGAGGGTATTGCTCCACTTGAAGAGGTTCGTACACAAATTGAATATAAGGTTAAGCAAGATAAAAAAGCAGAGAAGCTTATTGCTGAACTAGATAAGTATAACAATGCTACATCAATACAGGAGATTGCTTCTGCAGAGAACACTCAGGTTGTTGATGCTAACGATATCTCATTCACAACATTCTCAATCCCTTCAGCAGGTATTGAGCCAAGTGTAATTGCTACTGCAGTTGTTTCTGAAAATGGTTCTATCTCTGCTCCTATTAAAGGAAGCAACGGGGTTTACGTTATTCAGATTAACAATGTTAAAGAAGGCAACAAAGGTGATGTAACAGCTGAGGCTAAGAAACTTCTTCAGCAACTTGAGAGTCGTGAATACTACGAAGCATTTGCTGCACTTAAAAAAGCTGTAGGTGTTGTTGATAAAAGAGCTAAATTTGAGTAATAGCTAATATATAATGATATTAAAAGGTTATCGATAGTCGGTAACCTTTTTTTTATGTCTAAAATCTTCTATAAGTTATTAACAACTGTTGAAATCCAGAACAACAGAATAATTATTCAATATCAGTAGGATTACATTATATACGAAATTAACTACGTCACATCTATTTACATACTGATATCACATTAAACAGATCCACAAACTACTCACCAACAATACTATAAAGAATTATATTGGGTCAATACAGACAATTAGATTACAAAAATGTGTATTAGAAATAGAGACGGTTGCAAACAGAACAGTGAAAAGCCTTTAAAATTAAAAAAGCAGATCCTCTGATGAGAAACTGCTTCTTATATTTAATCATACCTTTAATTATCCTAAAATTATAAATAGATAACGTGCAATTAACAAATATATTGCCATACCCACAATATCATTTGAGGTGGTTATAAATGGCCCTGTGGCGAGTGCCGGATCAATCTTAAATTTATCAAGCAGTATAGGAACTATTGTACCAAACAACGATGCAAAAATAATAACTGCTACCATTGCTATAGCAATTGAAAGTGTTAACGGCCACGAGTTACCTGTAAGGAAACTATAGCCAAATATAATACCTCCCAGAATTAGTGCATTCAGCATAGCAACCATAAACTCCTTCAGCAATTTATTTACTGTACTCTGCTGTTTATGCCCACCGGCAATACTCTGCACTACAATTGACGACGATTGTACACCAACATTACCACCCATAGCGGCAATAAGTGGCATAAACGATGCCAGCCCAACATATTTATGTACCTCCTCTTCAAAGAAACCAATAATAACCGATGCAGCAATACCACCACCAAGACCAATTGCCAGCCATGGTATACGTGCTCTGGTAAGCAGCCATACACTATCCGATGATTCAACATCCTCAGAGATACCGGATATCATCTGGTAATCCTTCTCGGCCTCTTCACGAATTACATCTACAACATCATCAATGGTAATACGTCCTACCAAACGACCTATTGCATCAACAACAGGCAGCGCAACAAGGTCATACTTCTCCATTACAGCAGCTACATCTTCTCTTTCGGTATCTACTTTAACAGATATTATATCCCTCTTACACAGCTCTTTTATCCGCGCTCTGGGATCGTTTGTTAATAACTTCTTTAAAGGTAGTGTTCCACGCAGAATATCGTCATCGTCAACAACATAAACGTAATACACCTCATCTATATCCTCAGCCTGCTTACGCATCTCGCGCAAACATGTTAATATTGTCCACTCCTCATTAACCTGAATAAGCTCCTTGGCCATAAGACCACCAGCGGTATCCTCATCGTAATTCAAAAGATCAACAATATCACCAGCCTGCTCAACATCATCAATATGCTGAAGTACCTCTTCCTGCTTCTCCTCAGGCAAATCACCAATAACATCGGCAGCATCGTCAGAGTCCATATTGTCTATAAATTTCCTGGCAATTACCTCACTCGGTAATACCTTCAGAAATCGCTCTCTGTCATCTTCTTCAAGCTCAACAAGAACATCTGCAGCCTTCTCATCATCAAGTAACAGGTATAAAAATCGCGCCTCATCTATCGATATCTCATCATAAATTTCAGCAATATCTGCGGGGTGCAGATTCTCAATCTTAGATCGTGCACTATTCGCATCCTCTTCAGCAATAAAATGCTTTAACTCCTCAATATACTCTTTTGTTAATTCAAACTCCATACCTCCTCCTTTCTTCATTTACCATAAAACCGCTTACATTACAACATATCTATTATATGCTGATACTATACGGTTTCAGAGGCTTTGTGTAATAAACAGCTAAACTCTATAAAATCCTCTACACTCATCTGTTCCGGACGTCGTCCTAACCACTCGTGTGTAAAACCAGAATCGCCAATAATCTGTTTAAGAGAGTTTCGCATAGTTTTTCGTCGTTGATTAAATGCAGCCTTAATAACCCTTTTAAAGAACTTATCAGGACATCCAATATCAACCCTGTTATTACGCTCAAGACGTATTACAGCACTCTTAACCTTTGGCGGTGGATTAAAAACTCCCTCTCCCACAGTAAAAAGATACTCAATATTATAGTAAGTTTGTAATAAAACGCTCAATATTCCGTACGACTTATTCCCGTGAGGTGATGCAATTCGCTCTGCAACCTCCTTCTGAATCATTCCTACAGAGAGAGGAATTCTCTCCTTATTCTCAAGTATCTTAAAAAATATTTGCGACGATATATTATATGGGAAATTCCCAATTACAGAGAAACTACCATCAAAAACTTTATCAACAGGTAACTTCAGAAAATCACCATCAATTATTCTGTTCTCCAGTTCCTCATATTTATCAGATAAATAAGCTACTGATTCTTTATCAATTTCAATAACCTTTAAATCAATATCCTTCTGTATCAGATATTGCGTAAGCACTCCCATACCCGGTCCTATCTCAAGTACCGAATCCGGACTTTTAACCATTAATGCCTCTACTATATTTTGAGCAATATTCTGATCTGTTAGAAAATGCTGTCCCAGATTCTTTTTTGGTCTTACTAACGCCATAAACAAATAATTAATCCGATTTTCAATTGCGGCAAATTTCACAATAATTGTTAGTAATTCAAACAATTATTAAAAAAAGAGGAAAATTAATAATCAATAAGTTACTTGATATAAGGTATTATTGGCAAGTATGTATACTTAATTTGCTTCTGATCTGGTATCAAGTGCATCTCTTAGCCCGTTACCAAGCAGCGTAAAAGCAAGAACCATAAGCATTATTGCCACACCCGGTGCTATTGCCAGATATGCTTTATCCATTATAATATATCCGTAATGCTCTTTTATCATATTACCCCACGACGGAACCGGAGGCTGAACGCCAATACCAAGAAAACTTAAACCAGCCTCTATTAATATTGCAGATGCAAAATTGGCTGCCGATATTATTATTACCGGATTAAGTGCATTAGGCAATATATGGCGTGTAATTATTCTGTAGTTACTAAGTGCCAATGCACGTGCAGCCTCAATATACTCCTTCTCTCTTATACTCAGCACCTGTCCTCTTACTACCCTTGCTACTTCAACCCACATTGTTAAACCAATAGCAATAAATACCTGCCAAAACCCTTTACCAAGAATCATGGTTATGGCAATTACCATAAGCAGTGTTGGTACCGACCAAACAACATTTACAAGCCACATAATAGCGTTATCAACACGTCCTCTGTAATAACCGGCAATTGCTCCAAGAAATATCCCGAATATAAGCGATATTGCAACAGATATAAAACCTACCGATAATGATACGCGTGTTCCTATCAACAGTCTCGACAACATATCGCGACCATATCTGTCTGTTCCTAACAGAAACGACTCCTCAACAATATTGTTATTCAACAACGCCTGTTTTACATCGCTGTATGATATCTTATGATGCTCTCCGCTTATATCAACAAAACTATAATAACCATTAACTAAATCGGGCAATTCACCTTGTTTTACACTATAGCAAACATCTATAATATGGTAGCTATGTTCCAGCCCTTTAATATTGTCGCTACCTGCATACTCAGTAACAACTACATTATCTCCGGAAAAACTGATAGTATCAACAGGAACACTTATATATATGTTCTTCTCGCCAAACAGCATATTATAGAAAAACGAATGCTCTTTATACTCACTGTTTTTCTTAACAAGCAGAAAGTTTACATCTGTACCGGGCGACAGGGTACTAAGTTCAATGTGCTGCGTATTTGCATATGGCGCACTATCCGGAACAATAATATATCCTAACAGAGCCACAACAGCAGAAAGGCTTATAAATATTATACTAACAAGAGCAGCCTTGTTTCTAACAAGTGTCTGTATAGCCCCTCTCCTATTCATAATAATCAACCCCCTTCCACGTAAAACCACTGCGCTTGACTGAGAAGAATGCCATTGCTACAAAATATACAATATAAAACAGCTGATTCGTGGCAAAATGCTTTAACCAATCTCTCTTGTTAAAGTATTTTAGAATCTGAAGAACCATACGTCTGTTCAGTATTGATATATAGAGAAGATAAGCTACACCTATAGCTGCATTTATCGGGTTAAATATTGCTGACACAAACAGTGCAATAAGGCTCAGATAGACAAAAAGACTTATCAATACCACAAATACCGTTGATTTGTCTCTGTAACTCCTTCCTTTTGCTCCCCAACGTTTTCGTTGATTAACAAAATCTGACAACCATGGTTCAACATTTGTTGTTACCAGGTTATACCTGTGCAGAGCAAAGCAGATATTATTCCTGTGTTCACGCTTAGCCGCATGCAACAGAAAAACATCATCGCCCGTTTGTGTATTAAAATAGAGATCAGATATATTGTTAAGATAGAATCTCTTATCAAATGCCATATTAGATGAGCTACACATAATGCTGTTGTTCATTCCGGCCATACCGGCTGATATTGTCTGCATTGCAGCATAGTCCTGCGCCTGAAAATAGTAAAATCTGCCGGAGATATTTGGTTTCATAAGTACCGGACCAAATACCAAATCGTATACACCAGACTGATAAAAGCTACCCATTATTGTTAACCAATCGTCGCCAACACGGCAATCGGCATCTGTTGTAACAATAACCGAATACGACGAATTTTCTACTCCGGTAAGCAGTGCTCTTTTCTTACCTTCTCCATCGTTGTTTATTACCCTGAAATTATCGAGCCCTTTTATATTCTCCTCTACAAAAAAGAAACTCTGATCTGTTGAGTTATCGTTAACAAATATAACCTCAAAATTATCGTAGCAAAGTGCTTTAAGATCGTTTATTAACAGGTGTATATTATTCTGCTCATTCTTAAAAGGTATTACCACACTAAACCATACCTCGTTATCAGGAATATCAACCTTACTACTTAATTTGGCAATACGCCTCCACCCTTTAAATATATAAAGGGCAAATACAGTATAAATAACAATTGCCAACGTAGCCGGTATAATTATCACTTCTTAAAATATTTTTTTAGTTCAATTACTGCTGCTTCAATCTCCTCTTCTGTTCTGGCTATATTCACTCTTATAAAGCTACTGCAATTATCTGAGAAATGAATACCCGGAATCACTGCCACCTTATGTTCTTCATACAGATCTATAGCAAATCTGAAACCATCTGTATATCCCTCGGGCAACTCAGCCCATACAAAGTAACCACCATCTGTTTTAGGTATTCTGAACCCTAACTCTGTAAGTATACTGCTTAAATAAGCATAGTTCTTCATCAGATTATTACGCAATCCGGTAAGATAACTATTACCAAAGTTATAACTCTTCAGATACTTTACCAGAGCCTTCTGAAAAAGTGCAGGGGCGCATAACCCTGTATAATCATGTATACTTCGTATCTCAGACATATTATCTTTATCGCAAACAAGATATCCAATACGCCATCCGGTAATAGACAACATCTTAGAGAAACTGTTTACATAAAACAACCTCTTATTATTAACATCTAAAAGCTGATACGGTTTACCGTTGAAATACAAATCTTTATATACTGCATCAAACACTATATAAAAATCAAGTTCATCTGATAACTCTAACAGTTTTTTAAGATCACTCTCACTTAACGATAATCCATAAGGATTACCGGGTGATCCTATAAATATCAGCTTAACCCCATTCTCTGTTATTGTTGTAGCAAGATGATTAAAATCTATACCCTGATCTCCCATCTGATAGTTAATAAACGAACCTGAGAATATTGGTGGCAGGTTTTTATAACTCTCATATACCGGATCAAATGCCAGTGTTGCAAAGCCGGAACCAAGCTTGTTGTTAAGATATATATACAGTAACGATAAAGCCTCTGTTGCTCCCTGAACAACCAATACATTATCATTCTCTAACTTCTGTTGCTGTTTATGATAATCTTTTATTACCTCTACAAGTTCCGGGTCGCCATTACCTGCCGCATATTGGTGATATGGTTCGTAAACAATATCGCTTAAACAGTCAAGCAACTCTTTGGGTGGCATAAACCCCGGTATTCCCTGTGCCAGATTTATCCCCCCGCTCTGCTTAACCTTGTTGCTCATAAAGCTTATAAGCGATCCTTTTGGCATTTCATATATGTTCTGCATAAATGTATCTTAATAAATTAATATTACTGCCGCCCCGGCAAGCATTATAACTGTTGCTATTGACTTACGCAACAGGTTGGTATCCTTAAACAGCGTTCCGCCAATAACCGCAGCAAAAAACACCGATGTTCTCTTTAACGATAATACCATTGCAACATTACCAGCCTTTACAGCCTCAATCTGTGTGTATCTGTATATTATAGTAAATATACTTACCAGTAGTATCCACTTCCAACTAATCTTTACACTATGTGCCAGTGAGTGCTTTCCGTTTTTAAAATAGAGTACTATTACAAATATAGAGAAATGAATAAACAGAAACAGGTGTTGCCATGCAAAAAACGTAACCGGATTAAGTTTATAACCAGATAGTAATATTTTATCTAAAATTGATGTCAGTGTAAATATTCCGAGCGCTATAAGTATATAAATACGCCCCTTTGTTTTTATAAACAGTTTAAACGGATCAAGGATACCTTTACCTTGTCCTAACTGCAATGCATACGTTCCTGCCAGCAGTAATCCCATACCAATCCACTCTGCTCCGGATACTGTATGTCCGGGTATCACATATCCGGCTATTGCAACCAGACCCGGCGTAAGAACAAGCAGCGGCAATGCTCCACTTATCTGCATATTCTTAAGCCCTTTCATAATAAACAGAAACGATAATGCTCCAAGAAAAGTCTTTGCAAATAGTATATACATTCGTGGCTCAAATAACGAAACATTATCTGATGCCCAGAAGAATGGTATAGATAAAACAAGATTAAAAAACGCAAGAATAAATGAGAAGTTAAGTGCCTTATCTTTTATTAAGGCTTTCTTCTCTACTATTGCCGCTGAGGCAGAAAATAGTGCAGATATTAATGCTAACAGGTACCAACTCATAAAGTGCCTTTAAGTTTATCAAATGTTCTGTTTCCTTTTATAAAATACTGATTAATGATACCTGTTTTACCAAGCGATATATGATTTGCATCTCGGTCTCTCTTTTTATAATATTTACCAAACATACCATAGAAAGAGAAATGAGCCTTTATAACAGCAACAAAGAATTTTAATTTACCTTTAGCCAGATAACTCATTGCCGCAACACCATCAAGAATCATTCTTATAAATAGTATACCAAAAAGTTTTCCCGATGGCAGATTCTTTAACAGCATAAGCAGATTATTTCTGTGATTCAGAAATACCTTTTTAGGGTTTAGTTCAGACAGTGTTCCTCCTCCCAGATGATATACTGTACTCTGAGGTACACATATAGCTCTGTAACCTCTGTTTTTTACCCTCCAACAGAGATCTATCTCCTCCATATGCGCAAAGAAATCCTCATCAAGTCCGCCAAACTTACGGTATATATCAGACCTGATAAACAGACATGCTCCTGTTGCCCAGAAAACCTCTGCAACAGTATCGTACTGTCCTCTGTCCTGCTCTACTGTATCAAATATTCGTCCTCTGCAAAACGGATATCCATATCTGTCTATATACCCTCCTGCAGCACCTGCATATTCAAATTTATCCTTATCCTTATAATCCTTTATCTTTGGCATAGCAACAGCAATGGTACTGTCACTCTTCATTTTATCTATTATTGGTGGTAACCAGTTCTCGGTTACAGCAACATCTGAGTTTAATACAACAAAATACTCTGCATCTATAATATTAAGAGCTCTGTTATATCCTCCGGTAAACCCATAGTTTTTATCAAGCTCTATAAGCTCAACACCCGTAAAGGTGCGCTTTACAAAATCAACAGAACCATCTGTAGATCCATTATCTACAACATAAACCTTTGTATCGGGAATGTCAGAATATTTTACAACCGATGGCAAAAACTCCTCTAATAAGTGTTCTCCGTTCCAGTTAAGGATAACAACAGCAGTAGTAATCATGTGCGTCCTCTATGTTTTGTTGTTATGCTAAACGGCTCTTTACAACCTCAAATACTACATTAAACAGCGGTCTGTTAGATGCTATAATCTCTTTACCATGAATATAGTTCTCCTCGCCTCTGAAATCTGTTACAATACCTCCCGCCTGTTCAACAATAAAGGCTCCGGCTGCTACATCCCATGGCTTAAGGCTATACTCAAAAAATGCATCAAATCGTCCGGCTGCTACATAAGCAAGGTCTGTTGCTGCAGATCCAAGACGTCTTACACCAGAGGTTTCGCGCATAAAGTGCTCAAGCGTACTAAGAAAATCACGGGTTTTACTATAGTCGTAATAAGGAAATCCGGTTGCAATAAGCGAACGCGAGAATGTATCTCTTGACGATGTACTAATTGTTTTACCATTCATAAATGCTCCGCCATCTTCCCAGGCATAAAAGCACTCATCAAGGCTAATCTCATATACAACGCCAAGAATTGTTTTGCCACTACGTTGCAGAGCTATACTTACAGCAAAAGGCGATATTCCGTTTATGAAGTTTGTTGTTCCGTCAAGTGGGTCAACAATCCAGTTATAAACCTCACCCTTCTTATCGCTTGTTCCCTCCTCAGCAATAAAACCAGACTCAGGGATAAGCATCGACAATCCGTCAACAATCATCTTCTCTGCATTCTTATCTACATAGGTAACAAAGTCATGTTCACCCTTTTTCTCAATATCATCGCTCTTTACAACCTGTTGCTGCGATCTAATAAATTCTCCTGCCTCTTTGGCAACAGCAATAACTCCGTTTGTAAGCTGCTCTTTTAATTCCATAGTATAACAATTAAAACCGACAAAATTTATTCCTCAACTCTGCCAATATATACAGGGGTATCCTTTAACTCCTCTAAGTTAATATTGATTATCTTACCAGTCAAATCATTATCTGATATTACCTCAACTTTTATGTAATTATCGGTATAACCATATGTAACGCCACTCTTTTTTGTATGCTCAAACAGCACCGGACGTACAGATCCGTTCTGGCTACGATAGAACTCAATATGTTTTTTGTCTGATATGTTATGCAACGTCTTACTACGTTCATTTATTGTTTTTGCATCTACCTTACCCTCCATACGTATTGTAGAGGTATTAGGCCTCTCTGAGTATGAGAATACATGCAGAAAGCTTATATCAAGCCCTTCAATAAAATTGCATGTCTGCTCAAACAACTCATCACTCTCGCCCGGAAAACCGGCAATAAGGTCAACACCAATAAATGCATCTGGTATAACCTTTTTAATATATTTTATTCTGTTTGCAAACAATGCAGTATCATATTTACGTCGCATAAGCTTTAAAATATGATCGGTACCTGCCTGCAGTGGTATATGGAAATGTGGTAAAAACTTGTTGCTCTGTGCCACATAATCAATTATCTCATTTGTTATAAGGTTAGGCTCAATAGACGATATACGTATACGCTCAATACCCTCTACCTGATCAAGAGCCTTTACAAGATCAAAGAACGACTCTCCGGTTGAACGCCCAAAATCGCCTATATTAACACCTGTTAATATCACCTCTTTTATACCAGATTTTGCTATCTCCTCCGCCTGCTTTACTGTTTCTGCAACGCTATTGCTTCGGCTGCGTCCTCGTGCAAGAGGTATGGTACAGTATGAGCAGAAATAGTCGCAACCATCCTGAACCTTAAGGAACGAACGTGTTCTGTCGCCCTGACTATAAGCCGGACTAAAATCTCTGAGAGCTTTTGTTTCGCAGGTATGAACCTCTGCCTGCGGATGTTTCTGCAACTTATCAATATGCGTAAACAGATTCATCTTATCCTTTGAGCCAAGTACAATATCAACACCCGGAATCTCTGCAATCTCTTTAGGTTTAAGCTGTGCATAACACCCAACCACCGCAACATAAGCATCCGGATTCTGTTTTATAATTTTCTTTATTGTCTGTCGGCACTTCTTATCGGCCTGCTCTGTAACCGAGCAGGTATTAATTACATATACATCAGCAACCTCATTAAAAGGCACTACATCGTAATTATTACTATTAAAATCTCTCGATATTGTTGATGTCTCAGAGAAGTTTAGCTTACATCCCAATGTAAAAAAAGCTACTCTCTTTCTGTTGTCAATCTTCACGTTATCTGTCCTTCCTCAATTATTCAGTCGGCAAAATTAACAAATAAAAAAGTACAAATATGTAATACTGTAAAAAATAGCAATATAACCTCTCAATTTATTTACAGATACAGGATATTACAATACTACCGTTAACATATCTTCTATTAAAAACTGACAGTATGAGACTATGATATTTCGGGTATTGTTTATGTTAATTTTTAAACCAATAACATATAAATCTTCAAACGCTGTATGGGTATAAATCTTATATTTACATGCTTAATAAACAATTTAATCATGAGACTATATGCTTACCTAACAAGGCTTGTAACTGCGTCTCTTATTATTATAGCTATCACCGGATGCTGTAATAATGGCGAGAGCGCTTCGAAAGAGGAGATAAACACTCTTATTACAAACCTGAAGAACAAGAAAAAACATGTTGATAACACACCCGTAAAGGAGTACAAAAGTGTTATAGATATTAACGGACAAAAGGTAGATGTACCATTTGTGTTCTATCCTGAACCACCAAGAGAAGAGGGACAGACAGATGTAATTGAACTTAAGTGCGATCCTATTGAGACAGTAAGGGTGGCATTTATTGGTCTTGGTATGCGCGGTAGCAGTGCTATACACCGCTTTGTACATCTTGAAGGAGTAAAAATTGTTGCTCTTTGCGATGTTGTACCTGAGAATGTAAAGAAGGCTCAGGAGAAACTTAAGGAGTCTGATTTTCCTAAAGCAGATGAGTATACAGGTGCTGAAGACTGGAAAACTATATGCGAGCGCGATGATATAGATCTTGTGTATGTATGCGCTCACTGGGATCTGCATACGCCTATAGCTGTATATGCAATGGAGCACGGTAAACACGTTGCTACAGAGGTGCCTGCTGCTCTTACAATTGATGAGTGCTGGCAACTTGTAAATACTGCCGAGAAGACCCGCAAACACTGCATTCAGCTAGAGAACTGTATGTACGATTTCTTTGAGATGACAACACTGAATATGGCACAAAAAGGTGTGTTTGGCGAGATTGTTCATGCTGAGGGAGCTTATATACACGACCTTAGATGGCTTAACTTTGACGAAGAGAATGGTTACTGGAATATGTGGCGTCTTAAGCATCTGGAAAAAGAGGATGGCAATACATATCCTACACACGGGTTTGGTCCTTTGTGTCATGCTATGAATATTCACCGTGGCGATAAGATGGATTTTATTGTATCGGTATCAAGCGATCAGTTTGGTATGACAAAGTATGCACGCGAGAAGTTTGGAGCAGACTCTGAGTATGCAAAAAGAGATTACCGCAAAGGAGATATGAACACATCGATTGTTAAAACCGGAAAGGGTAAAACAATTATGATACAGCACGATGTAACAAGCCCGCGACCATACAGCCGTATTCACCTGTTGAGTGGTACCGAAGGGTTTGCACGTAAGTGGCCAAACAAAGGCATTGCTCTTGAACCGGATGCTCATAATTTTGTAGCCCAAAACACACTTGATGCTCTTATGGAGGAGTATGAACACCCTATTACTACTGAGGTTGGTAAAAAGGCTAAAGAGGTAGGCGGACATGGTGGCATGGACTTTATTATGGATTATCGTCTTATATATTGTCTGCGTAATGGTTTACCTCTTGATCAGGATGTTTACGATGCAGCTGAGTGGTCGGCAATTGTTGAGTTATCTAAGAAATCGACTGAGAATGCTGGTATTCCGGTTAAGGTTCCTGACTTTACACGTGGTGCATGGAATAAAGTAAATACTGTAACGTACTATACAAAATAGTTTAAATTAAGGGTGAAGAGTTAGGGGTGGTTGTTGATTTGCTATTGGTCATTAGTCATTGGTTAATCATTGGTCGTTAGTCTTTAGCTGGACATTGACTGTTGGTCTTTAGGAGTCATTGGTTCTTAGCTTTTAGTCATTGGTTGCTGGTCGTAGCTCTTCGCTCTTATTTTTATTGCAATTATGAAATACCTGTTTTCCCTTATTATCTGTTTATTTATATACTGTTCTGCACAATGCTCTGGTAAAGAGATAAAACCCACAATATATTTTACTGCCGATGAGGTGGCTTTTCTTAACAAGTTTGTTGACAGCTTTGATGACTATTGTAAACAACTTACCGGAAAGGATGATATCAGAAGTGCCTATTTCGGAATGTTTGATTGTTTCTGGGATAAAAGATATCCCGGAGAGGCTCTGCAAACTTTAAAAATAGAGAAGTTCAGAGAGAAGTGGCCTTTTAAGAGGATATACAACAACGATATATTCGATAAAATATGGGGTGTATATACCTGGAACAGACCCGACAGAGATGATCCAAATAGTTTTGAGCGAGTAAGAGAACTGAAGTTAGGTTCCAGAAGCGACTATCTGTTATATCTGTTTAACGAACTTAGTAAGGATTATCCCCGAATAAAGTTTTATGTTGAAAATATTAATATGACGGGCGGAATGGCTGGTGCAGGGATATTGGTATTCAGAAAAGAGATATACTACCAAATACTGGACATTACAGACAAAAGAGTAAGAATGTTCTACGCAATACACTTCTATACCTTTGCAAGCACATATGACCTTGTTGATATTGTAGATTGGTAAAGTAAAGACGTTGCGTGTAGTGGAGACGTTGCATGCAACGTCTTTACTGTATAGTCTTTTGGCAACAGTTGCATGCAACGTCTTTACCTTGTTTCTATCTTATATCTTCGGCATTACCTGATTTGCGATTTGATATAACCCTGTTTATATCATCAACTACAGTGGTTAGTTCTTCATACAATGCACCGTATTGTGTTACATCTGCAATTGCCATAACCTCTACATATGCAAGCAACTCTTTGTTTACTTTATTACGTATCTCAGGCAAAAGTTTTGATGCCGATATCTCTTTTTTATGCTCAGTCTGCTTAATAATATTCTCACTAACCGAGTCCTTCCACTCCTCTGTTACAGTAACCATAGCATTAAAATATTTGGCTGTATGAGCCAAATCGCCATTAATTATTGCTGCTATATCTGCCGACTGAAGATCCTTAATAAGTGAATCCATTGATACTGTCTGATCTTTGTATGACTGACTAATTATCTCTAAACCATAACGATCAAGAACACTAAATACAATATCGGCTGCTTTACGTTCAGCCTCATTATCAGAGAATGTAAGTCCTTTTATCACATAATAAAACGCGCGTAGAGTATTATCTCTTCTGAAATCCATTACATTAAGCTCAGATTTCAGAGTATCTCTGTTAATAGCTTCTGTTAAACTATCATACAGATAAACAACCTTATCAGTAATGAGTACCATATAGGTATCTGACGACAGATTACTTCTCTTAATAACTTTAATGATGTTACCCAATACAAAGTTCAGGTCGTTTACATTAGCTTTTGAATAAATTCTTAAAACTTTTCTCATATGGTGATTTATTAGTTTTCATTTAACCGGTATTACAGATAACCGGTATATTTCATGCTCTTTCGGCAGCTTTATGTAGCTGCAATTTTTATATGTATAAGAAAGTTAAGGACAAATTATTTAAAAGTCAATGGTTTGTCTATTTTTTATTTTCCGGATATAGCTTCGTATTATAATCTCCTTATTTCGTAAATAACCATTCTCATGCTTAGTTTCATTTATTTTAAAACCCTATAGGTGTAAAAACTACACTCATAAATAATCTAATTATCAGACAATATCTTACCATTTGCTACAACAATCTAATCAGATATCACAAACACTATATACAGTGAAACTAACATCATTTACTTTTAGTGTATATAGTTACAGGAAGCACAAAAAGCATTTACTGTAAGGATGAAAAAAGTTCCAGGAACGTAAAAAGCTATTACCTTTTATGCTTCCGGCGCGTTGGTTAGGGTTATAGTAATAGCAAATTGATGTTTCGGAAAATCTCTCAGGCAAAAAGCTATTTCCACAACCAATATTTTTTTTGTCGACCAAAAAGTATTTACCGCAAGGGTGAGAAAAATTCATAAAGTGCAGAAAGCTATCACCTTTTATGCTTCCGGCGCATTGGTTAGGGCTACAGTAATAGCAAATTGATGTTTCGGAAAATCTCTCAGGCAAAAAGCTATTTCCACAACCAATATTTTTTTTTGTCTACCAAAAAGCTTTTACCGCAAGGGTGAGAAAAATTCAGAAAGTGTAAAAAGCATTTACCTTTTATGCTTCCGGTGCGTTGGTTAGGGCTACAGTAATAGCAAATTGATGTTTCAGAAAATCTCTCAGGCAAAAAGCTATTTCTGTAACCTTAGTTTTTTTTATAGCCTCCAGAAAAAGTTGTTGCAGCAACAAAAAATTATCTGGCTTACAGTTATTATAAAATAACATTACAGTTATCTTTATATCTTATAACCAAAACACACTATGTTATGAACCCTAATACCGATTATGTATACAACTCTATAAGAGAATCGTTAAAATTTGTTGAGACAAAACATGCTGGTCTGTTGGTTGTAAACAGCGGATTACTATTTGGTATATTCACAATATATAAAGAGGTGAATATGTTAAACAACTGGCTTATAATACTACCTGCAATACCATTTATTATCTCAATAGCTCTGTCGTTATATGCATTTTACCCAAGATTTAAACGCAAAAAGAGTAAGAAGCCAGACATAAACCTGTTTTTTGCAGAGGGTGTGGCACAACAGACACCTGATAAACTAAAAGAGCTTATTAGTGCGACAATACAGTTGAGAATAATCTTATTACCTGGATACATACAACAGCAAAAATTACCGCTAAAAAATATCGTCTGTTTCGCAAAGCTGTTTTAGGAACAATTGCCGGTATTGTTGTATCTGTGTTATATACACTTTTGTGTGTTATATGCAACATTAGCTGATACATATTAAAACAGCATATACAGAGTTGTTCTCTGGTTATTATTGTAATATGCATTATAGCTATATACTTTAGTTTTAGCTACAACACATATAATTCAGCCCCGGAATTATAGATATGTTGACACCAAACGGTGCTATTAATATACTGTTTAACAAAAAAACTGAACATTATGTCAGAAAGATCATATATAAATGATAGAGATAAAAGAGAGAAGGAGCGTTTAATGGTTCCAATGGCTATATACTCTAATATTGCCACATCGTCTGTTGAGAAGATTGTTAATATCGATAAAAAAGCTGATAATGAGGATGCGTTATTAACATTTATAAAAAATCATAAAACATATAAAGATGAAGATAAACCAGAGTTTATATTTAAGCTACAGAACAATATATACCTGTTTGACTGGCTTATAAAAAACGAAATACTTCTTAAACAGAGTGATAACGAAGAGATAATAAGAACCAACTTTACACACGCTGTTGAACTACTTGAACTTCTGAACTATATTAGAAACATTCATGCACATACAGAACATACAACCATAAAAATTGAGTATTTTCTCAACAACAAACCGCATATAAAAGATGCTATTACAACACTGTACAATATAGCCACATACAATGCTGGAGTTGCACTACCTGCAATATATAGCGGACAACGGGCTATATTTGAGTTTACCAGAAGTAACAACGGAGCAGAGTTTATTACCGACAGAGATGGTAACAAGATAAATGGTTCTTTTGACAATAAATTTACTCTTACAGGATATATATTCTATATATCGCTGTTTCTGTTAAAGCATGAGGTCAGCGATTTCTTAAATGCACTTGAGCAGAGTGTATACACTTTTAATAAGATAAAAGAGAGACAACAATTCCGCGATACAAACCCTAAGAAACAGTATCCTGAAGAGCTGGTAAATAAACGTAAACACTTTTTATATGCGCGCAATGTGTATACACAGTTTGCAATAAGAGGACATATAGATACGCTTTTTAACAGCAGTGAGTACATCACTCGTGAGCGTGCTCTATCTGTTATGGAGTATCTTAAACGTTGCCCGGCAGAGCGTTTGGTTACACCATTTGCCAATAGTGCCAATAAAGACTGGGAGATAGAGAACAGAGAGAGCAGTGATATATATCTTGACCCACATAAAGAGGTTAGATTAACAGGCTATAACCAACAATATCCGCTGAGAGAGAAGAATAAGTTTTTTGAATACGCTGTACAGTATCTGTATGAGGAGATGCAAACCCTTGGTATGTACAACAAAGATGAAAACAAATGGTTATGGGCACTACATGCTCCGGCAGCAATGCTGAATGAGCAGAAGAGAGAGTATAACAACAAAAGGATTCCTAAACATAAAAAGTATATATGGGATATACCTGACAACGAAAACTATATAATAAATGATCGTGGTGAGAATAATGGATTCCCGTTCTTCTTTGAACGTGGCAAAGATGGCAGTTATAACCATGCTCTGTTCAGGTTAGAGAGAGGTTCTGGCGATAAGAGTAAGGTTGTTATAGGTAAACTCAGTGCCGATACACTATGCACTATTCTTGAAAACTATCTGTACAGATTCCCTGTAAAAAAAAATACACAAGTAAAGTGGAAAGAGAGAAAGAAATTCTTTAATATACTGTTTAAAAATATATTTAACCAGATAGAGGGTAAGTGTAATACAGGACGAGGCAACGGAGAGAGAGTTACTATCACTAAGAAACAGATAAAGAACAAGATTGAGATACTGCGCAACAGAGAGGCTGAGAAGATAAAAGAGATAGAGGATGTTGATGAGAGAAACAGCAGGATCAGATTTGGTGGGCATAATCACCATGTTAAGGCTACCTATATAGCAAAAACATGGAATAAGATGATTATGTACGGACAGGAGAACAATCCGGCTCATGCCGAGGATTACAATGGTATTACTGGCGGAAAGAGTGGTTATATGGAGATAGTACGCCTGCTTACCGAACTGGGCAGCAGAAGAGATACCGCTGTAACACAACCTGTGTTAGATGAGCTTTTCAGAAATCTTAAAGGCCTAGGAAATAAACAGAGAATAGGAAACAACTACTACGCATTAATAAACAAGCAGATAAGAGTGTCTGGTATTATGGGTAACTCCGGATCTCCTGAACCCATAAAGAAGAAAAAAACACTTAACGATCTGTACAAACAGGCTAAAGAGTATAACCAGGCTATTTTAAACAGAATGGAGCAGAGGCTTGATGGTGAATTTAATGCCGACGAGTGGCATCCTAACGCTGAGATGCGCTGGCTAAAGCTGCGCGACAACAGAACACCACAAGCAGCAAACTATATGGAGAGACCTCCTAAGGATAGAGATACCGGTATATATAATGTTGATAAACACTTCTACTCTGTTGTGGGTGTAAAGTATATAGATCAGATAGAAGTTGGACGGGATAGTAACTGTTTATCAAAAACCCGTTTATGTTCGCTGCATAACAGAATATATCCGGGTGCAAATAATAATACACTTCTGTATAAGCAGTTTTACAATACCAATGTTTGGGACAATATAAGCAGATCGGACAGACAGAGGTTGTTTAATATTAAAAGACAGGATACAATACTGTCGCATATTGCATACTATTATACAATAAAGATAGAGGATGAGTATCAGAACAGAACATTATCGTCGTTAGAGTTTGATAAAGACAATATCACAATCCCTGTTAACCGGATATTTATAAATACATACTACAGGTATCTTAAGCAGAACAGGTATCGTATGATTCCGCAACAGATAAAGAGTATTGCCGATATTGTTACAGATAACAACCTTATAGAGAGTAACACAATTAGCTTTGCACCTATTGTAAAAAAGAGAAAGGCTGACCTTACAAATGATGAGCGTTTCTCGTTCCTTTCGGTTGAAGAAAAAAAGATGAGATGGTACGAGGCAAATCAGTTAGCAGATAAAAAGCTTAAAGATATTAAGGAGGATACTGTTTTTATAAGGATAACTGAAAACCCCGACAGGTTCTATCTGGCAGATATTATTACAGGCTATAACATATGCCGAATGGCATTTGTAGACAGACTATTGAGGATAGAGAGAGATACTGTAAAACAATTTAATCTTACATCAGACAAAGGGTATATTGATTTTAAAGATGTAATGTTGGCACTGCAGAGTAACTACAACCTTAGCCAGTATCAGGCAGAGACATTAAGAAACTTACGCAACTGTGCTATGCACAATGAGGTACCAACAGGTAATCTGTTACCGGACAGCAATAACCTTATAAAGAGGGTTAAGGATAACAACAGAGAGGAGACCGGAGATGAGTATATAGACTTTTTTGGCAGAGGTACAGAGATTATAAATGAGATATATAGTAAGACAGAGAGTAGAACAGAGAAAGCAAAACTATAATAAATACAGTAATATCAGGATATAAAAACTTACGCACTATCTGCTCTTTGACATGCTGAAACAATACGTTTAACAAGACTATTTAATAGTTTAAAATATTATATTTAAACCAATTACAGAACACTAGCTGTAACTACCTACTGTTTAAGAGGTACATACAGTAATTCATTATTAGATTCGCTACCTTTCAATGCTGTAACTACCTACTGTTTTAGAGGTACATACAGTTTTTAAAATCTGTGTTCGTTTTATTGCATTGCTGTAACTACCTGCTGTTTAAGAGGTACATACAGTCACAAGCCCACCAACCCATTTCACCACGTTGCTGTAACTACCTGCTGTTTAAGAGGTACATACAGTAGATTTCGCATACACACGACCTTTTACAACGCTGTAACTACCTGCTGTTTTAGAGGTACATACAGTTTTGAAATGACTTTTTTCTCCTCTAATTCCGCTGTAACTACCTGCTGTTTAAGAGGTATATTCAGTTGTTGGAGACGTTGCACGCAACGTCTTTACATGGTTGTGGAGAGATATACAACAGATCGACTTCGATAAGAGATAGCTTGCCTGCTGTTTAAGAGGCACATACAGTGTGACAATACTAAGCTTCATTTGGTTAACAGCTGTAACTACCTGCTGTTTTAGAGGTATATACAGTAAGTGGCGACGTTGTATGCAAAGACTTACCGTATAGTTTGAGAGGTAGCTGTTGGAGACGTTGCACTGCAACGTCTTTACATGGTTGTGGAGAGATATACAACAGATCGACTTCGACAGAAGAAAGTTCGTTTGCTGTATCCAGTCTCTGTTTAAGAGGTACATACAGTAGCGTCAATTAGTTGTGTGAGGAGGTTCTTGCTGTAACTACCTGCTGTTTTAGAGGTACATACAGTTCCTGAAGTGAAAGAGTCTGACCAGTAAGAACTGTAACCACCTGCTGTTTAAGAGGTACATACAGTACTTTTTCTAAGGGGTAGGAATCCATGTATGCTGTAACTACCTGCTGTTTAAGAGGTACATACAGTGCAATCTGCTGATTAATGTGTAATCCTTGTGCTGTAACTACCTACTGTTTTAGAGGTATATACAGTTAAAGAAGTAGTCAAATAAATTGTTGAACAGCTGTAACTACCTGCTGTTTTAGAGGCACATACAGTAAGTGGCGACGGTGCATGCAATGGCGTTACCGTATAGTTTGAGAGGTAGCTGTTGGAGACGTTGCACGCAACGTCTTTACTTTGTTGTTGAGAGATATACAACAGATCGACTTCGACAGAAAAAAGCTTGTTTGCTGTATCCAACCGCTGTTTAGAGGTACAGACAGTCCGCTTACAGTGCTTAGCTTTTGTATTACCGCTGTAACTACCTGCTGTTTTAGAGGCATATACAGTTGTTGGAGACGTTGCGTGCAACGTCTTTACTTTGCTGTTGAGAGATATACAACAGATCGACTTAGATAGGAGGCAACTCGCCTGCTGTATCCAACTGCTGTTTTAGAGGTACATACAGTACCAACTTTAAGTCACTCGCTAACTTTAAGGCTGTAACTACCTGCTGTTTAAGAGGTACATACAGTTTTCTCATTATCCAATATTCTCCATGTTCGGCTGTAACTACCTGCTGTTTTAGGGGTATATACAGTAAGTGGCGACGGTGCATGCAATGGCATTACCGTATAGTTTGAGAGGTAGCTGTTTGAGACGTTGCACGCAACGTCTTTACATGGTTGTTGAGAGTTATGCAACAGATCGACTTAGACAGAAGAAAGCTTGTTTGCTGTATCCAACCGCTGTTTTAGAGGTACATACAGTTTTATTTCAAGTGATTTGATTCGCTCTGCAGCTGTAACTACCTGCTGTTTTAGAGGTACATACAGTAAGTGGCGACGGTGCGTGCAACGTCTTTACATGCTTGTTGAGAGATATACAACAGATCGACTTCGACAGAATAAAGCTTGTTTGCTGTATCCAGTCTCTGTTTAAGAGGTACATACAGTCGGAAATTAAACAGGTTATACGTTCTTTTTGCTGTAACTACCTGCTGTTTTAGAGGTATATACAGTAAGTGGCGACGGTGCATGCAATGGCTTTACTGTATCGTCTGAGAGATAGCTGTTGGAGACGTTGCGTGCAACGTCTTTACATGCTTGTTGAGAGTTATGCAACAGATCGACTTCGACAGAAAAAAGCTTGTTTGCTGTATCCAACCGCTGTTTTAGAGGTATATACAGTAAGTGGCGACGGTGCATGCAATGGCTTTACTGTATCGTCTGAGAAAGATGTTGGAGACGTTGCGTGCAACGTCTGTACATAACTTTTTGTTTCTTCATTTTCGCTTCATGTTGGTGGTGTAGTTTTGCTTATGTACAATAAAAATGAGATTAAACTATTTAAAAACTGATTACTATGAGAACCATTAATTTTTTTAAAGCGTTGCTTTTTGGACTTGGATTAATAGCGGTAATGGCTTCGTGTGAGAAGAACGACAACAAAACAACAGAGGTTAATGCTGACGTTGCTCTTGACGAGGATTTTGTATCGGTAATGTATGAAGAGGTAGAGGATCTTGGTGATGAGGCTGTGGTATATTACGAAGAGAGCCAGGGAAGAATGGCAAAACCCGGAATAGGAAAGTATGCACGTCTGGGGCAGTGTGTTAAGGTTACTAAAGAGAAGGATAGTGACAATGTAAAGGTTACTATTGATTTTGGAGAGACCAACTGTACCGGTAAAGATGGTCGTGAGCGCAGGGGTAAAATTATTGTTGAGCATTCAGGATCGTACTGGGACAACAACAAAACTATTAACTACTCATTTGAAGATTTCTTTGTAGATAACAATCAGATTACGGGTACAAAGGTTGTTAAAAGATATCTTAATGCCGATAATCACAGGCAGAGTGATGTAACTGTAAATGGTAAGATTATTCTGGCAGACAATGAGGGTGAGATTACACGTACAGCAGAACATACAAGGATTGTTGTAGAGGGATCGCCTACATATTATAAGCATGATGATGTGATAGAGCTTACCGGAAATGCTACAACAACATTCCCTGATGGTACACAAATTACATGCGAAATAACATCGCCTTTGGTAAGAAAGCATGAGTATGGTTGCATGAGGTATTTCGTAGCAGGAACAAAGAGTATTGTTGACAGAGAGGGTAAAACAATAATTATTGACTACGGAAATGGTGAGTGCGACAACCTGGCTACTGTAACTAAAGATGGAGAGACAACAACAATTACGTTAAAAAGAAAGAAGCGTTTTTAGATTAATATAGAGTGTCATTGCAAAGGATGACGAGAACTTGTTTTTTCATTGTAACGTACCCGGTGCAGAGATTGCTACCGGGTATGTGTGAATAAATAATTTTTAATAGCCATATAATATTTATATTTTTAGATAATTATGTTTATATCAACTTTATAAGATAAGGATATAACATATTACAACAAGAGGGGAAGGATTTTAGAGGATTAAATTGATTGAGCTATGTTTAAAAAGGTTGTAATAATTGTACTATTCATAATATCTACCGCAGTAGCAGGATTTAGTCAGCAGACAAAAACACAGAAACAGAAGCAGAAGGTTAAGACTAAACCAAAAACTGAGGTTATTAAGCGTGTTCCTAAAAACAGGACTACTGTTAAAAAACGGAATGCTATAATCAGAAAAAAGGGTGCTGCTGCCAACAGAAAGGTTATGAAAAAGGTACAGAAGAAGCAGAGACGTATTAAGAGAGTTAGACGAAGATGATAAGAAGACTTTTGGTGTCCTTTTTTATCTGTGCATCTGTATTGCAGGCTACAGCACAGGGTGGTGATTATGTTGATACTGTATATACAGTTGTTGACAGTGTAGAGTTTGAGGCCGATACTGTTTATATTGAGGATAGCAGAATGATTATTCTTAATGCAGGGTTTATGAATCAGAAGAGCAGGTTTGTTACAGATACTATATCAACAAATCCGGCACTGTTTTTTAATTTCTTTTATAATGGTAAATCGGGGTTTGCCGCACAACTATCGGTAAGCAGAATATTCAGAGGCAGCGAACCTACCTACGATACACAATTAAAGATTGGATACGAGAAGAGCTTTGGCAGGTTTGATGTATCGTTACTTGGCGGGTTGCACAGATTCAAAGGCGATGAGTTGCTTGAGGGTATAAACTATAAGTACTCAGCCGATGCCGGGCTTGCTTTTAATCCGGGTACCTTCTCGTTATATGCCGACTATACATTTATGTCGGGCAAAAGCAATAACTCTTTTCTGAATATTGGCGTATCAAAGTATTTTGATATTGAGGGCATATTTAAGGATGATGATGTTATTACTATTGAGCCAAACATCTATATGGTGTTTGCATCGGATTACTGGATATTTGACGATGTAAATAATCAGATAGAGCACAGGGTACGCAGAAGTATATCAAGAAAAGGGTATACCGAGAATGTGTTCTCGCTGTTCAGTACAGATATGGGGGCATCTGTATCGTATACAAACAATAACTTTATGGCAACCGCATCTGTTCTTAGTTCGTTTACATCAAACAAGTATAAACATCTCAGAATAGAGAATCAGACTTCGTATATGTTGTCGTTTATATATATGATAGAGCTATGAGAGTATTAATAGTTGAAGACGAAAAAGATCTGGCACAAGAGATAAATGAGTTTCTTACAAATGAGCACTACAACTGCGATGTTGCTCATACAGGCGAAGATGCATCAGAAAGTCTTGCTGTAAATATGTACGACTTTGTTCTGCTTGATATAGGATTACCTGATTATAACGGGCTTGATCTGCTTAAGGAGGCAAAGGAATATAACTCAGAGGCATATTTTATAATAATAACCGCACGTGGCGAGATTGAGGATAAGGTAAAGGGGCTTGATCTTGGCGCCGATGATTACCTTGCCAAACCATTTGCTCTGCTTGAGCTGGGATCGCGTATAAAGGCTATTGCACGCAGAAAGTTTGGTAATAAAACGCATCTGTTGCAGTTTGGTAATTTTGCTGTAGATATAAACAAACGTATTCTGTTTTTTGATGACAAACCAATTGATCTTACCAAGAAGGAGTATGAACTCATAAGTTACTTTGTTCTTAACAAAAACAGGGTATTAAACAGGCTTCAGCTAACCGAGCATATCTGGGGCGACTTTTATGAAAACGATTTTGACTCAAACTATATTGATGTTCATATAAAGAATATAAGAAAGAAACTTGCCACATACGATGATACCAAATGGATAAAGACGGTACGTGGTATTGGGTATAAATTTGAGCTATAGCATGAGAATGTTCAGAGGCAGATTAAAGAATCAGTTAACGCTGTTTAATGCGTTCTCTAAACTACTAATATTCGGTGTTCTGCTACTGCTTATCCCCTACTCTATCAACAAAATATCTATAAAAAACACCGATAATAATCTGTATAAAAAGCTTGATCAGTTATATGATATTATCGACTCTACAGGTATTGAGTCTTTTATTGATGCCGATTCTGAGATAAGATCGTATGGTAGTTATAATATTCTTAAGGCAGAGTATATATCTATTGAGCAGGTACAGACCGACTCGTTATATGAGAGCATTGAGAGTACACGGCGTATTATTGAGGATGAGATTGTTGATTATCGTGTAATAAGTGCTGTTTTTGGGTATGATGAGAATGAGTATTATCTGATTGAGATAGGAAGGAGTATTAACGATATTGTTGATTTTAAACGAACACTACAACGTTTTATTCTGATATTTCTGCTTATTGTAATAGTAATAACTGTTGTTGTTGATATCTCGTTTATACAGTCGTTGCTGCGACCTTTTGACCATATAATAAGTAAATTAAAGCGGAGTACATCTCCTCATAATTTCGATTACTCTCCTGTTAAAACAATGTCGTCTGATTTTATGTATCTTGAGAATAGTATAAACAACCTTATGCGCAATATTGAGATACGTTTTAACGACGAGCGGGAGTTTATAAGTAATGTATCGCATGAGTTATTAACACCAATAAGTATTATTCAGAACAAGATAGATAATAGTCTGAACAGCGAGGATATCCCCGTTAATATTGTTAATAAACTGGTAGAATCAAAAAAGACACTTAACAGATTAACTGTAATGATACGCACTCTGTTACTGATGTCGAGAATTGAGAATAATGAGTTTATTAAAAGCGACAGTATAGATTTAAAACAGGTTGTTGATGATGTTATAGAGGAGATATATATAATGATTCAGGCAAAAGAACTTAATCTTATATCTGACATTAATAGCGATCTGCCTGTTGTTAAAGGAAATAGAGATCTGATATTTAATCTGATATTTAACCTTGTTACAAATGCAGCTAAACACACCCCTGAATCAGGCTCTGTAGATATTAATCTATCTGTCAATACTGATGTTCTTATGTTTAAGATAAGAAATAGCGGCAGTGGTATAAATAAAGATGTTATTCCGGAGATGTTCAGCAGATTTAAGAGGTTTGATAACAGCAGTGAAGGTTATGGCATTGGTCTTGCTCTTGCTAAAAAAATTGCTGATTACCACAATGTGTTAATATCTGTTGATTCTGATAGTAACAGCTACACAGAGTTTACTCTACAATTCAGAATATAATCTATAAAAAAAGAGCAACCGTTATAATAACAATCACTCTTTTAAACACATACTTTATAATATCTTATTTATTGCGCAGAAGTACTTCATCAATCATTCCGTACTCTTTTGCCTCTGCTGAGGTCATCCAGTAATCTCTGTCAGAATCTTTCTCAATTCTAGAGAACTCATTTCCTGAATGTGTTGCAATAATTTCGTATAGTTCTTTCTTAAGTTTCTGAATCTCTCTTGCAGTAATCTCAATATCAGAAGCCTGTCCTTGAGCACCACCCATTGGCTGGTGTATCATTACTCTAGAGTGCTTAAGAGCCGAACGTTTACCCTTGGCTCCGGCAGTAAGAAGTACTGCACTCATAGATGCTGCCATACCTGTACATATTGTAGCTACATCTGATGAGATATATTGCATAGTATCATATATTCCTAATCCTGCATATACAGAACCTCCCGGCGAGTTAAGGTATATCTGAATATCTTTATTAGGATCTGTTGACTCAAGGAACAGTAACTGTGCCTGAATAATGTTTGCAACATTATCGTCAATAGGTACTCCTAAAAAGATTATTCTATCCATCATCAGACGTGAGAACACATCCATAGATGCAATATTAAGTTGACGCTCTTCAATGATCGTGGGTGATATGTAGCTGTTATGTACAGAAGAGTACTTCTCCATTGTAAGGCTACTGATTCCTTGATGCTTTGTAGCAAACTTTTTAAACTCGTCCTGATAATTCATATTTGTAGATTTAATTCATCTGTTTGTTAATACTTAATATATTGGTGCAACTTCTAACTTAAAATAAAAGTTTTATTCATGTGAATATAACCATTATCTGTTACAGATACATTTTATCTGCTTATAATTGTTTTCGGTTGCCAGACGGAACCAACATAATTATTATTCTCATATAGGAGGAGATATTTTGTTATGCTCGTTTCATCTATATATTAAATATAAAAAAATAATTCCGATTAAAAACCGGAATTATTTCTAAATATTGATATGTGAGAATATTTATTTCTTTTCGAAGAATTTTCCGAACTCCTCTTTTGATATCTCTTTCTCCTCTACTTTAATAAGATCTTTAACTGTTGAGTTAACCTTATCTTCGTAGATACGCTCGTACATCTTCTTAACCTCTTCCTTATTCTTAAGGATCTCTTTTGAGTACTGCTCAAGTTGCTCATCAGTAAGGTTCATCATTCCGTAGTAAGCAAACTGCTGTGCAGTCATCTCTTTAGCAAGCTCAAGAACATCTTTCTCCTCTACCTTAATCTCTTTCTCCTTAATGATAGTGTCCTTAATAAGCTGCCACTTCATATCGTCAGCAAATAACGGGAACTCCTCATCAATCTGCTCTTTTGTAAACTTACCTTCGTTAACCATAAGCAACCAACGCTTAAGGAACTCCTCAGGAAGATCAAACTTAAACTTCTTAACAAGCTTCTCTTTAACATCAATAGCAAGTTTGTAATCGCTATCTTTTGAAAGGTTCTGAGAAATCTCCTCATCAACCTTAGCGTGGTGCTCCTCTTCAGAGTTAACAACACCCTCGCCATAAAGCTTATCGTAAAAATCCTGATTAATCTCAGCATTAATAAAACGCTTAATCTCAGCAACAGTAAATCTGAAGTTTCCTTCAATCTCAGCAACCTGATCTTTTTCAACTCTTAACATTGCAGCAATCTCAGAGTCGTTAGGGAATGCCTTCTTAAGATCAAAATCGATAATATCTTCAACTTTACCACCAACAAATTGCTTAGCAATCTCTTCGTCTTTAATAGTATCAACAGAGATAGTAGCCTCATCAGCAGCAACGCCACCTTCAAGTACAGCACCTTCAGCATCAAGTTGCTCAAGCTTACCTTTAACCATCTCAGTACCTTCAATAGTATCAACAATAATAAACTCACCAAGTCTGCGAGTCTGATTATCGATAAATGACGATCTCATCTCCTCGTCGATAGCTATCTTATAGTAGTTAATTTTATCTCTCTTAGATAATTTGATCTCGATATTTGGTGCCAAACCAAGCTCAAAAGCAAACTCAAAATCTGTTTGATTATCCCAATCAATGTCTGCCTGCTCATCCTCCTTTGGAAGAGGCTCACCAAGGATATTTAATTTCTCTTCTCTGATATGGCTGTTAATACCGTCAAGGATAATTTTATTTACCTCCTCAACAAGAACCGCTTTTCCGTACATTTTCTTGATCATACCAAATGGCACTTTCCCTGGACGGAAACCGTCTATACGAGCCTTTTTAGTATAGTCTTTAAGTACAGTACTTACTTTTTCTGAATAATCCTCAGCAGTTACCTGTATCTTAAGTACTGCGTTTAATTCGTCGATATTCTCTCTGCTTATATTCATTTGTTTGCTTTTTTAAAAGAGAAGTTAAATTGTCATAATTTTAAAAAACCGCAGAAACCTTTTTTTCAAAAGGTTTGAGCGGTCATCTTTTGGTGCGGATGAAGGGACTCGAACCCCCACGCCTCGCGGCACTAGATCCTAAGTCTAGCGCGTCTACCAATTTCGCCACATCCGCATGTGCATCGTTTATTAAGGCGGTGCAAATATAAGTTGTTTTTTTATTCTGCCAAAACTTTTAACAAAAATTATTGCTTTCTAAGCTCAAAATTTTGTCCCAGATACACCTTCTTCACCTGCTCATCGTTTGCAAGTTCCTCTGCTGTACCTGCCTTAAGCAATCTACCCTCAAACAGCAGATATGCCCTGTCGGTAATTCTTAATGTCTCATGTACATTATGGTCGGTTATAAGAATACCAATATTCTTCTCCTTAAGCTTTATTACAATCTCCTGAATATCCTCAACAGCAATAGGGTCTACTCCTGCAAATGGCTCATCAAGTAATATAAACTTAGGGTTTATTGCCAAACATCGGGCTATCTCCGTACGTCTTCTCTCTCCTCCCGAAAGCTGAATACCAAGGTTCTTTCTTATATGGTTAAGACTAAACTCATCTAACAAGCTCTCCAGTTTAGCCTTCTGCTCTTTCTTACTTAGTTTGGTCATCTCAAGAACCGACATTATGTTGTCCTCAACAGATAACTTACGGAATATTGATGCCTCCTGTGCCAGATATCCAATACCCAACTGCGCTCTTTTATATACCGGAAGTTTTGTTATCTCCATATCGTCAAGGAATATACGCCCCTCATTTGGCACAATAAGTCCCACTGTCATATAAAATGTTGTTGTTTTTCCTGCTCCGTTGGGTCCAAGAAGTCCAACAATCTCACCCTGCTCAACAGCAACACTAACACCTTTTACTACGGTACGTTTTTTATATTTCTTTACAAGATTATCTGTATGTAACTTCATCTGTATTAATTTTCTTTTTTATTGTCACATTAAGCATAATCAGAAACCACACATTCCTGTTTAACTATATATGACAAAATTTGTATACCAAAAATGGTTCCAAACTATTATCTACATCAAATTTGATGTGCTGCTAAGATAATAAATCATTTGTTTGTACAGAGTTATTTTTGATCTGCTTGCTTTTTTTGGATACGTTGTTTGCGTTTTGCAAACTGTATGGTTATCTCAAACATTATTAAGAGTGGTAACGAAACAATTAACAAACTAAAGATATCGGGCGGTGTAATTATTGCTGCCAATAGCATTATTATAACAATTGTGTGTTTGCGATATGATGCTACTTTTTTTATTGTAACCACGCCTGCTTTAATAAGCATATACAGAATCAATGGCAACTCAAACATAATAGCAGTACCTGCAACAAGTACAGCAATAGTACTTACGTACGATTGCAGCTTAATATTATTAAGTACATCGTGACTTATTCTGTAACCTGAAAAAAAGTGTATTGTTAATGGTACTATAACAAAGTACGCAAACAGAGCTCCTGTAATAAATAGTATGTTAGCAGACATTATCCATTTTACCGATTCTCTCTTCTCTTTTATATGCAGAGCCGGTTTTGCAAAAATCCACATCTGCCATAATATATAAGGCGATGCTAAAATAATTCCGGCAAACAGTGCTATATATATATGTGCATTAAATTGTCCGGCAAAATTATAATTTGTTATTGGCAGAGAATTGCTGTTTATACATAGATTATGTCTGTTAAAAACTTCGGCACAATAACAGAATAGTTTGTTTGTAATAAATTCAGGTTCTTTAGGAGCAAAAATAATGTTTTCTACAATCCAGTTTCCAAAAACAAAAGCCACTATTGCAAACAGTAAAGTTGCAACAGAGGCCTTTATTAAATGTATTCTAAGATCGTTGAGATGCTCCAGATAGGTCATCTCATTCTTGTTTTTGCCCATCAGATATTAAATTATACTACTCCTTCAGAAATAATATCATGTATATGAACCATTCCCAAATAGTTATTATCTCTGGTAACTATTAGCTGCGTAATATTATTATCTTCCATTATATTAAACGCTTTTGCTGCCATGGTCTCCGGCTCAACTGTTTTTGGATTTACCGACATAATATCTTTTGCCTTTGTATCTTTTATATCAAGATTTTTTGCAAGCATACGCCTAAGATCACCATCAGTAATCATTCCTACCAGTTTATTATCATCATCTGTTACCGCTGTTGCACCAAGTCTTTTAGATGATATCTCAAGAATAACACTGTTAATATCGCTGTTGATATTCACCTCTGGCTTTTCGTTACGCACAAGCAGATCATCAACCTTAACATATAGTTTCTTACCAAGTGCGCCCCCCGGATGCACACGTGCAAAATCACTGCTAGAGAATCCTCTTACCTCAAGAAGCGATACAGCAAGAGCATCGCCCATTACCAATTGTGCGGTTGTACTTGATGTTGGAGCAAGGTTATTAGGACACGCCTCTTTATCTACCTTTGCCTTTATTACATAATCTGAACGCTGTGCAAGAAAAGATTCGGTATTTGACACCATACCAATCAGCAGGTTTCCAAATTTCTTAATTAACGGCACAAGCACTTTAATCTCCGGTGTATTACCGCTCTTTGATATACATAAAACTATATCATCTTTCTGAATAATTCCCAGGTCGCCATGAATAGCATCTGCTGCATGCATAAACAACGAAGGTGTACCTGTTGAATTTAATGTAGCAACCATTTTATTGGCAATGTTTGCACTCTTACCAATACCCGTAATAACCAATCTGCCATTACTATTATAAATTTTTTCCACTATTTCAGAAAAATCTTCATCTACATAATCAGCTAGCTTTTTAATAGCATTAGCTTCTGTGTTTATGGTCTTTATAGCTGTCTCTGTTATATTCTTGGCATTCATAATATATACTGTTCTTTTATTAAAAAAGTAAAATATGCTCAGTAGTTTTAAAAATTATTGTAAATTTAAGTTACAAATGTATGGATTTTATTTCATATTGATTGATAATATAGACCCTGCTGAACAGGGATGTAAAATAAAGCTTTCACATATAATATGAGTTCAGAAGCTGAGAAGACGTTAACTGAGGTGTTAAAAAAGCACTTTGGTTTTGATAGTTTTAAAGGTAATCAGGAGGCGATAATACGCAACGTTCTCTCCGGGAACGACTCGTTTGTTCTGATGCCCACAGGAGGAGGAAAATCATTGTGCTATCAGTTACCGGCAATAGTGTCGGAGGGTACTGCAATTATAATATCTCCGCTTATTGCGCTTATGAAGAATCAGGTAGATGCAATGCGCGCATTCAGTGAACAGGATGGTGTTGCTCATTTTATCAACTCTTCGCTTACAAAGAGCGCTGTTAACCAAGTAAAAGAGGATGTATTGTCTGGGAAGACAAAACTTCTTTATGTAGCCCCAGAATCGCTAACTAAAGAAGAAAACGTAAACTTTTTAAAATCGATTAATATATCGTTTTATGCCATTGATGAGGCACACTGTATATCTGAATGGGGACACGATTTCAGACCCGAATACAGACGCATACGTCCTTTAATAAACGAGATAGGCGAAGCACCTATTGTTGCACTTACTGCTACGGCAACACCAAAGGTTCAGCTTGATATTCAGAAGAATCTGGGAGTACTGGATGCTACTGTTTTCAAGTCTTCGTTCAGAAGAGAGAATCTCTACTACGAAGTAAGACCAAAGATTAATGCAACAAAAGATATAATAAAGTATATTAAGGCCAACACTAATAAGAGTGGTATTATATACTGCCTTAGCCGAAAAAAAGTTGAAGAGCTTGCCGAGGTGTTAAAGGTAAATGGTGTTAAAGCACTGCCTTATCATGCCGGTATGGATGCTGCAACACGCTCCGGAAATCAGGATAAGTTCCTGATGGAAGAGGTTGATGTAATTGTTGCAACTATTGCTTTTGGAATGGGTATTGACAAACCAGATGTAAGGTTTGTTATACACTATGATATACCAAAGAGTCTTGAAGGATATTATCAGGAGACCGGACGTGCCGGAAGAGATGGAGGCGAAGGACGTTGTATTACATTCTATAGCTATAAAGATATCATTAAGCTTGAGAAGTTTTTGCAGGGTAAACCTGTTGCTGAGGCTGAGATTGGTAAGCAATTACTTACAGAAACTGCCACCTATGCAGAATCTGCTCTGTGCCGTGTAAAACTTCTGCTAAGTTACTTTGGCGAGCATATGGAATCGGGCTGTGGCAACTGCGACAACTGCCTGAACCCTAAAACTGAGTTTGAAGGTCAGGAGTATATTGTAAAGGTATTGGAGTGTATTATGGCAGTTAACCAGAAATACAAATCAGATCATATTTCCAATATACTGGCCGGTAATGCTACCTCAAACATAAAGTCATATAATCATCATACTATTGATGTTTTTGGCTCTGGTAAAGATAAGGATGCAAAGTTCTGGAATGCTGTAATAAAACACGGTCTTATTCATCATCTTATAAATAAGGATATTGAAAACTATGGTCTTCTTAATCTGTCAGAAACAGGACTAAAGTATATTAAAGAGCCTTATAGTATAAAGATGGTTGAGGATCATCAGTATGCCGAGGGCGATGATATTGGTGTAGGGCCAACACCATCTGCCGGAGCAGCTGTTGTTGACAAGGAGCTATTCCTTATTCTTAAGGATTTGAGACGTAAGATTGCACAGAAGTTAAGCCTTCCGCCATTTATTATCTTTCAGGATCCATCTCTTGAAGATATGTCTATCCAGTTTCCTATAACCGTTGAGGAGCTTCAGAATATCTCTGGTGTAGGTACAGGTAAGGCTAAAAAGTATGGTAAGGAGTTTATTGAACTTATTGCAAAGTATGTTGAAGAGAGAGACATTGTAAGACCAATGGATATGGTTGTTAAGTCTGTTGTTAAAAAGTCTGGTATGAAGGTATTCATTATTCAGGCTATTGACAGAAAAATGCCTCTTGATGATATTGCTGAGTCAAAGAAAGTATCAATGGACGATCTGCTGAATGAGGTTGAGTCTATAATTAATTCAGGGACAAAGCTGGATATTACTTATTACCTAGAGCAGGTAATGGATGAAGATAAGATAGACGATATTTACGATTACTTTAAAGAGGAGGCCGAATCGGAATCTATTGCTGATGCTCTTGAAGAGCTGGGTGAAGAGGATTACTCTGAAGAGGAGGTGAGACTGGTAAGAATTAAATTTATATCAGAATTAGGTAATTAATATTAAACATATTATCATTAAAGCTGTCCTAAATAAGACAGCTTTTTTTGTATTATAAAAGAGTTATAAACAATAGTTCACTATTAGCTGATATAACCTAATAACTATATTATATGAGTAAAACAATTCTACAATGCAGTGGTATAACCAAAAGATATGGTGTGATTACTGCTATTAATAACCTACATACCACCATAAAACAAGGTGAGGTGTGGGGAGTACTTGGCCCTAACGGTAGTGGAAAGACAACAACCCTTGCTGTTATTACGGGTATCATTAAAGCTAATTCAGGTAACTTTACCTGGTTTGATCAGGAGTACAAACCTGAGCTTATGAAGAGTATGGGAATTCTTTTGGAGACACCAAACTTCTATCCGTATATGTCGTTGGTAAAAAACCTGAAGATATATGCTAAGATAAAGGGTGTGCCTGAATCTGATATTCCAAGAGTATTAAAATTGGTTAACCTTTATGACCGAAGAAAATGGGCATTTCAGACCATGTCGTTAGGAATGAAACAACGTCTGGCTCTGGCAACATGTCTGCTGGGCGATCCGGATGTACTTATTCTGGATGAACCTACAAATGGTCTTGACCCTCAAGGAATATCAGAGGTAAGAGAGATAATTATAAACGAAGCAAAGAAAGGAAAGACAATAATACTTGCCAGCCACATCTTAAGTGAGGTTGAAAAGATATGTACACATGTTGCTATCCTGAAGAAAGGAAATCTACTTGCATCAGGTAAAGTATCTAACCTGCTTGATGCATCGCCAAAATTCATTCTTGTTTGTAAAGATGCAAAACTACTTGGTATTGATCTTGAGAAGGATAAATTGATTAACTCTTATGAGGAGATTGATGAGAAAACCATTAATGTTACTGTTACATCTGAATATAGTATTGAAAAGATTAGTAAACGTTCATTTGAGCTTGGTTACACTCTGCTTAAGATTGAAGCTGTAAAGGACGATCTTGAGAAACATTTTATGGAGATTATTAAGTAGTTAATTAATGAAATTTGAGTAGACAATGAAAAAATTATTACAAATAGAGTGGCTTAAGCAATCGTCGTTTGCGGGATTTAACGTGCTTCTAATTATTCACTTCTTCCTTTTTGCGCTAACAATTCTTGGGGTATCGGCTGCCTCAACAAATGGAGTATCATTAGGCGGTGCCCTTTTTAAATTCCCTAATGCATGGTCGGTAGTACCATGGATTGCATCGTGGTTTAACCTGTTTTTAGGTTTAATTGCAATAATAATTACAGGTAACGAATTCTCATATAAAACATTCAGACAACAGGTTCTTTGCGGACAGAGCAGATCAAATATCATTTCCGGAAAGGTTATTATGCTGGGAGTACTAAGTATATATGCATTTATTCTTACATTCATCACAACATCAGTTGTAGGATTAATATATACTACAGATTATGATCTTGTAAGTTTCTGGGATGGTTCTGAGATAATGCTTGTGTACTTTGTGCAAACATTTGCATATATGGCAATGGGAATGATGATATCTACACTTATAAGGAATAATGCACTTAGTATAGTTCTATACTTATGTTATGCTTTATTTGTTGAGTGGATTTTCCGTTTGATTATTAATGCTTTTACAACAAGTAGTATTACCGAGTTTTTCCCTATAAAGATAATATCTAACCTTACTCCTCTTCCAGATTTCCTTAACATGCTTACCAGCACTGCCGGAATGACAATAGAAGGAGGTGGCGCACCAAACGTAGGGCTTAGTCAGGAGGCATTTGTGTCGCCACCAATGGATATATCTGTTACAGTACCAATTGCTATAGCATATATTGCTATATTTTTGTTTATTACATATTATTCTGCAAATAAAAAGAATTTGTAATAGCTATTGACTTGTAAAAAGCTTTTTCATAACTTGTATATAGTAGTTATTGATTACCAGTAATATTTATGTTATGAAAAAGCTTTTTGTTGTATTCATATTCATCGTTATAGGTCTTTGTGCAGCCGCACAACCTACCCTTACCTTTTCTAAAAATGCTTATAAGCCGGGGTTAGCCAGCAAAATGGCTATGATTGATTACATTGAACCCGGAGACTCTGGTACTAATGTATTATGGGATTTCTCGAAACTTGCTTTATACGATACCGTTGATACAAAGATGGATACCATAAACTACTATTACAAAGGTTGGTTTCTGGGTGAAGTTAAGCTTGAGCTAAAAGAATTTAACTATAGTTTCTTCTTTGATATATCGCGCGATAGTATTTTAAATGTAGGTTATGCATATTCACGTAGCGATTCGGTTGTAAGATATACCGACCCGATATTAAAACTCTGTTTTCCGCTGATTTATGGTATAGAGAAGAGAGGACCCATTAACGGTAAGTATTATGAGCAGGGGCTTACAGCAGGAGTAATTGAGGGTGATTATATGTTTAAGTCGGATGCATGGGGTAAATTAATACTTCCCGACGGACAAGAGTTTGAAAATGTATTACGTATTAAATCGGTTCGTAATATAAAGATGAAGGGAGAGAAACGTTCTTTTCAGCACAGAAATGTATCATATAAGTGGTACAGCCCATATGTAAGATATCCGTTGCTTTCTATTAGCAATACAGATATGGTTGATGGGGAACGCGTAAGACAACAAAAACGAGGAATGTACCAGCTGGATATAAAACGTGACACATCAGAGATTGATCCGCGATTAAAACAGTTTTACGCTCTGGCTGATATATATATTGAGTATGAACTTGAAGAGGATTGCATAGTAAAAGGCAAACTGATTGACGAATGGGGACAGGTACATCAGGTACTGTTTGAGGAGTATCAGATAGCCGGAAGTTATGATAAAACAATAAAAAGATCGCATATTCCTGAAGAGTTAATTGATGGTAGTCTTGTAATAGAGATGCTTGATCAGGAGTATGAAAAATTTGAAGAGAAAATAATTAAATTATTTTAAATAAAATTATCAGTATATGGAAGCATAAAGCAAAAACCACACTTTTTACAACAACAGCAGGATGCCATCAGGCATCCTGTTCTTTTTATTTTATTCTTTCAAGATCAACAAATGCATATTCAATATCGTCCTGTTTACTCTCCCTTCTATATGTCTCTCTCCACTCATTATAATTTATATCCGGAAAATAGACATCGGCCTCGGGTGTTATGTTAACTTTAGTAAGATATAGTTTATTTGCCAGTGGCATTGCTTCCTTATAAATAGCACCACCACCAATAATAAACACCTCGCCGTCAGTCTCAGATATTCTAAGAGCTTCATCAAGTGAGTTAACTATCTCTACACCTTCAATATTAAGATCTTTGTTACGCGATATTACAATATTCCTGCGCTTTGGTAACGGACGACCTATAGACTCATATGTCTTTCGCCCCATTATAATTGTGTTACCACTGGTTATAGATTTGAATCGTTTAAGATCCTCTGATATATGCCAAATCAGATCGTTATCTTTACCTATAGCCATGTTGTTGGCAATTGCCACTATAATTGATATATTCATGTTACAAGCCATATATTATACTGAAATATCACCCTTAATATGCGGGTGGCTTTTATAGTTTACTATCTCAAAATCATTATACTCAAAATCAAACACTGATTTAACATCCTTATTCAGTTTAAGCTGAGGCAAAGACATTGGATCCCTCGATATCTGTAACTTTGCCTGCTCAATATGGTTAGTATATATATGAGCATCGCCAAGTGTATGAACAAACTCACCAGGCTCTAATCCGGTTACCTGAGCCATCATATGTAACAATAAAGCATATGAGGCTATATTAAATGGTACACCTAAGAATATATCGGCACTACGCTGATATAACTGACAAGACAATTTACCATTAGCTACATAAAACTGAAACATTATGTGACACGGAGGCAGAGCCATATTGTCAATCTCAGCAACATTCCATGCACTTACAATATGTCTTCTTGAATCCGGATTATTTTTTATTGAATCTATTACCTCTGATATCTGATCGTACGTTTTTTTATCAGCTCCTTGCCATGATCGCCACTGGCTACCATAAACAGGCCCAAGGTTACCTTCCTCATCGGCCCACTCATTCCATATTCTCACATTATTATCCTGCAAGTACTTAATATTTGTGTCGCCTTTAAGAAACCACAACAATTCATGTATTATAGATTTTGTGTGCAATTTTTTTGTTGTTACCAACGGAAATCCATCAGCCATATTAAACCGCATCTGATATCCAAAAACACTTATTGTTCCGGTTCCGGTTCTATCCTCTTTCTTTATACCATTTTCAAGTACATGCTCAATAAGATCTAAGTACTGTCTCATATGTCAAAATTTGTCTTTTAAAGGTCATATGGAACTTGCATTTTAGTAATTCCCTTGTACGAGAAATTCCTTTGTTCATGCTCGTTTCATTTAATATATGTGGTTTATATACTATATATAACTTTTCAACTCTACATTGTTGTTATAATACACTGCATAAGTATTACAACTTATCCAGTCGCCCAGATTAACATATCTGGCATCTTTCTCCATCTCAATAATCTCCGGGATATGTCTGTGACCAAAGATAAAATAGTTAAAATACTCCTTCTCAAGAACCGATTCTGCATGCTGATACAACCACTCCTTTTTACCAAACGATACAGGTTTTTCCTGACTATATCTGCTTGACACACTCCATCTGTTGGCAATCCACACAGCACAGTTTGGGTGAACTCTTGCAAATAACCATTGCAATATTTTATTATGAAATACCCTCTTAAGCATCTTGTATCCACCATCGCCGGGGCCTAATCCATCGCCATGTGCCAGATACATCTTTGTATTGTCTACCTGCAATGTAAAAGGCTCTCTGTGTATAATCACATTCAACTCCTCTTGCAGATAATCAAACATCCAGACATCGTGGTTACCAATAAAAAAATGTATCTCTATTCCTGAGTCAGATAGTTCTGCTATTTTACCAAGGAAACGGGTAAAACCTCTTGGAACAACCTTTTTCCATTCAAACCAAAAGTCAAATATATCACCTAAAAGGAAGATCTTTTGTGCATCATGCTTTATCTCATCAAGCCATTTTACAAACAGCTTCTCCCTATCTCTGCTCTCTGCATATCCAGGTAAACCTAAATGCAGATCTGATGCAAAATAAATCTTATCTCTACTCACCGTTATTATTTAAGTTGATTCTCTATTCGTATCTCCAGTTTTTTAAGAGTGAGATTCTTTCCTACTATCTCATTCTTACTGTTTATAAGAAAGTATGATGGTACCTGCTGTATATTCCAAATACGTGTTTGTAAACTATTAGGGAAATTTGCATCGTTAACATTTATCCAGTTTAACTGATCAAATTTAATTAGCTTTTTCCATGCTGCAACATCTGCATCAAGCGATACTGCATACACCTCAAATCCACGATCTTTATATTTGCTATATACCCCTTTTAGCGCAGTATTAAATGCCACACAATTTTTATTAGATACTGACCAAAAATACAACATCTTAAGCTTACCATCAACTGAGCTAAGTTTTATGCTATCGCCATTTACATTTGGTAATTCCAGATCCGGCAACGACGATTCTGAGCTATTCATATAGTCAACTACAACAGATGCATTATATGTACTCTCCATCTCCAGGTAATCTTTCTTAAGCACAGCCACCCTTCTGTTTTTTGGATACTTTGCGCTTAATGAATCAACCACCATCTTTATAAATGGTAAATCACTTGATCTGTTTAGTATATATCTCTTATCGCGACTATATTTCTGATATATAACAAATATTGATGCCAGTGAGTTATAATTCTTGTTCAAAAATCTACGAGACATGTTTCTCTGCTTAGCAAACAGACTCATATACACTTTATCCATCTCTTTCTTTCTTTCAGAAGATAAAGTTCCGGCAAGGCTCTCTTTTGCAAATATTGCCTGTAACGAATCAATACTATATTCTGTTCTGTGAAGATTTTTTGTTGCCTCAACCATAAGTTCAGCATCTTTTGATCCTTCAACACTAAAGTTGTTAACAAAATCTTTACCAACATTAAATTTAATCTCCTCTTCGGGATTTACCAACAGATTCATTATATCACCGGCTGAGCTTTTTACAGATACAAATATTGGTTCTGTTATCTGTCCTTCATAACTCAATGATTTATCACTTGCAAGTATAGCTGAATCAAGAATAGTAGTCTTGTTTGTTGTAACTTCTGACAAAGTAACTTTATCATATTCCGATCCGGTAAATGTTCCCTCAATCTTAACATTATTCTGTTTACACGAAGCCAAAGCAATGGCACATATAGCAAATAAATATATACGCTTCATAGTCTAAGGTTATTTTAAAGTTTCAATTTTATCTAATAATTCTTTTGCCCTTATATGCGACTCTATAAGTTTACCATATCTGTTTATTATAAATCCGGTAGGCAAAGCCTTTATACCATATTCTTTTATATAAGCAGATTCTGATAACATAGTATCACATACATTTATTCCTACGGGCAAATATCTGTTTATAATATTCTTAAATTCGTCTGTATCTTTCTCTAACCAAACAGTATAGAGCAGTATCTTTTTTGTATCTTTCTTTCCGGCAATCTTTTTTAGTATATCCAGTTCGTCCTCAAAATTCTTATTATCTGTACTCAAAAAACTAAGATAGATATATCGTCCGCCATACAGAGGCAGGTATTTTTTTACGCCTGCTGTGTCGGGCAATATTACAACAGGAGCTCTGCTCCCAATGTTCACTGAATCAGCATTACTTTTACTATACAGGATATCTCTCTTTAACCTGTTCACCTCATCATGAAAATGGTTAAAAAATCCATAATCAGAATACTGATTTTTCAGCATAGAGTCAACAAGAAAAAATAGCTTAATATCAGAATCCTTATCTAAAACAAATCTGTTATTATCATATCGTTCGCCCAGTGCTAACAGAGCCGATAATTTGTTGCTATTATCATATATATACCTCTTAACTTCTTCTTTATGACCGTTTATTACACTGTCTGCAATGTTTTTCAGCGATACTCTAACTGAGTCAACATTCTCTGCCATCATATTATCAAGAAACTGTTTATGCAGACTATTTAATGTAGCTATATAATTTCGACCCTTCTTCTTTAATAACAAAAATTTCTGCGACTCTTCAGATCCGGTAATTACATGATCATCAATTGAGTTATTAAGAATCACATTTATCTTGTCTCCCGGATTAACTATAACAGGTATATTCTCTGTTTTTGTTTTTATTATGAGATATTTTGAGTGCTTTACAACCTCCTTAAAACTATAACTCTCTGCATCTATTTCTATTGCGAGTTCAACCAACGAATCAGGATACACCTGACACAACGATATAAAATCGTTATTGCTATTACGCTTAATCTCTATTGAATATTCATTAGGATTTCTACGGGCACAGGAAAGCACTATTACTGCTGTAACTACAAATAGTAAACGAATAATGTTTTTGTTAAAATTCCCCATTACGAATATCAATTGTTGCTTTTTAGTGTCAAAAGTAATTTTTTTTCGGGATTTATCATCTTTTAATGATCTTGATTTGTCACCATCAGATATTTTGTGATATACATATTTGATATGCTATTTATTATTGATGATTCAGAATCATATAGATGTTTACCAATACAGAAATAAACTTATTGCCTCTACTTTTGTTTTGATCAACAGTAGCAAAGAAGTATGTTAACAGCTAAAACGTTTTATTGGCAATACTGACATTATTCTTAATTTTGCTAAAAATATAGATTAGAACAGTGAAAATATACAGAGATCTTGATACAGTAGAGGCTAATGATGTTGTTGCTACCATTGGTATTTTTGATGGTGTGCACATTGGTCATAAATTTCTTCTTGACGAACTTAAAAAAGTTGCCAGAGAGAGAGGAAAAGAGTCGTTGGTTATTACCTTCTGGCCTCACCCCAGAGTTGTGTTACAAAAAAACGGGGCTGATAAATTAAGATTTCTCACAACAATTCAGGAGAAGATTGTTTTGCTTGAAAAACAAGGAATAGACAATCTCTTTATAATCCCATTTAACAGACAGTTTGCATCGCTTGGTGCTTGTGAGTTTGTAGAAAAATATCTTGTAAACAAACTTAACATTAATCATCTTATTGTTGGTCATAATCATTCCTTTGGAAAAAACGGTGAGGGCAATTTTAAAACACTAAGTGAGTGTGCTGATAAGTTTAATTTCTCAATAAGCCAGTTGGGTAGCAAAAACCTTAACGAACGTAAGATTAGTTCAACAATTATAAGAAATTGCCTGTTAAACGGCGATACTGAATTAGCTGCCGATCTGTTGGGTTACAACTACTGTTTAAGTGGTACAATTGTTAAAGGCAGACAGTTAGGGCGTGAAATTAACTTCCCTACAGCAAACCTGTTGCTAAACCACCCGTTTAAACTTGTTCCTAAAAGCGGAGTATATGGTGTATCTGTAGATCTTGACGGAAACAAGTATTTTGGCATGATGAACATTGGTACCCGACCAACAATTGAGGGAGACGATTCACTGTCAATAGAGGTTCATCTGTTTAATTTTAATGCTGATGTATACGGACACAACATAGCCGTTAACCTGCACTTTTATATAAGAGAGGAGATGAAGTTCAACAATATTAACGAGCTAAAACAGCAGCTTGAGAAAGACAAAGTTTTTGTTTTATCACGTTTTTAAATAAAAAGTATTGATATCTGCTTAAATCAGAATCTAATTATATACAAATAATGTTGTTCCGTTTAACGAAGCATTATATCTTTTTAAAGGATGTCCTCCTTCATTTGAGAAACCCTCATTAGTAAGCAGGTACACCTTCTTGGTTTTAGGGCACGTTGCCGTAGGAACAGATTTACTTAACTCAACTGATTTTGAGAGATCCTCAGGTGACGTAGCATCATAAGCATAGAAATCTGTAAGCGATGCTCTGTAAAGTATTATTCCATGTTTATTATAACCGTAAAATCCTTTGTATATAATCTTTGAATTCCCAATAGCGGTAAGCGTATTAAATTCCGGAAGATTAATATTAACACTAAAGTTAACAGGTATTGTAGGTATAGGATGAACTGAATCTTTTTTACATGCCGAAGCTGCAATTATAAATATAAGCACTATAGTAACCTTCTGTATCTTTTGCAGAAATATTGTAGTATTAAACTGTCTCATAACGCATAATTTTTATTCTGTTATAATAGAGCAAAGCTATCAAACCTTTTGTTCACAGGCAAAAATAGAAAATTTGTACACCAATGCTCAATATCTTTTATTATATTTATAACGAATAATGATACAAAAGTATTTGATTTGATATGGGTAAGCGTTGTATATACTTTCTGTATTTTTTTCTAATTCTGATTTTCTCTGCACAGCAGTCTTATTGTCAATCTGCAAATAAGGATGTTTTCGGTAAAAAAGGTCAGTCTGCTAAGGTTAGAAACAAAGCAGTGAAAGCACATAAAAAACGTTTGGCAAGACAAATGGAGAAGCCAAAAGAGTTTACCAAGAGAGAAAAGAAGGCAAAAAAGGAGATGGAAAGACTTAAGAAAAAACATCTCAAAAACCAAAGTAAAGAGGTTAGAAAACGTATTAAAAGAAATGCTAAAGCGGCTCGAAAAAGAGAGCGAAAAAGAAAAAAAGGAAGAAGATAGTAATGGATGATTTCGGGAATATTATATATATAGTTTTAACGCTGATTCTTTTGGTTGGCTCTGCTCTACGCAAAAAGAAAAAACCGAATCAGCAAAGACAAGTAAAAAAAAGGGTTACAGAATCTGTATTTGACGATATTTTTGGTGTTGATTCAGAATCTGCTGAACAGGATATATTCGAATCAATATCGGCTAATAGAGTTCATACATTTGAATCAGCTACAGAACCTCCTGTAATAAAAGAAGAACCTCTTACAAAGAAGTATACCGAAACAAAAACCGGGAATATAAGTACATTTGATTTTGATCTGGAAGAGGAGGAGGAAGAGAAGTATATAGACAAAGACTCTTTTGATCTTAAAGATGCCGTTGTAAAATCTATAATTCTCGAACGCAAACATTTTTAAATCAGTATAGTAAACATATACTGGAATCATTAAAATATATTGTTTATATTTGTATCGAAAGGGTTCCGATTTTCGGGATTCTTTTATTTTTTATAATAATCACTAAGAAAATAGTTAGTTAACTTAACCGGATCGGAGTGTTTGTATTGCGACCTTTAATTTTTTTGTCACACCGATCGATAATTTAAAATTTGAAATAAGGAGGATATCATGTCAAAAATATCTTATGTTACTGAAGATGGTTTAAAAAAGCTTCAGGATGAATTGAAACAGCTTAAAACAGTTGAACGACCAAATATAAGCCAACAAATTGCAGAAGCCAGAGATAAAGGCGATCTGTCTGAGAATGCAGAGTACGATGCAGCAAAAGAGGCTCAGGGATTACTTGAACTGAGAATATCTAAACTTGAGGATGTTATTGCTAACTCTCGTGTTCTTGATGAGAAGATGATTGATACATCATCTGTACAGATATTAAATAAGGTTAAACTAAAAAACCTTAAAAACAATGCTGTAATGGAGTATACTATTGTTTCAGAGAGCGAAGCAAATCTTAAAGAGATGAAAATTTCTGTATCTACTCCTATTGCAAAAGGATTACTTGGAAAGAAAGTAGGCGATGTTGTTGAGATTAAGGTTCCATCAGGAGTAATGGAGTTTGAGATAGTTAACATTTCAGTATAACCAAATAAACAATATTATGGCATCTATATTTTCTAAAATTGTTAAGGGAGAAATACCCTCATACAAGATTGCAGAAGACGAAAACTTCTATGCTTTTCTGGATATCTTTCCGCTGGGTAAAGGTCATACATTGGTAATACCTAAAAAAGAGACTGACTATATATTTGATATAAACGATGAGGAGTATGCCAACATGTTTCTTTTTGCAAAACGTGTTGCCAAAGCAATTGAGAAAGTTATAGAATGTAAACGTATTGGTGTTGCTGTATTAGGTCTTGAAGTTCCTCATGCCCACATACATCTGATTCCGTTAAACGACGAAACAGATATCAACTTCTCTAATCCAAAACTTAAGTTATCAACTGAAGAGTTTAACGAAATTGCAAAAAAGATATCTTCAGAATTTGAATAATCACCCATAAAGTATTTATATATCTAGATTTTTGTATATTTGCATAAAATCAGGTAATAAAATTGTTTTTATGGGTAAAGTTGCAATTGTAAAGGAACAGTATTGTCCAAAAAATCATGCATGTCCTACACTATCGGCATGTCCAACAGGAGCAATATCACAAAAAGATATATTCTCGGCTCCTACAATCAAAGAAGAAGAGTGTATTGGTTGCGGATTATGCGCAAGATCGTGCAGAGCATATGAAATGGTTCAGATAAAATAAAAAAATGCAGTGTAGTCACTGCATTTTTTTATTCATATTACACGCATCATAATATTTTACGCCTCCTTTACAGAGTAGAAACAGCGTTTAGGCGAATCTATAATGCCTTCTGTTTTTAACACCTTAATTGCCTTATCAACCTCTTTTTTATCAATAGCAGCCACCTCCGCTATTTCACCTGCCTTTAAAGGTTTATCTGCACCTTTTAATACATCAAGAACTTTCTCTTTAATCTCCATTTTTAAAAATTTAAATCTTGTTTACACAAACAAGTATATTTTTAGATTGTTCAATCCCATATTTTTAATAAATTTAGAGATGTATTTAATAGCCTATTATGCAACCATTTTTCTTTTGGAATTTACTGGAGGAGCATAGTTCTGTTATTATACCACTACTATACTACCTGATGGTTTTTTTAATGTCTGTAACACTTATCAGACAAAACAGAGCTCCTATTAAAACAATAGCCTGGCTAATGGTTATTGTCCTGATTCCTATTGCCGGAATTATTGCATATATATTCTTTGGCAGATACCTTAAAAAAGAGAGGCTATTTGATGATAAAAAAGCCATTGATGCTAAACTAATAAAGAAGATGGATCCGCTGTTTGTACCTGATCTGAAAAAGATAGAAGGTATTGAGCTGTCTGATACACTGCACAGTAAACTGAATATTATAAAACTGCTTATTAACAACAGTAAATCGCGTTTTACATCAAATAATAGTGTTACAATTCTTCAGAATGGATATAACACATACAAGGAGATATTTGAGCAACTTGCTGAGGCTAAAAAATTCATCCATTTTGAATACTATATAATTGAGGAGGGAGATATTGCCGACAGATTAAAGAAGTTATTTATTGCAAAAGCAAGAGAGGGAGTAAAAGTAAGGGTAATATACGACTATGTAGGCAGTCTTAGTCTTAGTAACAAATATGTTGATGATCTGAAAAACGAAGGTGTTGAGATATACCCGTTCTTACCCGTAAGATTCGGAAAACTAACCAGCAAGATAAACTACCGTAATCATCGCAAAATAATTGTTATTGATGGTGTTACCGGATTTATGGGCGGTATTAACATTGCCGATAAATATATATACGGTAACGAATTAGGACAGTGGCGCGATACACATATGAGAATAGATGGTGAAGCAGTAGACTCACTTAACCTGATATTTATTACTGATTGGTATTATCTTAGCGATGAGATACTAAGCGATGAAAAACTATACTTTCCGGAACATAAGAAATCCGGAAATGATATGTTACAGATTATATCAAGTGGGCCTGACTCTGAAAGTGCTTATATAATGGATGCATACTTTGCGGCAATTGCAACAGCAAAGAAAAATATATACATATCAACACCATACCTTCTGCCTACACAAAGTATTTTGCAGGCACTTAAAACCGCATCGTTAAGTGGTGTTGAGGTAAATATAGTTATTCCGTTTAAAGCAGATTCTCCAATTGTATCGCTCAGTTCAAAATCATATATATCTGAACTATTAGACGCTAACATTAATGTTCATCTCTATAAAAATGGTTTTACACATGCAAAGGTTCTTATTGTTGATGAGGTTTTATCAAGTATAGGTACTGCAAATGTAGATTTCAGAAGCTTTGAACAAAACCTTGAGGTGAATGCAATGATTTACAGCAACAGAATAGCTAAAGAACTTATGATTGAATTTAACAAGGATATAGATAACAGCAAAAAACTTACACAACGAAACTGGAGAAGAAGAAGAAAAATTATTAAGGTTCTTGAATCATTCTCACGAATATTTGCCCCTCTTTTATAATGTAATTTTAATACACAAAAAGCCACAAAATACATTATAATATGTAGTAATTTATTGCAAAACTACATATCGCTCAATAAAACACACATTATAACGTGATATTTAACAAATATTACTATATTTGGTAAAGTTAGAATCACAAACCCTACCGTAACCTATTATTACACACATAAAAGCAAGAATCATGAACACTAACAGAAAAACCACAAAAGTAATCCCCGAATCAGGTGACATTGCAGTAAAAGAGTCTGAACATTCAATAACCGGGAACACAGAGTATACTGATCCTGACTTTGGTCCTTCAGGCAAACTATGGTCTAATCAGGTTCCGGATATTGCTAAAAGCAATAACATAAACAGATACCCAAGCGGGTATATAATTGAACCTCCAACAGACAATCCGGCTGCAATATATAACAGTCGTAGTAGTGACTATCCTCTACAACAAGAGTTTATACCCGAAAAATATGGCGAACTTCCTCCGAATGGTCAGGGTAATGATCGGTTAAAATCATTAGAGATAATGAAAGATTATTTTACAAAACAGAAGAATAACTTCATCGGCTATCAATGTGCAGTTCAACAGGATACAAACGATGATATATCTGAATTCCTAAACATAAGTTTGAACAACGCAGGCGATCCGTTTAAAAATGGTTACTACACTATTAATGCTAAACAGGCAGAGAGAGGTGTTTTAGATTTTTTTGCATCGTTATGGCATGCACAATGGCCATCGTTACCAAAACCCAAACGAGATAAAAATATAACCGATACCGAGTATTATGAGTCACATGAATACAAAAAATACAAAGAGTCGTACTGGGGATATGTATTATCAATGGGATGTACAGAAGGTAATCTGTATGCTGTTCTCTCTGCACGCGATTACCTGTCCGGTTATAGTTTAGTTGTTGATGACATTAACGAGAAACCAATTTATACACCAAAAACAGATAAGGATACCAACCCTAACAAATACACCCCTGTTGCATTCTACTCAGAGGCATCACACTACTCATTTGAGAAGGCTGTTCATGTTATGCAGATGAAAACATTTTATCAAATAGCCCTTGAAAATGGTTGGCAGAGCCCGATAGGTAATAAATGGTCTGAAGCCGTTCCTGTTGATAAAAGAGGAAGCATTATTATTGATGATCTCGTTACACTTGTAAAATTCTTTGCCGATAAAGGATATGCCCCATTTATATGCTTTAATTACGGTACAACATTCAAAGGAGCATATGATAATGTATCAGAGGCATGTAAGAGATTAAAACCAATATTCGAAGCCAACAATCTTATAAACAGAGAGGTTTTAAATATCGACTCTGAAGGTAATATTAAGAAGGATTACCGCAGAGGTTATTGGATACATGTAGATGGTGCTTTGGGTGCCTCGTTAATGCCTTTTGTTGAGATGGCTGTTGAGAACAATAAATTGGACAGATCTGATCTGGCATCTTGTTTCGATTTCAGGATTGATGAGGTAATGTCGATAGTTACAAGTGGTCATAAATGGTTAACTACATCGCCGCCAACAGGAATATACATGTCTAAAAACAGATACAGAATTACACCTGTTGCAACACCCGACTATATAGGATCGCCAGACACAACATTTGCCGGTTCCAGAAACGGATTATCTACTATGATACTGTGGAACTTAATAGCCAAAATCGGAATCAATGGATTTGCAGAACGTTCTGTAAAAACAATGCAGATGTGTAAGTATACAGAAGATAAATTGAAGGATCTGCAGAAAAAACTGAATAACTTTAATATCTGGCTTCATCGTGCACCTAACGGAGGTACATCATTAATATTCAGAAAACCTGTTGACAGAATAATGTTTAAATATTCTATGCCTATTGAGACAGAGATAATAAGAAAAGAAGAGGGGGTAATAAAACGTACTTATGCACATCTGTTTATTTTATGGGACAGAAGTAAACAGATGATTGATAGTTTGATTAATGATTTAAGTGAAGAGGGAGCCTTTGGTAAACCCGAAGATACAGAAGTATTTATTCCGTATAATAAAACGGAGTTGTTAAACAGATCTCTAAATTAACAGAGATATAAAACAAAAAATCCGAATCGCATATGTGTGATTCGGATCTTTCTTTATAAATTATATGATACTATTTAAATGTTATCTCATCGGCAAATATAAATGCACCCAGACCAGCTCCCGGATGCCATTCCGGACATATCTCAGGATTCTTTGCAACAACCTTTATTGATTTTGCTCTACGGTATGGGAATCTTGTTTTAAAGGTATATATGCTCACCTCTGTATCATCATCGGGAGTAGTATTCATATCTGTAAATATTTTAGTATAATTCTCTCCGTCAGCCGACAGATAAAAATCAACATGCTTAGGCATAAAGATCCACGATCTGGCATCCTGAATACAGTTTATACTAATCTCACGCAGATACTTAACCTTATCAAATACTATCTCTGCTTCAAGATCTTTTATATAGAACCCTTGCCAATCGCCAGTTCTGAAATTCGGAGCTCCGGTAATACCATCAATTAATGCTTCATTACCACCCGCCATATATTGTCTGTGCCACTTATTGGTAAGCTTAATATTAACATCGGTAGGTGTCTTGTGAAATACAGATGTAAGTTGCTTGCTCCTTCCCTCTTCAGATTCTGAATAGAAGTATAGCGTTGTTTTATCGTAAATAGTAAATGGCTCTGTATACTCCTTAAAACTATTTCTTCTATTTGTAAATGAGTAATATATCTTAGTATCTTTATCTATACTTCCCAATGTAACAACAGTGCTGTCGCGGAATGTTCTTGATGCTCCGTTTACAAAAGGCAGAGGAATAATCTTATGTTCATTTATAACCGACGATGGTCTCTTATCCTTACTTACTCCCCACTCTTTATATGGTTTATCAACAAGTTTTATTACAAGCAGATCCTCTTCCATTAATTGCTTATGGGTAATATAGTTGTTATTAAACTCTTTTCTGTTAAGTGATGTAGCCTTAACATATTTACGTTCCTCTGACGGATTACTCCATATCTTAAGACTCTTTCCGTTCTCAAAGTATATTCGTACCCTGTCAAAAATAGGGCTACCAATAATATATTCACCATTCGACGGGTTTACCGGATACAGTCCCATTGCACTAAATACGTACCATGCCGACATCTGTCCGCAATCTTCGTTACCGCAAAGACCATCAGGTTTGTTTGTATACTGTTCGCGCATAATTCGGCGAACCATCTCCTGTGTTTTCCATGGTTGTCCGGCGTAATTATACAGATATGCCATATGATGACTTGGCTCGTTTCCATGAGCGTACTGACCTATTAAACCTGTAATATCGGCCTGATGTCTGCCCGATGTTTTTGCGGTAGTTGTAAACATAGAGTCAAGCATAGCAACAAAACTATCATCGCCACCATGCATATCAATAAGCGAATAGATATCCTGTGGTACATAGAAACTATATTGCCACGAGTTTGCCTCGGTATAGTTAAAATCAACCTCTGTTGGATCAAAAGGAGCCTTCCATGTCTGATTTAACTTAGGACGCATAAACTTAGATTCAGGATCAAAGATATTCTTATATGATTGAGCTCTCTTTGTAAATCTCTCATATATATCATTACGTCCCATCTTCTTTGCAACCTGAGCAATACACCAATCGTCAAAAGCATATTCAAGTGTTTTTGATACACTCTCTGCATCAGAACTCAACGAAATATAACCATACTCTTTGTAGTGCTCCAATCCAAGATGATCCTGATCTGCACTATGCACCATTGCTGCAAGAAGTAACGAGTCGTTCTCTGTATATATACCCTTAAGATATGCATCTGCAATTACAGGAATAGCATGATAACCAATCATACATCCTGTATAATTTCCTGCAAGCTCCCAGATAGGAATAATTCCTCCACTCTGATATTGCGATATAAATGTATTTATAAAGCTCTTTGTGCGCTCCTGCTCCAATATTGTATATAGCGGATGTGTTGCTCTGTATGTATCCCATAACGAGAATACTGTATATGTATCGTCGTTTTTGTTTGTCATTATAGTTGAGTCCATTGCTCTGTAGCGACCATCAACATCGCTAAACAGATTTGGGGCAATCATGGTATGATACAAGGCTGTATAGAAGGTTTCAATATCCTCCTCTTCGCCACCAGACACAATAATCTTGTTAAGCTGCTTGCTCCACTCAACATTATTTATCTCAAGAATATCATCAAAATCTTTTCCGGCAGCCTCTGTCATATAGTTCTTCTTTGCTCCATCAACATCAACAGCCGATATTGCAACCTTAACCTGAATCTTATCAACACCATCTGCAAAGGCTATATGAGCTTTTACATTATTACCCTCAATCTTTTTTAGATCATTATATATAGTATCGTTTTTGCTTACTGTAAATTTTGATACAGGAGCTGATGTTGTTGCAAAAAAGTAGATAACCTGATCCTGTGCCCATGCAGCACTGCGTCGCATACCAACTATTGTGGTATCATTAACCATCTCTATATACGACTCTAATACTCTGTCGCGATGTTTAAGGTCTATAATAATACCTGCCCCATTTGCTTTTGAGTATCTGTATCTGTGTGCTCCTACCCTTGCCGAAGCTGTAAGTTCTACATCTATCTTATCCTTATTCAGCAATACTGAGTAGTATCCGGCAGATGCATTCTCATTCTTTTTAAAGAAATCTGATCTGTATCCTGGTTGTCCATCGGCACCATTATTAAACAGAGGTTCTCCTGATATCGGCATTAACAGTATATCACCATAATCAGATACGCCTGTACCACTCAAATGTGTATGCGAAAATCCATATATCAAACTATCAGTATAGTGATAACCAGAACAACCATCCCAGCCATCAAGTCTGGTATCCGGACTTAACTGAACCATACCAAAAGGATATGTTGCACCCGGATAGGTATGTCCGTGCCCTCCTGTTCCAATAAACGGATTTACATAATCAATAGGTTGTTTATCTTTACAACCTAACAGAATTAGAGCTGCTGCTGCAGCTACATATATTATTCTCTTCATCAGTATAAATTTTTCTTCTTTATCAGCGGTTTAGGATATCCCATACTAATGCTGCCGCACCAAGAACTGCCGCCTGATGTTCATCAAGTTCAGATCTTTTTACAACAACCTTATTTCTGAATATATTCAACATATTTGCCTCCATATGTCTCTTTACAGGTTCAAGAATCATATCGCCCGCATTTGCTAATCCTCCGAAAAGGAATATTGCTTCGGGACTAAATAGTGCTACTGTATTAGCCAGACTTTTACCAAGTATCTCTCCGGTATATTCAAATGCCTTTTGAGCAAGTCTGTTTCCGTTTGATGCCTGAACATATATTGAGTGAGAGGTTACCGGTTCAGTACCAAATCTTTTAGCATCATCGCTACTCTCTTGCTCTGCAATAAATTTTCTGGCAGTAGTAACAATTCCTGTTGCCGAGGCATATGTCTCCAGACATCCCAATCTGCCACAACCACACAATCTGTTGCTATCTTTTACAATGGTGTGTCCCAGCTCTCCGGCAAAACCATCGTGTCCGTACAAAACCTTACCATTTACAACAATCCCACTTCCAAGTCCGGTACCAAGGGTAACAACTATAAAATCTTTCATCCCCTTTGCACCGCCAAACAGCATCTCACCAATTGCTGCGGCATTAGCATCGTTTGTTAGTCGCACCGGAACATCAAATTTATCACTAAACAGCTCTGCTAAAGGCACAACACCTTCCCATTTAAGGTTTGGTGCAAACTCAATTGAACCTGTATAGTAGTTTCCGTTTGGTGCTCCAATACCAATACCTGACAGCTTAAGTTCTCTCTTTTCGCACAGCTCTACAATTGCCGATGCTGCATCGGCAACAAAATCATCAGCAACAGCATAATCTACTGTACTGAGCTTTATCTCTCCAAGAATATCACCTTTTGAACTAACAAACGAGATAATACTATTTGTTCCTCCAATATCAATTCCTGCAACAACCCTGTTCTGCATATTAAATGTTTTATCTCTGTTTCTTAGTTTTTTATCTTTACATGATGCCCTTTCCATCCGTAATATGCCAGATAAATATAGCATATCATTGGTACAAAGAACGAGTAGTGATATCCGTTAAACATATCAGCCACTGCACCCTGAACTATTGGTATAATAGCTCCTCCAAGAATCATCATAACCAATAGAGATGATCCCTGACTTGTATATTTTCCCAGTCCTTTAATTGCAAGTGTAAATATGTTAGACCACATTATTGAGTTAAACAGTCCAATACTTAATACACACCATAGTGCCACCTTACCAGTAGTAAGCATTGTTGTAATAAGCATTACAATTACCACTAATGAGAATATCATAAGTGTTCTGGACGCTTTTGCAGAACCCAATCTGAACATTAAAAGATTAAGTATAATAAAACCGATATATGGTAAAATCTCATTGAATGTCATTGTACGTTCAAGGTTTATTATACCAAATATTGTTAAGAATACTGCCGCTGCAACAAGTGTCATAAGCGCAGCTTTCTTTAATCCCATACGCATCTCACTCAGCGATATAGCTCCAAGGAATCTACCAATCATTGCTCCTCCCCAATATAATGCCAGATACGATTTCGCATCCATCTCACTCAAACCTAAAAGCTCACCCATATAAGAGATAAGCACACTTCCTATACTAACCTCACCACCTACATACATAAATATTGCAACCATTCCAAGTACCAGATGACGGTGCTTAAGTGCACTAAATCCTTTAACCTCATCCTGACCTTTATGTATCTCAGGTAGTTTAGAGAACCATATTAATACTGCAAGACATAAGAAAAGTGCTGTAAATATCATATATGGTAACTGTACACCCATAGCCGACATTGTTGTTCCTGCATCAGTAAGTATCTCCGTACCTGCTTTGTTTAAAAGAGGATCACCCATCTTGGCAAAGTAATGAAATACAAGATATCCCCCTACAATTGGTGCTATAGTTGTTCCTAATGAGTTAAATCCCTGCGAAAGGTTAAGCCTGCTTGACGATGTCTCTGACGGCCCTAATACCGCTACATAGGGATTTGCTGATATCTGCAAAAGTGTAAATCCGAGTCCCAATACAAACAGCGCTCCCAAAAACAGTCCGTATAATTTTAATTCAGCTGCAGGATAGAACAGAAGTGTTCCAAGTGCAGATATAATTAGTCCGGCAATTATTCCGTTCTTATAACCTATTACAGATATAGGGTCTCTCTTTAACGATAACAGAAAATATATGAGTGATCCTACAAAATAGGCTGTAAAAAAAGCAAATTGTATAAGCATAGACTCTGTTCTGCTCAATTCAAAAACCTTTTTTACATAGGGTATCAGAATATCATTCATGCAGGTTATAAATCCCCACATAAAAAATAGTGAAGTCAACACTACCAGCGACTTGGTAAAGTTTTTAGTTTGCATATCAATAATAATTGGTTCAGGATTGAAAAATACAACCGATAAGGTGATTTAACAAAAAAATAGAGGGTTCATTTATATGGTTTTGCAAAAAAACAGAGAATTGTGAAATTAACTATAAAGTTGCCATAACATTCTGAAACAACACTATTGTTCTTATCAACATGAAATATTTTAAACGCTCATGAAAAACAGTAACTACATCAGCATTAATCTCAATCTTTCAAGATTAACTCTATCGACACTATGAGTGGCTTGAATCATTCAGAAATAATGAATGCTTGCTACATTATCCTTGTCAGGAGTAAGGCTGACGACATGGTATAAAGATCCAAATCTTCAGAAGTAATGCTGGCGACATTATCTTTGGGTTCAAATCGTCAGGAATAATGCTGGCGACATTGTCTTTGGATTCAAATCGTCAGGAGTAATGCTGACGACATTGTCGGCGAGATCAAGTCGTGAGGAGTGACGCTAGCGACATTATCAGCGAGGTCAAATCGTAAAGAGTGACGCTGGCGACATTGGCGGCAGCTCCAAGTCGTCAGGAATAATGCTGGCGACATTGGCAACAGCTTCAAATCCTCAGGAGTAATGCTGACGACATTGTAGAAAGATCCAAATCCTCAGGAGTAACGCTAGCGACATTGTAGAAAGCTTCAAGTCGTCAGGAGTAACGCTGGCGACATTGGTGGCAACCTCAAATCTTCAGGAGTAACGCTGATGAGGTTGGCAGTAAATAATTGAGCATCGTCTTTTTAAAACAATTATTATCTAATACAGCAAAACACTCTTTGCTCCAAGCAATTGTGCATATAATCAATCAATTTTAGATTTATAAATTATTATAAGTACATTTGTCAGCTGAAAAATAGTATAGTGTATGGATAAATGTTCATTTTGCGGGACAACCAGAGAGGAAGCAAATTTACTTCTTGCCGGACAGACAGGATTTATTTGTGATGAGTGTGTTTTCAGAGCACACGATATCCTAAAAGAGGAGTTGAGTGATATTGATGGTTTTGACGTTGATAGTGTAGATATTAAAAAGCCTGTTGAGATAAAATCATTTCTTGATGAGTATATCATTGGTCAGGACGAGGCTAAGAAGTATCTTTCTGTTGCTGTTTACAATCACTATAAGAGAATCCAGAATCAGGATAAAACAGGTGATGTTGAGATTGAGAAGTCAAACATTGTTCTTGTAGGAGAGACTGGTACAGGAAAAACTCTTTTAGCACGTACAATTGCTAAGTTACTGCATGTTCCGTTTACTATTGTTGATGCTACAGTTCTTACAGAAGCTGGTTATGTTGGTGAGGATATTGAGAGTCTTCTTACGCGACTGCTTCAGGCTGCCGACTATAATGTTGAGGCTGCTGAGCGTGGTATTGTTTTTATTGACGAGATTGATAAGATTGCCAGAAAGGGCGATAACCCAAGTATAACCAGAGATGTATCCGGAGAGGGTGTTCAGCAGGGATTACTTAAATTATTAGAGGGTTCGGTTGTTAATGTTCCGCCACAAGGAGGAAGAAAGCATCCTGATCAGAAGATGATTCCGGTAAATACTAAGAATATTCTGTTTATTGCAGGTGGTGCATTTGATGGTATTGATCGTAAAATTGGTCAGCGACTGAACACAAAGGCTGTTGGTTATAGCGCATCTAAAGAATCAGATGCCGTTGACAGAAATAATCTGCTACAGTATATTGCTCCTCAGGATCTTAAATCGTTCGGACTTATTCCTGAGATAATTGGACGTTTACCTGTTCTTACATATCTTAACCCACTGAACAGAGATGTTTTACGTATGATTCTTACAGAACCTAAAAACTCTATTATTAAGCAGTATACTAAATTGTTTGAGCTTGATGATATTGAACTTAAGTTTGACAATGATGTTCTTGACTACATTGTTGATAAAGCCGTTGAGTTTAAACTTGGTGCCAGAGGTTTAAGATCTATTTGTGAAGCTATTATGATGGATGCAATGTTTGATCTGCCATCAAAAGATGATAAAGAGTTTGTTGTAACTATTGAGTATGCAACAAAGAAACTTGAGAAGATTAATATGACTCGTTTAAGTGTAGCTTAACAGAGAATATATGATATAATAAAATAGCCCGGTGAAATTCATCGGGCTATTTTTTGCAGTTATATATTTGTTAATCTTCTGCTCTTATATATTTTTCCCACTCCCATGCCGATTTAAGGGCATCTGCAAGTGTTAGTTCAGCCTTCCAGCCAAGATTTTTCTCAGCAAAAGCAGTATCGGCCCATACCTTCTCAATATCTCCGGCACGGCGATCTACAATTTTATAGTTTAGTTTCTCTCCGGTAACCTGCTCAAATGTATTTACCACCTCTAACACAGAATTTCCTTTACCTGTACCTACATTAAATACCTCAAATGTATCGTTATTTTTATTGTCTATCAGTCGTTCTATAGCTGCTACATGCGCTTTTGCAAGATCTGTTACATGTATATAGTCTCTTACGGCTGTACCATCTTCTGTGTTGTAGTCATCACCAAAAACACTCAATTGCTCTCTTATGCCATAGGCTGTTTGTGTTACAAATGGTATAAGGTTGTCTGGTACACCTAATGGCAACTCACCTATAAGCGCAGATTCGTGTGCTCCAATAGGATTAAAGTATCTTAATGCAATAGTTTTTAAGTCATCTTTTGATTTAACAACATCCTTTATCATTGTCTCGCACACCTGTTTTGTAAATCCGTAAGGCGATAAAGCCTCTTTAATTGGTGCTGCTTCAGTTACTGGTAACACATCAGGCTGTCCGTATACTGTACATGACGAAGAGAATACCAGGTTATGGCAGTTATTATTTGTCATAGCCTCAAGTACCGATGCCATTCCGTTCAGATTATTATCATAGTACTTAAGAGGTTTGTTTACAGATTCTCCTACTGCTTTCCATGCAGCAAAGTGTATAACAGAGTCTATCTCCGGATGATCTTTAAATACTCTGTCCAACTCCTCCTTTTGTGTAATATCTATCTTATAAAAGTGCGGACGAACAGCAGTAATGCTCTCAATTCCGTCAAGAACCTCAATTCTTGAGTTACCAAGGTTATCAACAATTACAACATTATATCCTTTGTTAATAAACTCTACAGCAGTGTGAGATCCAATGTAACCCAGTCCGCCTGTAACAAGTACTGTTCTATTTTCTTTCATTTATCTTAATTTTTTAAACGTCTGATTTAATTACAGACTCAATATCTTTTAGCTTTCCTTTTATATCATTAACCAGTGTAAACTGATTTATTGCTCTTACAAGATTGTGTTCTGCATATGCAGTACTATAATATATATCGTTATTAAGGTAATCGGTCAGAAACCTGAGTCCCATAATAAAGGTAATATATAGCGGTGCATAATACAATTTATTCTTCTCTTCAGTAGTTATTGTATCCTTTATCTTATTTAAGTAACCACATGTAAACTGTCTGTACAGATTCATATCAAACTTTATTCTGTCTGTACGCTCTTCATCCTCATTTGCCTTAGCTGCAACCGTTCTTAAAGCATCGCCAAAATCTGTTATTATGGTTCCTGCCATAACTGTATCATAATCTATCAAACATATTGCCTCATCGTTATTGTTAAAAAGTATGTTAGATAATTTGGGATCGTTATGAACAATACGCAGAGGTATATTATCTGAAAATATATCATTTGAATATACCATTATACTTTCCTCAAAGTCAATAGCATAATCTATAAACACAGAAGCAGATTTAAGTCTCTCCATATTTGCAGATTTAAGTGCATCATGAAATTCACGATATCTGCGTTCTGCTGAATGAAACTGTGGCAATATATCTTTAAACATATCAACAGATACATTACCCAGCATATTATGAAACTCGCCAAGTGTTGTACCACAACTAAAAGCACGTTTACTGTTACCATTCAGGTTAATATACACTTTGCTATCAGGTACAGATGTTATTGCACGCCAATAATCACCGGAAACTTTAACAAATCCATCTCCAGATAGTGTCTTTATATATTTTGGATATTTATCTGTTATATAAGACAACAGATTAAGTACTACTTCAACATTATTTGATAGCCCTTCAACATCGTTAAATACATTATTATTTATCTGTTGCAGAATTATGTCGTCGCCCTCAGACATGTGTAACCGATAGGTTCGGTTGATGTGACCGTTACCTATCGGTTCAACTTCTTTTATTAAATCAATACTGCAAAAATGCTTTGCTATATCAATTACATCATCCATCCGTCTCTTTTTTATATTAATTCCGCGACGGAACTTTATTATCTACTCCCACAAGTTAGATGGGTATTGCCCCTCTTTAACAAGAGAATTTATCTGCTCTACCACATCAGGCCTGTCTTCCTGATATGTTACACCAAACCACTTAGCATCGCTTGATAATACACGCGTTGCCTTGTATTTTGTATCAATAGCTTCTTTAACAACCAATGGTATATAGTACTCTGATTTCAGATTAGCTGAGTTTTTATCAACAAACTCTTTAAATCCATTCTCAAGTTTATCAAAAACATCAGGTGTAAAACCCCAGAAGTTCATAGATACAGGATCATTCTCTCCTAGTTTCATCTTACCACCTTCTTCATTCTGATAAATAATATCTCCACTCTCTTCTCTCTGAACCTTTGTACGCTCGTTAATATCAATAAGGTTGTTGTTACTATCTACAGCACATACTCCTCTTGATACATAACCATTTTCAGACAGAGTTTTATTCAGCATATAACCAACCATTGAGAAATCTTCTTTACCCTGATTATGCTGATCAACCATAAAATCGGCAATTGTTTTAAATGCATCGGCTCCATAGAAGTCGTCAGCATTTATTACAGCAAATGGTTCGCTAATAGCATTTTTTGCCACAAGTACAGCATGACCTGTTCCCCATGGTTTTGTTCTCTCTTCCGGCACAACAATACCTTCCGGAACAATATCTAATTCCTGAAAAACGTATTCTACTTTAATCTTATCAGAGAATTTATCTCCCAAAGCTTTCCTGAAATCATCCTCGATATTTCTTCTGATGACAAAAACAACCTTTCCAAATCCTGCTCTTATTGCATCATATACCGAATATTCTAATATTGTCTCACCAGATGGTCCCAGTTTATCTAACTGCTTTAAACCACCATATCTGCTACCCATTCCGGCAGCTAAAACCAATAATGTAGGTTTCATAACAAATATTTATTTAATTAATCTTTATAATAAAGCATATCTTTTAAATCTAACCAGCTTTCGTTGGTTCCTACCTTTAACTGTAGTTTCTTTCTGCCATATCCTTGCAGATATTTAACTTTAATAGGATAGTAACCTTCGCTTAATGAGATTACTCCCTGACGTTTACGGAAGGAGTGTTTACCATCGTTATCAACAACTTTTATATCTCCTATATATAAAACACTTCCATCATCAGAACCCAGTTCAAAAAGATAGTTATCATCTTTAGAAATACGAATATAACCATTAAATATTGCACCAAAAAGATGTTTCGGACCAATATTATCTACATCAAAATCGTTCTGAGTTGTTGATGATATTATATCGCCTTTTACCTGTGAACATTTATTAAAACTTCCGTTAATAACATCTGCTCTGATACCACGTTTAAGACCACCAATCTTTACTGGTTCTATTTTATCAATTGATCGTGCATTTATAACCGTATAAGGAGAGCGTTTGTTTTTGCTTACCCATGTAAAGGCTTTAAGTACATCCCCTTTTTTCATCTTTATTGCACCATTATAAAGAAGCGATTTATCTGTTGGTTCTGAATCATCTAATGTATAGTATATCTTTGCAAAATCGTAAGGCAGAGATAATGAAACAGTAACTGTATCTGTAAATAGTATATTAGATATTTTTGACTTTGGTACAGGCAAATGATAGTTATAGTCAAGTGCATCAAATCGTTTTATCTGAACCTGTAATCGTTTCATAAAACTGTTCCAGTCATTATCTCTCTTTCCCCAAAGAACCTCTGCAAGAGCTGTAATACGTGGAATAACCATATACTCTACATGATCTTCTGTTCCCATATATTCTGTCCAAACATTACCTTGTGCTCCCAGAACATATTTGTGTTTGTCTGCCGGAAGTTTTGCAGGAACAGGTGAGTAGTTAAATACATCTTTTAGTGTTGTGTATCCTCCAATTGCTTTTGGCTCTGCCTCAGGGATCCACTGATAGTGATCAAAATAGCAAGGTTTATTTGGCGACATTACAACGTAGTGGTTATCATTTGCAGCTTCAATACCTCCGGCCTCACCACGCCATGACATTACTGTTGCATTTGGCGACAAGCCTCCTTCAAGTATCTCGTCCCAACCTATTAATTTACGTCCTCTCTCTGTAAGAAATTTATCTATCTGCTGAATAAACCAACTTTGCAACTCATACTCGTCTTTTAATTTATTATCTCTTATACGTTTCTGACATAACGGACATTTCTTCCATCTCGCTTTTGGTGCCTCATCACCACCAATATGTATATATTCTGATGGGAATAGCTCCATTACTTCAACCAAAATATCTTTCAGGAACTCTAATGTTTTATCGTTTCCTGCACAGTATATATCCTCAAATATTCCCCATTGGTTTGTTACAGAGAATCCTTTTTTGGTACATGAATACTCAGGATAAGCAGCAAGTGCAGCTAACGAGTGTCCGGGCATTTCTATTTCAGGAACCACGGTTATATGTCTATCCTTTGCATAAGCTACAACTTCTTTTATCTGTTCTTTTGTATAAAACCCACCATGCAGTGATCCATCTTTCTCTGTGCGCCACGCACCAACCTCTGTAAGTTTCGGATACTTATCAATCTGTATTCTCCATCCCTGATCTTCTGTAAGGTGCCAGTGAAAAACATTCATTTTATGCATTGCCAACAGATCAATATATTTTTTAACAAACTCAACAGAGTAAAAATGCCTGCATACATCAAGATGCATTCCTCTCCACTTAAAATCAGGTTTGTCAAATATTTTTGCAGCAGATACACTTATAGTATTACTATTACTTTTTGCAATCTCCTCAGGAGGCATTAGCTGAAACATTGTTTGTATTGCATAAAATGCTCCTGCAGCATTGTTGGCTTTTATCTCAATATTTCGTTTCGAAACATTCAGGTTATAACCTTCAGGTGCTATAGAATCAACACTTCCTTTAATTGATATAAAATTTCTCTTTTTATCCTCTCTGGTAATTATTATCAAATCATTTCCGGAGATCTCCTTTATTCTATCCTTCAGATATTCAGCCACAGCAACAATACCAGAATCATTAGATATAACTATTCTGGTATCTTTATTAATAGTAAAATTACCACTTCTGTATTCTATGTTTTTTGGTACAGGGGTAATAACATTAACAGCTCTCTTCTCTTTATGAGAACAAGCATATGCAAACAAAATTAAACTAAGGGTAAAGTAAAAAACGACTCTTTTAAACATCAGTATCAAATTTAAAATTTCTAAATAACACACAAGTTTATAGCAGATTATTATTAACTTAAATAGAGTTAAGTAATAAATAATCAACAACTAGAATAATAATTCTAATCTAATAGATTTTTTGTAGGTTAAAAAATATACTTACTTTATTTTTTATCTTTATTTAATTTCTATTTCTTTACAAAACACACAATTTATTTGCACATAACCACGTATTAATTTAAACAGGATTATATTACAAATTCTATAAGTATGAATAGATACATATTAGTGTTAATACTGACTATTGCATTTATTGCCACGTCGTGTTTTAAGGACAAGTTTAATGAATCACCAAAAACAGAAAATCTTAATCCTGAGTATGCAATACCACTATTGTCTACCAAGATTGTAACCGATAAGTTATTTATCTTGTCGGGTTGGAAGTACCCCGGAGTTGCAGGCTCTATCCGAATTAAGGATACCATTCAGTCTATACCGGATATTAGCGATTTTTCCAAATCGGCAAAGTCGCTAATGATTAATGTTTATACCCAGAATTACACTCCTTTTGACCTTAATACAAGGGTTGTTTTTTTAGATCAGGCAGAGAACGCCATAACAGACTTTCTTATAAATGATAATGTTACTATATCGCCTGTTGATACCATAACAGGAAAGGTAGGAGAGAATAAAGCGCTTCTTGTTGTAAACGATAAATATATCACAAATCTGGATATAGCTAAGAAGGTAGTTGTTGAGGTAGATATATCAAGTAAGAGTTTATCATCTACTTATGTACCCAAACCGGAATTTCAAAAGATTGATGTAAATATCGGAGCAGTTGTTAAATTAAATCCATCTTCACTTTAAGAAATGAAGCAATTTATTTTTACAACAGCTATTCTGCTTTCATTCTCAATTGGATTATATTCACAGAACTCTAATACACTGTTTCTGATGAATAAGTCTGTAGAGTCTAATATTGTTAATCCGGCAATAGGTTTGCACTGTAAATATTATGTTGGCTTTCCTGCATTAACATCGTTGCATTTTAGTGTAGGGAGTACAGGTATGTCTTACAGAACCGTTGTTGACAAAAGCGGAGAGATACGTTTTAGCAATGCTCTTAAAAGAGCACACTACGTAGATTATATAAATCTGAATCAGCATATAGGTTTGCTGTCATTTGGTTATAAATTAAATGAAGATACAGATCTGTTTTTTACTGTAACAGAGAAAGCTTATCAAAGAATTGGATACCCTAAAGATGCTCTTAGATTGGTTATTGAAGGTAATTATAAGAGTCTGGGTGAAACTATGAAACTCCGGAACACATCGGTAAGAGCAGCTTTTTACAGGGAGTATGCTCTTGGTATGTCAAAACAGGTTGACGACAGACTCAGGTTAGGAGGTAGAGTAAAACTACTATTTGGTAGAGTTGGTATAAAATCAAAAGTAAAAGAGCTTGATCTGACTACTGATGAGAATACTTTTAAGGTAACTATGAAATCGGATTTGCAACTACTTGCTTCTGCTCCTATGACTGCTACTTTTGATAACGATGGGTATTTGAACGATATAACGTTTGATAATGATCCCATGAAATATATAATAAACAGGAAAAATCCGGGTATTGGTATTGACTTAGGAGGAACATACGATCTTAATGATAAGATTACATTATCTGCCAGTGTTATTGATTTTGGTGTAATACGATGGAATAGTTCATCGTACAGATTTAACCAGAGTGCCGATTTAAGTTTTGTAGGTGCTACAGATACTGATAACGCCTCATCTGGTGTAAACGGACTGGGAGTAATTGACAGTATAGGTAATGCAATGAAATTAAGCAATGGTCAGGGAGGGTTTACAACATGGCTTCCTGCACAAACCTATGTTGCTGCTGAGTATCGTTATAACGATCAGATATCGTTCTCTTTTCTGAACAGGAATGAATTTCTGTATAATACAGTAATACCTTCATTTACTTTAGGTGCACTATATTCTCCATCATATAAGTTTTCAACAATCTTATCATGGTCTTATATGCATAATACACCTATGAATGTTGGTGTTGGTATTACTGCCCAGTTGTGGATTTTACGTATGCATCTGATTACAGATAATATATTGGTTGCATTCTATCCTGAGTATTCAAGAACTGCAACAATAAGGTTTGGTATGAACTTTATGTTTGGTTGTCCACGTAAAGGCGAAGTAAAACACAGGGTAAGCAGATCGTCATGCCCGGCATACAGATATTATCAAGAATAATTATAATTAATATGTAAACTATTAATTGACTATAGATTTAATATTCCTTAAATTTAGTATAGATTAATAGTTTACATATGCTTGTAAAAACATATTCAGCCTCAGTATTTGGTGTTGAAGCTATTCCTATTACAGTAGAGGTAAATGCTTCAAAAGGTTTCAAGTTTTTCATGGTTGGTTTGCCGGATAGTGCTGTTAAGGAGAGTCAGCACAGGGTTGAGTCTGCAATAATGAATACAGGATTCAGGCGTCCCGGCAAAAGATTAGTTATTAATCTTGCTCCCGCAGATATCAGAAAAGAGGGTTCTTCATTTGATCTTCCCATAGCAATAGGTATTCTTGCTGCCTCAGGACAGATTAATACAGAGATTCTTGATCTGTATATGATTGCCGGAGAGTTATCGCTTGATGGTGAGATAAAACCAATAAAGGGTGCTTTACCAATAGCTATTAAAGCGCGTGAGATGAATTATAAGGGTCTTATTTTACCAAAAGATAATGCTACCGAAGCTGCCGTTGTTAATAATCTTGATATTTTAGGTGTAAACACTCTGAAAGAGGTTGCTGATTTTCTGGACTTTGGTGCAGATATAGATAGGGTTGATGTTGATACCAGAAACGAGTTTAACAAGAAAATAAATACATTTCCTTTTGATTTTTCGGACGTTAAGGGACAACAAAATGTAAAACGGGCACTTGAGATATCTGCCGCAGGAGGTCATAATATTATAATGATAGGACCACCGGGAGGAGGTAAAACAATGTTGGCAAAACGGCTCCCTTCTGTTCTACCTCCATTAAGTTTGCAAGAGGCTCTTGAGACAACAAAGATTCATTCTGTTGCAGGAAAGGTAGATAAGAATACATCGTTAATTACACAACGCCCATTCAGATCTCCACATCATACAATATCTGATGTTGCTCTTATTGGCGGTGGTACTTTTCCACAACCAGGTGAGGTATCATTAGCACATAATGGTGTTCTGTTTTTAGATGAACTACCTGAGTTTAAGCGTGCTGTTCTTGAGGTGTTGCGTCAACCTCTTGAAGATAGAAATATTACTATATCAAGGGCTAAGTTTACAGTTGATTTTCCTGCCGGATGTATGTTGGTTGCATCTATGAACCCTTGTCCTTGCGGGTATTATAATCATCCTACAAAGGAATGTGTATGTGGTCATGGCATGGTACAAAGGTATCTTAACAGGATTTCCGGACCACTGCTGGACCGGATAGATATACATGTTGAGGTAGTTCCGGTAGAGTTTACTGAATTAGCATCGGCTGAGAGTACAGAATCGAGTTCTGATGTCAGAGAGAGGGTTATTGCTGCCAGAAAAATACAGAATGCAAGGTTTGGAGATCATAAGGAGATACACTCAAACTCACAGATGACACCATCTATGCTCAGAGAATTTTGTAATATAAGCAATGAAGGCAACGTTATGCTTAAGAATGCAATGGAGAAGATGAATTTATCTGCCAGAGCTTACGACAGAATACTAAAGGTATCCAGAACTATTGCTGATTTATCAAAATCTGACTGTATAGAGTCTGAACATCTGGCAGAGGCTATACAGTACAGAAGTCTGGATAAGGATAGCTGGGGTACCTGACTCTACAAAATATTATCTATATTCTCAGGTGGTATCCCAATAACTGCTTTATCTCCGTTAATTACTATTGGTCGCTGAATTATTTTAGGGTTTGCAGCAAACTCTTTAACCCACTCAGCTTTTGAAAGTGTTTTTCCTTTTAAACTCTTTTTATAGTAATCTTCCTGTTTTCTAACAATATCAATTGGCTCAATATTCAGCTTATCTATAATATCTTCCATCTCTTCAGCAGAAAGAGGGTTCTTAAGATACTCTACAATTTCAAAATCATCTGTTTTGCTCTTCAGGTACTCAAGTCCGTTTCTGCTATGTTTACATCTGGTGTTATGGTATATCTTAATCATAATGTAATTGAATAAAAAACACCAGTTAAACAACAATGTATTACACTATGTTTACTGGTGCGATATATAAATTTAAAGTCTTCTATTTTCTGAACATAGATCGTAACAGAACCAGTATAAATGCACAGACTATAACCCACGCTATAATTCTGATAAAGTTTATAGAACTGTGTAGCTCACTCTCTGGTGTAATAAGCCCTATCAGCAGATATTTATTTCCTTCCAGATTAAATGGTGTAATCTGCCCCCACCATCCTTCTCCATCAGACTTGTAAGAGAATGGGCTGTATATATCATCGCCATTAGCCGTCCAGTGATCTATTGCTTTGGTAAAATAATCCTTATTAAGTTCTCTGTAATCCTTAAGTAACAACGAGTTTATATCTTTATTACTAATTGTTTCTTCTGTCTTAGGCACCCCAAGAAACTGAAGATCTTTTGTAAGGATAAATAGTTTTACATCTCTGTTTTCAGAGAATCCCATTGTAAATTTTGTGAGATCACTAAGCAAAACATCAATAGCAATAACCATTACAGGTTGTGTTTTAGTACACTTTACAGATGCTGTTATACCTGGCATTTTCTGCGTATGAAATATATAAGGTTCTGACCAGTTTATCTGCTTATATATTGAGTTACATAATGCTGACTGAAACCATGGTCTTTGTCGTGGGTCGTATGTAGTATCCATACTATTCCACCCCGATACAACATTTCGTTTACCATCAATTGTCCTTATCCATCTTACCTTATCCTCTCCTTCTTTTCCAGTGCTCAGGCTAACATATGAAGATAACCAGGTACGTTTCTCTTTTGTAATTGCATACTCATCTCCGTTTGTATCTGCAACAATAAATGTTTTTAGTCTCTTAAAACTATTTAAGAAAGGCATTGCTATACGGTCAACATCATCACCTTTAGCCGGAGTAATAACCCTCTGTTCAGCAAAATTTGACGCCATACGCAAGAGTCTCTCTATTGTAATAATCTCATTTCGCAATTGCCATTTAGCAAGGTTTACCTGATCAACAATATGTTTGACCTCTCTCTTTTTAACCACAGATATCTCCTGATCGGTCTTAACACCAACAGCCAGCGTTACAATAATTGCAACAGCCAGAATAATCCTCTTCCCTACTTTACCAATCAATCTTCTTAACATTCTATAAATCTACTCATTATTGGTATTGCTACCAAACTCCATAAGATAAGCTTTAATAAAATCATTCAATTCGCCATCTAATACAGCCTGAACATTAGATGTCTCGTGGTTTGTTCTAACATCCTTAATCATTTTATACGGATGGAGTACATAACTTCGTATCTGCGAACCCCACTCAATCTTCATCTTTTGCCCTTCTATCTCAGCTTGTGTCTCCTGACGCTTTCTCAGCTCAAGTTCATAAAGATGCGATTTCAGGATACGCATTGCATTCTCTTTATTTTTAAGCTGCGAACGTGTCTCTGTATTCTCTACAATTATTCCTGATGGTTTATGACGTACTCTAACTCCCGTTTCAACCTTATTAACATTCTGTCCTCCGGCTCCTCCTGAACGGAACGTTTCCCATGTAATATCAGCCGGGTTAACCTCTATCTCTATAGTATCGTCAATCATTGGAGTTACAAACACCGACGAAAAAGATGTTTGTCGTTTTCCCTGAGCATTAAACGGCGATATACGAACAAGTCTGTGGACTCCATTTTCTCCTTTAAGATAACCATATGCAAAATCGCCCTCAAACTCTAGCGAAACTGTTTTTACACCAGCATCATCTCCCGGTTGATAATTTATCTCTTTTACTTTGTAGTTATTTTTCTCCCCCCAAAGTATATACATGCGCATCAGCATCTCTGTCCAGTCCTGACTCTCTGTCCCTCCAGCTCCGGCATTTATCTTAAGTATTGCTCCAAGTTTATCTTCATCTTTCCCAAGCATGTTCTTAAGTTCCAGATCTTCAATGGCTGTTAACGATGTATTATAAACTTCCTGAACCTCATCTTCTGAGGCCTCTCCCTCTTTTGCAAAATCATACAGTACAACAAGATCTTCGGTTAAAGTATCAACCTTAGCAAAAGATTCTGTCCATTGCTTTATTCCTGCAACCTTCTTCATGTGAGCTTCCGCCTCGTCCGGATTGTTCCAGAAATCAGGATCAGCAGTTTTTTGCTCTTGTTCGTCTAACTCTATTAATCTGTTATCAATGTCAAAGATGCCTCCTCAACGCATCCCGACGTCTTATAATCTCTCTTAATTGTTCCTGTGTTATCATTTACTATATAATTGTTTACTACCACAAAAGTATAAAAACATAATTATAAAAGCATTTTAAATACCCCATTATAAACAGTTGATTCTTTAAGATTATATAATATATAAGGTGCTACATAACATTATAATTGATACAAAAATTCAATACCTTCGTAATCCTTTTTTTAAAACAAACTATACGCCACTTAACAATTATATGTTTATTAATTGATCTTAAAGTAAATCAGCTTTATGAGGAATAGATTCATTAATTACTTAATAACCTTTATATTATGGTTGTTATTGGTAAAAACAACGAGTAATATTCTGCCTGCAGAATACAGTAATCCGGGAAGTCATATATTCTGGATAGCTTGTGTTTTTTCGTTATTAACCATTGAGCCTATTTATAAAGCTCTTCTTTTAATAAAGAAAAAGCATAACAGACACAAAAGTGATCTAACAAAAAAGCCAATCGTTTGATTGGCTTTTTTTACTAATTATATCTTTTTCAGGATTATTTGTTGATTATCACAACTCCTTTTCTTTCTTACATAGTCTACAAAATCATTATACTTTATTGCCGGGTGCTGCCCCTCTTTTGCAATAGTTTTTCTTACATAAACTATTTTATTATCGTTAATATCTATTGTATACTTATATGCGCCAAACTCATTATCAATATCTTTTGTTCTTGGATCATATTCCATCTTGTATCCTTTAGGTAGTGTAATTGATACTGAATCAATATCCTTATAGGCATAAGTAAACTCAAATGGTTTCTTTCTGTTGCTCTTCTTTTTTAACGAGTTCTTGTATTTAAACAAAGAACTTCCTTTAAGCATCATCTTAGTATCACTAATCTTAACAAGATTATTTACATTAACATCTATTGAGAGTTCCAATGAAGGATCTTCTGATATATTATCTTTAAACGAATAGTCTACTATATCAAAATCAAGATGTCCAAACATGTTTAATATGTACTTCTTATGCTTCTTAACACTTCTGTTCATCAGTGATCGTTTATCACTAAACTGTCTGCCTCTCCATACAATATTTATCTTACCTGTTGCTTTTCCATTTTCATCAACAATAAAATTGGCATTGGTAATTCTTGTGTTATCATTCTCATCGTATCTTTTTGTACGAATTAGTTTTCCTCCATTTCTTGTTACCATTAAACCATATCTGTCTTCAGTAAAACCGGCAATAAAGTTTGCAGGATTATTCTGACTTGTACACTCAAGCCACATGGTATCTTTTTCTAATGGAACTGTTAATATTACATGGTTAAACTGCTGACATGGAAAATCTTTATAGAATTTACGTTTTTCACCTCCATATATACGAGTATAATATGATTTTATTCCTACCACCTTTAATAAGGCTAGCGTATAATTTGTCAACGCCTTACAATCGCCATAACCAAGTCTGTCAACTGTTTCTGCCGGAAAAGGTCTGAATCCTCCAATTCCTTCTTGAATACTTACATACCTTGTTCTGCCTTGCATATATTTATACACAGCTTTCACTTTATCTCTGGTATCAGTAATATCTGCAACAATATTTTTCACCTCCTGAGTGGTTTTCTCTGAAACCTTTTGTCTGTCCCAATTTAAAACAGAAGACCATTTCCCAAAATCATTCCAAGTAGCCAAACTACCATGAAATCCTTCAAAATTAAATTCCCCAACGGCTGTCATTACATATGGAGTTAACTCTACAATTGAAGGTTGAAAATCTTCATACTTATCGGCTTTTACATTCTCAGATCTCCATGTGTAAACTTTATAATCACTTTTATGTGCAACTGTTTTATATTTATCAGCACCATTCAGTTCCTTATAGTTAAATACTATTCCTGATTTTACATTCACATCCAATATCGTTTCCTGCGCAGAGATTCTTGAATACATAGGTTTAGCCCATCCTGGTATAAAGAAACCTCCATTTACCTTTTTTATACATTCAAACTCTACCGTAAATGGATACTCAGCATACTCAAACGATAAACTTTTACTTCTATTATCGCTAAATACTGTATAACCCGATGTTGCAGAAAAATCAATAATATCGGACTTTTTACTCTTCTTAACTTTTTTACCGTTACTATTATATAGCACTCCACTAAACTCTAAAACCTTAGAATCTTTATCATAACCTACCACCTTTGAAGCAAGTCCTTTACCAGACTCATTCAGGATTGTGACAACAAAATGTTCTTTAATAATAAACTCCGTCTTCGAGTTCAAAAACACCTCTGTTTTATCAAGTCTGATTACAGCATCTGCTCTTTTTAGAAGTTCTTTTGGAATATCTACAACAGGATAAGTTTCTTTCTTTTTTGCATATACTGAAGCTATATTCAACAGTATTAATATACACAATATTATATGTCTCATTTGATATACACTTTTTTATTTAGGGTAAAATATTAAACCCGTAATATCTTAATCACGGGTTTAATTATACTTTATGCCTGATTAGGTTTAGCTTTAAGTACTATTTTTTCAGCCTCTTTATCAACAATCATCCTATAAGCCTCTTTCAGAGCTGGATATTCTTCAACACCAAATTTACGCTTATTGGTTTTAAAACTCATATTAACAACAAGAGTTCCGTTCATATTTAAAACCTGATATTTATAAACTATCCCCTTTCCAGGTATTGACATTAACATTGGTTTTGGAAGCTCTTCAACCTCGTATCCCTCAGGAATTTTAATCTTAATATAAACTCTCTTATTAAGTAGATTAGGATAGTTAACCGGATATTTGCGATCTTTTAATTTAAATGGGTTTTCACTGGTCTTTAGATAAAAAACAGGATCGATAATTAATCTGTTTATATTCGCATTCTCTTCAACAGAAGATAGTTTCATCTTTACTACAAGAGGATCATATATACTCTCTCTGTTTTCAATATTTGTTGACTCTATATCAAATCCATTTATGTCCTCAGTAAAATCTTCTATAAACTCATCTTCTTCTTTATCAGTATAAGCATTTCTTACATCAAATGCTCCAATATCCTCGAATTTAAGACTCACATCTCCATTCATTCTATAGTCTTCGTCAAATGAGAAATTCCCTGCTACTGTTAATTTGTCCAGATTGTTCTGCTCCAAATCAACCTCTTTCCACATAATTCTATCAATAAGTTGCCCTTTTCCGTTAATACACTCCTCTGGTATTGCTCCAAGTTTTAGAAGTGGATTAGTTGCATCAAGTAAGATTTCTTTACCGTCAAGTTTTACAAGTGCTATTACATAGTTATATTCAGATAATATAATTTCAGCAGGGTGTGGCAATCCACTAGATCTTGTTTTCAGAATAACAGGAAATACATCATAGCCAGCGGTCTTAAGCAATGATATTAATGTAAAGTTTATCTCAGGTGCCGAAGCTAGCTTTTCTTTCCAGACCTTTCTTAATGGTCTTCTACAATATATACCAATGTAGTCATTACTTTTTAACCTACTATTTACACATTCATATAGCTGTCTTAGTTTTTTCATATCATTATCAGCATTCTTAATTGAATCAGGTAACTCTTTATATATAAAATTAGCTTTACCAATTCTTCCTCCAAAATTACTATTGCCCAAAAGGTTCTGTCTGATCTTAGGCCATGTTGAATTAAAGTCTTTATATACTGATCCAGGAACAGTAATTTTCTTTAACTCAAATTTCACTTTTGATATATAGTTCTCTTCAGAATCCATATAAGAATCTCTAGAAAAAGGTTTTACATTTGTTGCAGTATATTTAGTTATATAAATGTTATACGCAGTACTGCCAAATGGTACATTTTTCACCTCATTATTAACCATAACAGGAATATATCCAGACATTAACTTCTTAAACGTCCAATACTCAGGTATCTCAATTGTATATGAAGTATATAATACAGGTTTATTTGACTGAAAGTACCAATCATTAAGATTAACAACATAATCAGATTCAATTCTATACTTATACTCAATTACTGATCCTACTTTTGCTTTTGGCATAGTAATAGAGACCTTTCGTATACCTCTATCTGTTAGTTTCTCTTTAAATATACCCTCTTTTGTTAGTTTTGTCTTCTTAAGTTTTCCTCCATCAATGTTATAGGTATACCCTTTAATATTATGCATAGACTCTGCCTTATCATAGTAAAACAGTGTTCTTGTTGCATTCTCAAGACCTTCCTCAGTAAGTATTTTTATACGTATATGATAATCCTTATAAAGCTTGAATCCCTGTACATCAGTATACATAATTCTATTCTCTCCAATATCAGCCAAAACAATCGCTGAGGCGGTTGTATCAATAGAGTAAACTGATTTTGCAACTTCTTCTTTTGTTATTTTACCAAACTTTATCTTTTGGGATTGACCAAAAACAGACAATGTTGTAAACAGAATTACAACAGAGCAGAGTATTTTCCTCATTTCTATTTAATTTAAGGTTTAAAATTTTATTCTATGTAATGTTCTCTTCTTAATCTTATGGGTTAAAAAGTGTGCGAATTTAACAGTTATTTAGATAATAACAAAGTAAAAAGCTATTAGCCAAAATATCTTAACTTACTATATTTAATAACAGTACTCTTCTAAAATATCTAAACAGTAGAGTTTACAAGAACTACAGTTCATCAACTCTATATTCAGCCATTGCAGCAAATACCTTATCAGGTTCAAAACCTTTGCGTATTACATGCGCTGCAACTTTATTACGTTCGTTATAATCATCCGGCAAAGGCATATTTTTAAGTTTTGATCTGAGAATACGCATTACTTTATCACAATACTCTTCATCAGTAATTGAAGAGAGAGCCTCTTCTATATTAGTATTAGATATCTTCTTTGTTTTGAGCATGTGTCTGATTTTTACACGCCCCCAATTATTAAATCTGAATTTATGATTAACATATGCTCTGCAGAAACGTGTTTCATCAATGAATTTCTCTTCAATGAGTTTATCAATTACATTTTCAATATCTGAATTAGACAATCCATACTTTATAAGTTTCTGCTGAATATCATATTCACATTTTTCTGACTGAGAACATAACTGCATCATTTTACCAAGAGCCTGTTCTGGGGTGTATTTAGGGATATTCATGGTTTCATGGCTTTAATCATTCTGTCCTTACCAAACAGATCCTTTCTTAATATACAATCAGTAAAACCTTTTTCAATTAACATGTTACAAGTTTCCTCTCCAAAAGCTTCATTAATTTCCAGATACAAAACTCCTCCTTTCTTCAGATTTGATATAGCAAAGTCTGCAATTACTTTATAAAAAATAAGCGGATCATTATCGTCTACAAAAAGTGCCAAATGAGGTTCATTGTCAAGCACATTATTACTCATCAGCCTTTTCTCTGACTCTCTTATATACGGAGGGTTACTAACAACAATATCTGCTTTTGCTACATCTATATTGGTATAACTCAGTATATCCGCATTTACAAACTCAACATTAACATTATTCAGTTTAGCATTTCTGGTTGCTGTTTCTATCGCATCTTCTGAGATATCAATACTCTTTACATCAGCACTGTTAATATTTTTTGCCAATGAAACAGGAATACAGCCACTACCTGTACCAATATCAATAATTACTGGTTCATCTATTCTATTATCTGTAATTATCCAGTGTACCAACTCCTCTGTCTCGGGGCGCGGAATAAGTACATTTTCGTTCACCAAAAACTTAAGTTCATAAAATTCTGTATGCCCTATAATGTACTGAATTGGTTTTTCATGTTTCAGATCGTCAACAATTTTATTAATTTGCGCAAACTTATTTTCATCAATCTCGGCTGACATATTGAGATGAATTTCAACAGGTGTTAAACCTAATATCTCCTCAGCTGTTATACGGAAAAAACTGTTTATCTCGGTATCCGGATATATGCCGTTAAGCTCCGTGCTGAAAATAGTTTTTATATGATGTAATGTAGATCTCATTTTGCAAATTTAGAAAAAGATGATTGAAAAGAATAACGACATACAATATATGAGACGATGTATTGAACTTGCCGCTCAAGGTGAGGGACATACATACCCAAATCCAATGGTTGGATCTGTTATTGTTCATAACAATAAAATAATTGGAGAAGGATTTCACCGCAAATACGGAGAGGTACACGCTGAAGTAAATGCGATAAATAGTGTTGAGGATAAATCGCTGTTTAAAGAATCAACTATATATGTAAACCTTGAACCATGTGCTCACCATGGCAAAACGCCTCCTTGTGCAGATCTTATTGTTCAACACAAATTTAAGCGTGTTGTAATTGGTTGCAGAGATTCATTTAAAGAAGTTGACGGAAAAGGTATTGAGATAATTAAAAATGCCGGTATTGAGGTTACAACAGGGATTCTTGAAGAAGAATCTATCTTCCTGAACAGAAGATTTTTTACTTTCCATAACAATAAAAGACCATATATAATTCTTAAATGGGCTCAAACAGCTGATGGGTATATTGATTCTGAAAGAGAAGAGGATAACAACTCTCCTAAATGGATTACTAATGATCTTGCCAGAGCTCTTGTACACAGATGGAGAAGCGATGAGATGGGTATTATGATTGGCACCAATACTGCTCTTATGGATAATCCGAAATTGAATGTAAGAGAGTGGACACCTAATAATCCTACAAGGATAATATTAGACAGAACTCTAAGGTTACCTGTTTCTCTAAATATATTTGATAATAGTCAGCCAACAAGAATATATATTGGTAATAATGCCAGTGCTAAAAAGAATAAAAAAGAGTTTACAGAAACAGAGAATCTTAAAATTCTAAATATAGATTATGCTAAAGATGTAATATCGCAGGTTATGACAGATCTGTATGAGCAAGGCATACAATCTGTAATTGTTGAAGGAGGAACAAAACTTATTGAGAGTTTCTATAAAAACAACTGTTGGGACGAATCAAGGGTATTTGTTGGCAATACATTCTTTGCCAAAGGTGTTAAAGCTCCTGAGGTTAAAGGCAAACATCTTTCAACAAAACATATAGACAATTGTAATTTATACACATATATTAACGATACTTTATCTGCAAATAATGAAGAAGGATTATAGGGTAATAGGGTTTGATGCAGACGATACATTATGGATTAACGAAACATACTTCAGAGATACAGAACACGAGTTCAGCAAATTACTTAAAGAGTATATGCCTTCTGAAGATATCATAAACAATCTATTCAATACAGAGATAAAAAACCTTGATTTATATGGCTTTGGTATAAAGGGTTTTACTCTATCTATGATAGAAACCGCTATACAAATCAGTGACGGAAAAGTATCGCCGGAGATTATTAACAAGATTATAGAGCTTGGCAAAGAGTTACATAACAAACCTGTTGAACTGATTGAGGATATAAAACATGTTCTGAGTACATTGAGAGGCAAAGGTTATAAACTTATTGTAGCAACAAAAGGCGACTTAATTGATCAGGAGCGTAAACTGCGTAAATCTGAACTAGGAGATATGTTTCATCACTTTGAGGTAATGAGCGATAAAAAAGAGTCTGATTACAGAAAGCTTCTACAGAATATAAATACATCACCTGATGAATTCCTAATGATTGGGAACTCTTTAAAATCGGATGTTATACCTGTAATAAATATTGGAGCACAAGGTGTACATATTCCATTTCATACAACATGGCAACATGAGATGATTACACCAGACAACAATGTAAAAGATAAGGTTATAAAACTTAACAAGATAACAGAAGTAATAGACTTTCTTACAAACTAATTATCCTGATGCAATTGTATTATATTGCGCAGGTATCATAAAACAGAGCCATTGTTTACTTCTTGTAACCTCTGGCTCTTTTGCAAACTCTACGTCTCTATAAAATCCAGAACATCTGTATAAATTTTCAGAGTTTTAACAGAATCATAAATCAAAGTACTTGTTATCTTTAAAATATAGAGTTTAATAAAACTCAGAAACAGTTTCTCAAACTACTCTATATTTATTGTCTGCGGAAAATTCATAAATTCATACTCCAGATCAGCTATTTTTTCAGTCATCTTTGATGAAAACACAAGTTGCTGACAACGTTTTATTGTAGCTGCAAATCTATTCGTATGTATATGATACATATTACGTATAACAAGATCTGCATCATCAATAATAAACATCTTCAGATCACCAAGATTAAGTCCGTAATTTGAGTATAACTCATTTAAACGTTTAGCTGTACCAATTACAACATCGGCTCCAAAATATATAGCATCTTTCTGATCCTGTATTTTACCCTTATCATATGCACAGTGTACACGTAAGTTTGTGTATTTACCGTATGCATCAAACATCTCCTTCATACTTAATGCAGACTCTTTATCAGGTACAATAATAAGAGCTCTTGGAACATCGTTTATTGCTGCTTTAAGCTTCTGTATTACACCCATAACAATTACCGAGGTCTTCCCTGTCCCTTCAGCACCAATACCAATAACATCTTTTCCGCTTTTAATTATCGGGAAACATGCCTTCTCCATATCGTTTGGTTGTTCAAAACCCAACTCTATAATTGCTTTCTCAAGATTCTCATTAATCTTTTTCAGAAACATATCTATATTTTTACAGTTTTATGCAAAATTAACAAAACATGTTAACTGATAAATCAAAACATATAAATCTATTTTATATAACTTCTGTTTTTATGAAAAAACACCAGAAACTGGAGCTGTTATGCATCAATATCAGATAAAAACAAAATCTAAAAACATACTAAAATACAAGCTATAACATAGCCTTATACTCCTTATATAGTTGTCTTATTGTTCCATCAGCAAGACCAAAACCGGGAACTATAATTTTCTTTGCATCAACCCAACGCATTACCATTGCATATAGTTCAGCAGCAGGTATTATTACATCTGCTCTGTCCGGATTCAACCCCAGTACCTCTATACGTTCCTTAACACTATATGCTGATATTTTCTCAATTGCTGTATTTAGCTTTTTATATGATAACACCTGTTTACCCGGTACATACATCTTAGCTATCTTGTTAATATTACCTCCGGAACCAATCACATTAATATCTGTATACTCTTTACACAAATCGCCTATCCAGTTCTCCATATCAACAAGCGTCTGTTTCTCATACATATCCTGTATAATACGCACAGTACCAATATTAAATGATTTTGACAATACAGCCATCTGCTTACTAAACAGTGTAAATTCTGTACTACCTCCACCTACATCAATAAAGAGATAGTTACCATCATCAGAAAGTGTATTTATCTGGTTCTTATAGATTATTTTTGCCTCTTGTTCTCCATCAATAATCTCAATATTCATATCGGCAAATTCGCGCATTGTGCGTACAATATCCTTTGAGTTCTTAGCATCGCGCATTGCCGAGGTAGCATATATCTTATAACTAACCACATCCTGAAGATACAGCAGATGTTTAAACGCTAAAAGAGCATGTAACAGTTTATCTATCTTACGCTGAGGTATAACTCCGGTTGAAAACACTTCTGCTCCTAACCTTATAGGCATTCGTATTAACGAAGATTTCTTGAAACTAACCTTGCCTCTGTTCTCAATTACATTAGTAAATAGTAAACGTAATGCATTTGATCCTATATCTATTGCTCCAAATTTATATACCTTCATTATTCTTGCTGTTTAACTGTTTTGCTAAATGCTTATATGTCTCTATCTGCGACCTGAACGCTCTCTTACGTCCTGTTTCTCTGTAGGTATTACTGTGCTCACTATTAACCTCTCTGGCTTTTACATTATCTTTAAATTGTATTCTGAAAATATTCTTTAGCTCACTTTTAATCTTGTTATCATATACCGGACATGTAACCTCTATTCTGTGATCAAGGTTCCTTGTCATCCAATCTGCTGATGAAATAAACAGATCCTCATTACCTCCATTATAGAAATAGAATATTCTTGAATGCTCAAGATACTTATCAACAATTGATATAACCTCAATATTCTCGCTCAAGCCGGGAACACCTGGAATCAGCGAACACATACCTCGTATTATCATTCGTATCTTAACACCTGCATTACTGGCTCTGTATAACAGGTCAATCATTTTATAATCAACCAGATTATTAATCTTAAGTAGTATTATTGCCTTTATCCCCCTTTGAGCATTCTCAATCTCATTCTCAATAAGTATTTCAAAACCACTTCTGGTATCGTATGGCGATACAAAGAGGCTCTTAAAATCAGGTTTTATATAGTTAAACTCAAAAAAACTGAACAGCTGATTCATATCAGAGGTGATCTTCTTATTTGCTGTATACAGCTGAATATCTGTATAGACTCGGGCTGTTCCTTCGTGCAGGTTTCCGGTTCCTATTATACCATAGTCAACCTTCTTACCATCCTCTTTTCTTCTTATAAGCGTTACTTTACTGTGTACTTTTAACCCATGAATCCCCAGAATAACATTTGCCCCATACTTCTCAAGTTTGTTTGCCCAGTGAATATTTGATTTCTCATCAAACCGGGCCTGCAACTCTACCAAAACTGTAACTTTCTTTCCGTTACGGCAGGCATTTATAAGGGCATTTACAATCTTAGAGTCATATGCAACTCTGTATATTGTAGTTTTAATTTCTGTAACCTGAGGGTCAATAGCAGCCTCCCTTAGCAACGATATAAAATATGTAAATTTTTGATACGGGTAGTGCACCATTACATCTTGTTGCTTTACCGCATCAAGAATTCTACTCTTATCTTTTAATAAAGGGTGCTGTAGCGGCGAATCCTTTTTATAAACAAGTCTGCCAGAACCAACTAACGGAAAATTTATAAAATCCTTAAAGTTATGATAACGACCTCCGGGTATACATCTGTCTGATTTTTGTACTCCAATACCTTTCATTATAAATTGCAACAGATCCTCGTCTATATCTCTGTCATATACAAAACGTACAGCCTGACCTCGTTTACGCCCTCTTATGCCTTTATGTATCTTTGCAAGCATACTTTTCGACAGATCGTTATCTATATCCAGCTCTGCATCACGTGTAATCTTTACAGAGAATGAGTTATAACTATCGTAGTCAAGAGTACAAAACACTTTATCAAGGTTAAATCTTATAAGATCCTCTAACAGTATAATATAATTATTTTTGTTGTCTCCGGGTAGTATTATAAACCTGCTCATATAGTCGGTAGGAATCTCTATCAGAGCAAATGCAATTTTATCTTCCTGATTCTTGTTAAACAGTTTAGTTGCCAGATATAAATATTTATCTCTCAACTCCGGAAAACTCTTGCTTTCAGATATAATTACAGGTGATAAAACAGACTCAACATGCTTTTCGTAGTATCTTCGTGCAAATTGCTGTTGAGTACTATTCATAGATTCTTCATCAACAATAAATATATTCTCCTCTCTAAGCTCTTTAATAAGCTGAATATATATACTATCAAACTCTGTACGAAGCTCCATCACCTTGTCATGTATTCTATCAAGAATAATATCCGGCGATTTATCGTATTTACTTAGTTTACCCTTTACATCAGCTATCTTATGTAATCCGGCTACACGTACTTTAAAAAATTCATCAAGATTATTTGAGAAGATACCCAAAAAACGTAGTCGTTCAATAAGAGGAACACTATTATCTTTAGCTTCCTGTAATACTCTCTCATTAAACGATAACCAACTTAACTCCCTGTTTATATATTTCTGATCTGATGTCATCTATACATTTTTGGATAATCAAAAGATACCACTTTAGAGTTCTTTTTACAAATATCCGCCCATCTCTCGCAACTGAAACTGATGTTAATTACAGCAGATGTTGGTATCTTACTAAATGATTGTCCTGCAAACTCCTCTGCAAAGGTGTGTATATCAGGATTGTGACTAACCAACATTACCGATTTTATATCATCCTTCAAATAACGCGACAGGTCATTAAAGAACAGTTCTAGGTTAAAATACAATTCCTTAATGATCTTTATTTTACTACAGTGTATATCCATTATTCCGGCATATATTCTTGCCGTATGAAATGCCCTGATTGCAGGACTTGACACTATTAAATCCGGTTTAATATTCTGATCCAGTAACACCTGACCTATTATCTTGGCATCATTGTATCCACGCTTAGACAAAGGTCTGTCTATATCGCGTAGATAGGGAAAATCCCAACTGGATTTACTATGCCTGCATAAGAGTAGATTTAACATATCTTTTTTTTACAAAAAAACAGATCAGATGTTAACTAAACCTGAACAAATTACCATCTTATCAATAATAATTACAAACCATCAGGGTACAGGTATTGTTCACTGGTTACTAAACCATTATCAATTGCTTTCCACGTATCTGATTCAAATTCAAATATCGACATACCAGATGTATCCATCATTGATATACGGTTTGTGAAGAATACATTTGATAACTCTGTTATTGTTGGGTTATGTCCTATCAGCATTACTGTATTCAACGAATCATCAAGATTATACAAAAGGTTAAGAATATCCATAACCCTGTTTGTATAAATTGTCTCGCTAATACTAACCACATTCAGGGGCAACTTAAGATGTCTTTGATACATCATTGCTGTATGCAGTGCTCTGCTTGCATGACTACAAAGTATCAAATCCGGTTTAATACTGCAATCCTTTAAATATTCCGACATATCAATATTCTCCAGAATACCAGTTTCGCTGAGCGTACGGTCAATATCTCTTATCTCAGCCACACCAAAAGGGGCATCACCATGACGCCCCAGAATTAATCTCTTACTCATATTTTTTACAATAAATTACTTGCAAGTTCAGCCAGTTCGCTTCGTTCACCTTTTACTAGGTTTACATGAGCAAACAGCTTTTGTCCTTTCATTTTGTCGGTAAGATAAGATAATCCATTCGATTTTATATCCAGATAAGGCGAATCTATCTGATGAATATCACCTGTAAAAACAACCTTGGTTCCTTCTCCTGCGCGTGTAATTATTGTCTTTATCTCATGTGGTGTAAGGTTTTGTGCCTCATCAATTATAAAGAATGTTTCTGATAAACTGCGTCCTCTTATATATGCAAGTGGTGCTATTACAAGCTTCTCCTCTTTTATCAGTTCCTCTATACGTATGTACTCTTTTGAGTGCTGTCTGAACTTATGTTTTATTACAGAAAGATTATCAAACAGTGGTTGAGTATATGGAGCTATCTTATCGTTAACATCGCCCGGCAAAAAACCTATATCCTTATTTGATAACGGAACAATTGGACGAGCAAGATATATTTTAGAGAATTGCTCCTCTTGCTGAAGTGCAGCTGCAAGAGCCAAAAGTGTTTTTCCTGTACCCGCTTTACCTGTAACGGCTACAAGCTGTATATCGCTGTTCAGAAGTGCACTTAATGTAAATGTCTGTTCTGCATTACGTGGCTCTATGCCATACGCATGATGTTTCTCAACCCTGAAACATCGTTTCTGATCAGAATTAATGTAGCTTAATGCAGATGAATTTGCTCCTTTAAGTATCGCAAAATCATTATACTCATATTTAACACCAAGTTTACTACACTCAATACCATCAGGCGATCTGTAGAGTTCATTTATTACATCATCAGGCACATTTGTTATCTCATTTACATCGCGGGTTAGTGTCTCAACATCTTTAACATTATCGTTCATATAGTCCTGAGACATTACACCTACCGCCTTTGCTTTCATTCTAAGATTAATATCTTTGGTTATAAGCACAACATTTGGCACCTCTTTCTCAAAATGTAATTTCTCGGCAACCGACAGTATTCTGTGATCTGGTGTATGTGTTGGAAAGGCTGAGATCATTCGGTCAGAGAAATCTGTATTTATCTCTATTTTTAAGAATCCGGAACCCTCTCCTATCTTAATACCTCCATTAAACAGAGAGTTTCCGCTCAGTTTATCGAGCATACGGGCAAACTCTCTTGCATGCAGATTAATAAGCTCGTTACCCTTTTTAAATGTATCAAGTTCCTCAAGAACAACTATTGGTATTACAACATCGTTATCCTCAAAATTATTTATACAGTTATAATCATGCAGAATAACATTTGTGTCTAATACAAAGGTTTTTTTAGTCTTATCAGTCATAGTAATCTCTTTATTGGTTTCTTAATTGGTTTAAAAGAGCTGAATATAATTCTTACTCCCTCTTTAATTGGTTATTCATCTATAAGTTACTCAATTTATGACTGACAGTGCAACTTTTACCTTGGTTTTTTCATTTTACATCAATTATAGTTATCCTAAAATGAAAACCTGATTAGGATTATGTTAATTTTGCGACAAATGCCTGTGATGAAACTGACATCAGAAAAACTTATATCACAGGTGAATGATTTAAGATATTGATGTAGTATTGGGTATAAAGGTTACAATACTTTGTGCAAGCATTCAGATTAATCTGTTTAGTCAATACATCTGTATAAACCATTAAAGGATAATTAATAGATATGAGAAGCTATAGCGAGACATTAGATTACCTGTTTAGTCAATTACCAATGTATCAGAGACAGGGTAAAGCTGCATATAAAGCTAATCTTGATAATACACATGAGTTAGACAGATATTTTGGTCATCCTCACCGAAAGTTTAAGACTATACATATTGCAGGAACAAATGGTAAAGGTTCTGTTTCGCACATGTTGGCTTCAGTTCTTCAACGTGCCGGATATAAAACCGGACTTTACACCTCTCCTCATCTTGCCGATTTCAGAGAGAGAATAAGGATAGATGGCGAGATGATAAGTGAGGAGAATGTGATAAACTTTATTGATAAGCATTCTGAGATTTTCAGCAAGGTAAAACCATCGTTTTTTGAGATGACAGTTGCTATGGCTTTTGATTTTTTTGCCAATGAAGAGGTTGATATTGCCGTTATAGAGACTGGTATGGGTGGCAGACTGGACTCAACAAATATTGTTACCCCGGAGCTATCAATTATTACAAATATAGGGTTAGATCACACCCAGTTTTTAGGAGATACTATTGCTCTTGTAGCAAAAGAGAAGGCTGGCATTATTAAGAGCGATATTCCTGTTATTATTGGGGAGTGGAATAGTGAGTCGGCATCAGTATTTGAGGAGACGGCAAAAAGTGTTGGAACAACAATACAGTTTGCAGACAGGTGTTATAAAGCAATTCACAAGAGCATTGATATGAATCATCAGACTCTTGATATATCTAAGGATAATGACATAATTATTGAAGATCTTAAGCTTGATTTAAAGGGTGAATATCAGCAGAAGAATATATTAACCGCATTATCTGCTACAGATGCGCTTATTAATAAGGGTTACGATATATCTGAAGAGCAGATAAGAGCGGGATTAGCAAATGTAACTGCCAATACCGGACTTAAAGGCAGATGGCAGATTCTTGATCAGGAACCTCTTACTATCTGCGATACCGGGCATAACACAGAAGGGGTAACATATATTGTTAATCAGCTTAAAAATTACAGTTATAACAAACTACACATGGTTATTGGCATGGTTAATGACAAGAGCATTGCAAATGTGCTGAATTTACTACCAAAAGATGCCGAATACTATTTCACCAAGGCAAGTATTCCGAGAGCTCTGTGCGAAAAAGAGCTTAAGAAAACAGCAATGCTTTGTGGTCTTAATGGCAACTCATATGAAAGTGTAGAAAAGGCCGTTTTTGAGGCAAAAAAAAATGCATCTGCTAATGATTTGATTTTCATCGGAGGAAGCACTTTTGTTGTCGCAGAGATAGTATAATCACGAAAAAAATAATCCAAAATATTTTGGATATCAAAAAAAGTGGTATACATTTGCATCGCCTTTGAGAAAAAAGGCTTGTTCATTTGACGTTTTTAAAACGATGTTTACGGGCGATTAGCTCAGTTGGTTCAGAGCACCTGCCTTACAAGCAGGGGGTCACTGGTTCGAATCCAGTATTGCCCACTACCGAAACATCTTAATTTTCGGAATTAAACACATTCCGGGCGATTAGCTCAGTTGGTTCAGAGCACCTGCCTTACAAGCAGGGGGTCACTGGTTCGAATCCAGTATCGCCCACCACCGAAATATCCTAATTTTCGGAATTAAACACATTCCGGGCGATTAGCTCAGTTGGTTCAGAGCACCTGCCTTACAAGCAGGGGGTCACTGGTTCGAATCCAGTATTGCCCACAGAAAGCTACTCAGTTTATGAGTGGCTTTTTTTGTATATACAGGGTATATATTTCTGTAATTTTATATTCCTCAACACTTTTTTGACCTCCCTCAACTATAAAAATAGTCTCCTCAGTGCCTTTTCAATATTCCTTAAGTACAAATAACATCTCCTCAGAATTTTTTGTATGCTCCTAAGTTGTTTTACAGTACTCCTAAGAGCTTTTATTATTGTTTTTAGGAATCTTAATGCAATTACGTATTGGATTTGGATTCGGCAACCCTGTTAAAAGATAATTTTGTATTAGAATCGTTATCGTGAAGTATCATTTTATTATCAGATATCTCTATTATCTCAAGATTATACTCCATTTCATCTTTCCATAAAACATTAATATTACCATCTGATATTTCAACCCCTTTGCTATGGTGCCAGTTAAATTCATATACCTTCAACATTAATACTCTATTATCACTACACACCAATCTACTCGCAATTTCACCATTTCGCTCAACAACCAACTTGTTCTCTTCAAAATTCCATACAGAACCTAAAATATACGTTCTGAAGGTTCCGTAATATACTTTACAGTCATTATAATATCCTTCATAATCAAACGACTCTCCATTTATATAGCCTGTAACAATATTATTGATACATTTTACAGAATCCGGTTCATAGAATAGTGACATTCCGGTCTGCTCAGGGTTCGATGATTTAATACCCCTTATATCATAAAGAGACCACTTATTAACAATTCTGTCACTAACACTTACTTTCTCTTTTTTACACGACAACACTGTTAGCAAAATTACCACAGAAACTATTGTCAGGTTTATTCTCTTATTCATGGGTCTGTCCTTTTCAACTTAAACAATATAGCTGTCTAACTATTATTAATGATTCTGCTTCTTTTTTCTATCAAAGTAGAGTTCAATATTGGAGTCATTATCACGAAGTATCATATCGTCTTCTGTTATTTCAATTATCTGAAGAGTGAATTTTTTATTCTTACCATATAAAACAGTAATATTATCATTTGTTATACTAATCTTTCCTATCAGGTATATATGTGCCAAACATAAAGAATGCCCCCATTCTGGTTTACCTTCTTCATTGCAACAAACACTAGGCAGTCCACCAGTATTTTTTTGTATACCCAACTCTTTATCATTAAATTTCCATAACGAACCAGAATCATATGATTGAAGATCGTAATCAGGCATACTAATATCACTTAAGTATCTATTATAATCAAATGGTTCTCCATTCTTATACCCAATCGGAGTTCCATCTATACAAATAACAGAATCTGTACCAGGAAAATTGGGTTTATTCGTTAACCTTGGACACATTGAGTTTATACTCTTTTCATTCACAAGTATCCACTCATGCATAATTCTGTCATTAACACTTACTCTCTCCTTTTTACACGACAACACTGTTAGCGCAATTATTACAAGAACTACAATCTGGTTTAACTTTTTATTCATGGGTCTCTCTTTTTCGGAATAGTACAATCGTTTACATCAATAATACATAATAGCTTATGCACTTATATATGATTGTTACAACATTCAGTCCGGGTTTTATAGTTTTTTTAGTTGCCTCAAAAATAATATAAATTATCTCTTCTGCAACAGACTGTTATGTTAATATATAAACATAACAAAAGACTATAATCCGTATTAATCAATAATGATTGATACATTAATACAATTTAAGCCTGAAGTAATGTTTCACACTGTTATTTTATACAGAAATGGCAGATATTCAGCAATAGTAATAATTACCTCAATATTGATATGTAAAGTGTTTATTAAAAATAAAGCAAGGGGTAGTATACTAAAAAAATGCTCCCGGAAAGTACCGGAAGCATTAAGCATATTATATAGATAGCATATTCTCAAGATTAAAAAATCGTGACTTATAGTCCTCAAACGAACGCCTGATAACCTCATGCGCCTCCTCAATACCATATATGTGTGTTATCTCACAATTTGCTTTATTTCCGGGTAAATCTTTATAGGTAAGAAAATAGTGTTTAAGACGATCAATAACAAGATCCGGACAGTCTGAGATATCTTTATAGTCGCCGTATACAGCATCATTATCCAGTACTGCAATAATTTTATCGTCAGCCTCGTTTCCGTCAATCATTCTGAACCCTCCTATAGGACGCGCCTGAACAAGTATATCGCCATGCGTAATTGCCTTTTCTGTAAGTATACAGATATCAACAGGGTCGCCATCTCCCTTTACACCCTCTTTTCCACTCATCTCCTGACAGTACTCTGCTACAAGATCGCCAGAGTATGTTTGTGGCAAAAATCCATAAAGAGCAGGTACCACATTTGAGTATTTTTGCGGACGATCAAGTTTAAGGTATCCTGTTGTTTTATCAACCTCATACTTAACAGTATCTGTAGGTACCATCTCTATAAAACTTGTTACAATTTCAGGTGCTTTATCACCCAACGACACCCCATGCCATGGATGAGATTTATATCTCAAACCCATTAGCTTACCAACTATTGGATCCATTATTCTGTTATCCATATTATTTTAATTAATCTATTTTATCTAATATTTTTTCAAGCTTAATCCCTCTTGATCCCTTTATAAGAATTGTGCAATTCTCAGGTAGTGTAAATCTATCTGAATCTGATAACTGATCAACAGTATCAAAGAATTGTAGTTTTACGTTATCTGAATATTTAACAGAACACTTTTTAAACTCATCTCCTACCAAATACACCTTTGTAAACACAGATTTATCTGTTTTCTCAACTATCCTGTTGTGTTCAATCTCAGATACATTGCCAAGCTCTAGCATATCGCCAAGTATAAGCACCCTGTTATTGGTGTTCATATGCTCTATATTATCTATAGCAACATTCATACTCGATGGATTTGCATTATAAGCATCGATAACAATTTTTTTGTTACCCTTTATTAACATCTGAGAGCGATTATTGTTAGGCACATATCCCTCTATTGCAGATCTTATATCATCATCAGATACTCCCAATTCTGTACCTACTGCAATTGCAGCTCTTATATTATCGGTGTTGTATGCTCCAACAAGGTTTGTTGATAATGTATATTCATTCCATTTTACATTTAGAAGAATGTTGCCATCAGAACTGTCCGGCATGCATTCAGGATAGATTATTTTATTAAGACTATACCTATCTGCATACTCCATAAGGACATTATCAGCACTATTTACAAACGCTTTTCCGTTTGTTGAACCGATATATTGGTACATCTCTGTTTTTGCCTTTATAACACCCTTATATGATCCAAAGCCCTCTATGTGGGCAGTACCAATGTTTGTTATAAGTCCGTAATCAGGTTTGCCTATATTACATAATTCAGCTATTTCGCCAATATGGTTTGCTCCCATCTCTACAATACCTATCTCTGTTTTGTTTGTAAACGAGAGTATTGTAAGTGGTACACCAATATGGTTATTAAGATTTCCTTTTGTAGCCGCAACATTATATTTCTTACACAAAACCTCTCTAACAAGCTCTTTTGTTGTTGTTTTTCCGTTTGTTCCTGTAATTGATATTACAGGTATACCAAGGGTTTTTCTGTGGTGTGTTGCTAATTGCTGTAGAGCCAACAGGGTATTATCAACCAAAATAGTTTTGCTGTTAATTACAGATTCAGGGTTATCAACAACCGCATATGCTGCACCTGCCTCAAAAGCTTTATCAACATACATATTACCATCAAAGTTCTCTCCTTTAAGTGCAAAGAACATTCCATTTTGTACAATATTACGTGTATCTGTAGTAATGCCTTTGGTTCCTAAAAATATCTTATAAAGCTCTTCTATCAACATAAAATTATTTTTATACAAAAATGGCTGTCGGTATAAAACGGACAGCCATTAAATATAATCAAAATATTGTATCTACAGTTTATATCCTTTTGGGCTTCCCACTCTGTTCATTGCACAACGGAAACCAATATCGTTAGTCGATTTATTCTCATCAAGGAATCTACGTGTTCCAGGCTGTAACCAGTAAGCTCTGTCTTTCCACGACCCTCCTTTATAAACACGAGTAATATCACTTACATTTGTTGTTCCCGGCTTATACATACTTTGTGTTGAAGTCTCTTCATTAACATCAATGTTAGTAAGTTTATCACCATCTCTGAAGTTTCTGTAATCTTCAACAACAAATAGCGATGTATCAACTCCGTTACCTTTAAGTCTCTCTATGTAATTATAGGTAAGTCTGGACTTTGGATCTTTTGGTGTAACAAATTTGTTACCACGGAATGGTCTGAAATCATCAACATCTGATGGAGAAAGGACACGATAAACATCACGAACCCACTCGTTAACATTTCCTGCCATGTTGTAAAGACCAAAATCATTTGGAGCATATGAATCAACCGGAAGTGTAATACTACCACCATCGTTAAGACTACCGGCAACTCCCATCATATCTCCTTTTGCTCTCTTAAAGTTAGCTTGCATCATTCCGCGCACTTTAGGATCAGCATATCTAACATTATGACCATCCCAAGGATAAATCCTGTTACCAGTAATTATCTCTTGTCCGTCAGGTGAGCTTATACCTCTTGCAGCATACTCCCACTCAGCCTCGGTCGGAAGTCGGTAACGTGGAAGTATAAATCCATCCTCCATAGTTACCCTTTCATATGTTTCAGCTTCTTCCTGCGACTCTGTATCTGATTTTGTTTGAGTAGGAATCTCAAACTTACCAGCAAGATAAGCCGAAGTACTAAAGTCAGTTTTTCCTATAATTGTATCTGGTAAGAACCCGTTCTGAACCAGAATAAGCTCGTTTACCCTGTCTGTTCTCCACTCACAATAATCATCAGCCTGTAGCCACGATACACCAACAACCGGATATGTGTTGTATGATGGGTGACGAAGATAATCCTCTACATAAGGATCGTTATATGACAGTCTGTTCTCTCTCCAAACTAATGTATCTGGTAAAGCGTTTGTATAAACATCTTTTAAATCAGGGTACACAGTCTTTAGCCAGTGAAGGTAGTATCTGTATTCGTTATTACTAACCTCCATCTCGTCCATGTAGAACGTTTCAACAGTAACTCGTCTAGGTGTATTGTTCCATTTGTACAGAACATCATCAGAGGTACGTCCCATTACAAATGTACCACCCTCAATCATTATTAATCCAGGACCTGTTTCCTGTTCATAGTCAGGTACCACTTTATAATTACCCATATCGGGATCATTGAAATTCCACCCTGTCTTGCTAGACTTATTGTTATCAAGGGACGAACCACTTGATCCACAAGCAGACAGGATTAACGCCACAACCAAAATAAATGGAATAAACTTAGCTCTATTCATATCTTGTTTAAAATTAAATATCACACCTTAGAACAATTGTTCAAATATATAACTTTTGCAATAATAACTAAAATCTTGGACACTTTATTGCCCTATTCTTTCTATGAACATCTCTTCCGCCAAAAAGATACTGAACACCAAACTCATGACTTCCCCCCAGATTAATGCCGCCATTGCTTTTAAGTCCAAAATCGTAGCTATAAGCAAATGCCATTTTTTTATAAAAAAGTTTTGCAACACCTACAACATTTACCCATTCAAACGCAAAATCATTTCTCACAAATAGTCCTGCATAATAGAAGCTCCTTTTATATCCTACTCCATATAACATAGTGTTATACCCATCCTGACTTGTAACCGATATAAATGGAGTAATAATATAGTGTAGTCGCTTTCTGTTATACACCCCTGTCTGAAATGAGAGATTTGTTGCCAAATATCCAGTCACCTTAATTTTTACCTTGTTATTTTTATGTAATCCAAACGATGGTTGATTAAGATGATCGCCAGATACACCCCACATAAGCTTCCTATATCTACCAGATATACCAACACCTATATCTCCATTAAGTTTATTTTTGTTGATATATTCGTTTGTTAAACTTCCGTTAGCCTGATCTGGAAATACCAGATTATCAGAGTTTACAGTCTTTAGCAGAGCTCCCACTTTAAGCCCGAATGATATATCAAAATGTCTCTTATCTGTTAAGTTATAAGAGTATAGCACATTAAATGCTGTATATGTTAAACCAGCACTTCCTTGCTGATCACGAATCATTGATACTCCAATACCAGATTTTAATGCAGGCATATTATCCTCATAACTTGCATAATATGTAGCAAATGCATTTCCAAGCGATGTGTATTCATTTCTGTAACCTACAGATATAACAGGCTGATTAAGTCCTCCTACAAGCGATGGGCTAATAAACAATCTGTTTGTTGCCAGATGAGACGAAACATAGTCCTGAGAATACATTTCAGATACCAACATAAACATAAAAACAGATATCAAAATACACTTTACACAACCAAACTTCATTCCTTTCTCCCCAGATAATTATTCATTATTGATTTAATTACAATAATATTTCACCAAATGTTGTTTATTTTGTAGATAAAACAAACTAACAAAAGATGCACAGGCTAAAACTATATATTTTTACAATAATAGTATTAATAATATACAACTCAACATTTGCACAAGATATTGTACGTACAATAAATTGGTATGAGTCTGATAATACTGATATACCTAAATTTAATAATAGTTACGGTATAAACAAAAAAACAGGGGTGCCTTATTACTATGAGGCAATACCCATTGGTAATATCAGTAAAGCAAAAATAGATTTAGTTATTGAAAAAACATCGCCATTAAGCACTTTTAATTCTGATATAAGTGGTAATATATCCAGAAGTTTTGATTTTGAATATGATATAAGCAGAAGTAATAATCAGAATATTCTACAGATAAAGATTAATCCTCTACGAAGAGGAAATTCAGGTTTAGAGAAACTGGATGCTTTCAGAATAAATATTGCTCCGGCTGTAAACTACTCTAAACGATCAGTTAGTACATCTAACTCTGTACTGGCATCGGGCAAGTGGTATAAGGTTGCTGTTGAGAAAAATGGTATTTATAAGATAAGTTACGATAAACTTGTTGAGCTCGGTTTTTCCGATCCTTCAAAAATATCGGTATTTGGTAACGGAGGTAAACAGTTATCGTTTTACTACTCTACTAGTGTAGATAGCGATCTGTCAGAGGTTCCTGTAAGTTTCAATAAGGGGGCTGACAATATATTTAATAGTGGCGACTTTATATACTTTTATGCTACGGGACCAGTTCACTGGGAATATAATATTACAGATAAGGTATTTGAGAAGGTTAAACACCACTATTCAAACAGATCGTACTATTTTATAACTGATAGATTCGGAACTGCAAAGCAGATTACAAAAAAGGTATCGCCTGGGGCTGCAAACAGAACAAGTAACAAACATCTTTGGTATGCTTCTCATGAGGTACAGGACACTAACCTGTTAATGTCCGGAAGATCGTGGTATGGTGAGACATTTGATATTGAGACGTCAAAAAACTTTGAGTTTACTTTTCCTAATAGTATTGCTAGTGAGAATTCTCATGTAAATTTTGCTGCTATGGCACAATCAAAAGCAGCATCGTCATATACTATTACAATAAATGGTACTTCCAAAAATCTTACCTTAAGAAAAACCGATTTTAGTAATTACGAGAAAGGTGTTGAAGGAAAATCATTATTCACATTTAATCAATCAGGAGATAAGGTCTCTGTAAATATTACATACAATAAACCTTTTCCTTCGTCAATTGGCTGGTTAGATTATATAGATATTAACAGATGGTGTAGTATATCATATACCGGAACTACGCTTGAGTTTGCAGATCCAAGCACACTGGGTGCCGGTAATATAACCAGATATACTGTTGCTACAAATTCGTCTGATATTAAAGTATGGGATGTTACAGATATTAACAACACCCAGGAGGTTGAGTTAACCACCGGAGCATCTTCTGTTACTTTCTCAGATAATTCCAACTCTTTAAGAAGATATGTTGCGTTCAACATATCAAATGCATCAGATCCGGTATTTATTGGCGGGATAAATAATCAGAACCTACATGCTGATAGTTCTGCCGAACTCATAATAATTACAACAAATACATTATATGGTCAGGCACAGAGGTTAGCTGAGTTTCATAAAAGCAAGGATAATATCTCTTATAAAATATTCACGCCAGAGCCAATATACAATGAGTATTCATCCGGCTCACCAGATGTTTGTGCAATCAGAAATTTTTTGGGACATATGTATAATCAGCCGGGAAGCAAACTTAAATATCTGCTTTTTATGGGCGACGGTACATACAACAATTCGCCAGATTGGGTATCAAAAAACAATGTTCTATTATGCTATCAATCAAAAGAATCTCTTATTGAAACGGGATCGTATGTAAGTGATGATTTCTTTGGTTTACTTGATGATGGTGAGGGCGAAGGAGAAGGTCTGCTGGATATTGGTATTGGGCGCATTCCTGTAAGAAAAAGTTCTGGTGCTGATATTGTTTACAATAAGATTGTGAAGTATTACGAAAACAGAGATTGTGGTATATGGCAAAACAGAATTACGTTTATTGGCGACGATGGTGACAACAATACTCACGTAATAGATGCTGAAAAATTAAGCAATCTTGTAAATACAAATCATCCGGATATTATAACAGATAAAATATATCTTGACAGCTATATAATGGAGAAAAAGGATGTTGAGTTGTATCCTGATGTTAATAAAGCAATAAACAATGCTGTTAAACAGGGCTCGGTAATTCTCAACTACTCGGGGCACGGTAGTCCCAGTCAGCTTGCACATGAATATGTAATTACACGCGAAGAGATAGACTCTTGGGATAATAAAAATCTTCCGGTGTTTGTAACTGCAACATGTAGTTTCTCTAAGTGGGATAATAACTACACATCGGCCGGAGAGTATATACTGTTAAAGAAAGATTTTGGAGGTATTGCTCTGTTCAGTACAACACGCATTGTATATTCAGGTCCAAACTTCACTCTTAATAATAACTTTTATAAGAACTTTAAGAAAAAAGATACTGATGGAAAATATATAAGAATGGGCGACGTAATAAAGCAGACAAAGATTGCTATGCCAGATGATTCCAACAAAAGAAACTTCTCTTTGCTTGGTGATCCACTTCTGCGTCTTGCCCTTCCGGAAAACGATATAACTATTGATGAGGTAACTAAAAATGGTTCGCTGGTAGCAGATACTCTAAAAGCTTTTGATAAGATTACAATTAAAGGATCTGTTAGAAATGGCAGCGGAATAATGTCTGATTTCTCAGGAGATGTATGGTGCACTGTTTATGATAAACAGACCAAAGAACGAACACTTGCCAATAAAGGAGGAACTCCATTTGAGTTTGAATCGTGGAAGAATATAATATTTCAGGGAAAAGCATCGGTATCAAAAGGTATTTTTACCATAGATTTTATTGTACCAAAAGATATATCATATAAGTATGGTCCGGGTAAAATAACAGCATTTGCCTGCAATAACAATACCTCTGCATCTGGTAATAAGGAGATTGTAGTTGGAGGTACCGGAACAAATAAAATATCAGACTCTTATGGTCCAACTATTGACTTGTATATGAATAATTCGGAATTTGTAGAGGGAGGTATGACAAATGACTCTCCTAAACTTATTGTTGAACTATCAGATGAGAGTGGAATTAATACTATGAATAACTCTGTAGGGCATGACATTACCGCAACCATTGATAATGACGACAGTAAACCCATTAACCTTAATCAGTTTTATAATAGTAATAGCAATACTTACAAGTCCGGACGTGCAGAGTATTATCTTGAGAAGCTTGAAAACGGTACACATACTATAAGAGTTAAGGCATGGGATATTGTTAATAACTCAAACGAAGCTGAGATTGAGTTTGTTGTTGCAAATAGTGAGGAGTTAGCTATTCAGCACCTGCTAAACTATCCAAATCCTTTTACTGAGCGTACAACATTCTATTTTAACCATAACCGCCCAAACACATACCTTGAGGCTGTTATACAGGTGTTCACAGTATCTGGTAAGTTGGTAAAGACATTAACAGCCGAATTTGTAACTGATTCATTCCGTTCTGAACCAATAGAATGGGATGGTTTAGATGATTTTGGAAATAAAATTGGTAGGGGCGTATACATATATAAGCTAAAATTACGTTCTAATTCAGATAAGGCTATTGAAAAAATTGAAAAATTAGTAATTCTAAAATAAAGTTACGTATATTGTATATACATTTATGACAAAGTATCACACATGAAAAAATTAGTATTATTTGCAGGTATTCTGTTAGCAACATTAGCAGGCAGAAATGTTTTTGGGCAGATTGACCCGGGGCAGTTAAACGGAAGGGAAGATAAAACAAATATGATAAGTGCCGCAGTTCCATTCTTAACTATTGCTCCAGATGCAAGAAGCGCAGGTATGGGAGATGTAGGAGCTGCAACAAGACCGGATGCAAATGCAACACACTGGAATGCATCTAAATTAGCATTTATGGATAATAATTATGGTCTTTCAGTATCATTTACACCATGGTTAAAGTCGTTAGGAATTGAGGATATGTATATAGGATATCTTAGTGGTTTTGCAAAATTCTCTGAGAATCAGGCTGTATATGGATCTCTTAAATATTTTACACTAGGTAACGTTGTTTTCAGAACAAGTGCGCAGGATCAGGGGTTTAGTTTTACTCCAAATGAATTTGCTCTTAGCTTAGGATATGTACAGAAACTTGGTGGTAAGGTATCCGGATCGGTAGGATTTAAATATATATACTCTAACCTTACTGGTAGTTATGCAGAGGGTGCAAAAGCGGGTAATGCGTTTGCTGCAGATCTAGGTATATATTATCAGGACGAAGGAACAATAGCAAACACAGATATGTTTTATGGTCTTGGTTTAAATATATCAAACCTTGGTAATAAGATATCTTATACAGAGAATAAAAAAGATTTCCTTCCTGCCAACTTAAGACTTGGTGGACTTATTGGAGCAAATATTGATGAGTATAATGAGATTAGTCTTGCTATAGATATCAACAAACTATTAGTTCCAACACCAGAGACAACAGTTGATGAGCAAGGAAAAATTACAACCGATAATAAGGATGATCTTTCAGTAGTTAGTGGTGTATTTAACTCACTTTGGGAAGCTCCCGGAGGATTTAGCGAGAAGATGAATGAACTTACTTACTCATTTGGTGTAGAGTATTGGTATTCAAGAATATTTGCATTAAGATTCGGATACTTTAATGAGCACAAAGATAAGGGTAACAGAAAGTATTTCTCAGTTGGAGGAGGTTTAACATACAATGTTCTTACTCTTGATGTTGCATATCTTATACCAACAGCCGGAAAAAACAATCCGCTTGCAAATACAGTAAGGTTTTCGTTAAGTTTTAACTTTAAGTAGACAATATATTTTATTAAATATTAAAGAAATACCCACTAAAAAGTGGGTATTTTTTTGTATATAGCATATACTAATAAATAATATGTTTATGAATCTTAGAATTGGTTACGGTTACGATGTTCACAGATTAGAAGAGAACAATGAGTTATGGATTGGGGGGATAATGGTGCCACATTACAAAGGTAGCGTAGGTCATTCTGATGGCGATGTGCTGATACACGCTATTTGTGATGCTCTTCTTGGTGCAGCAAATATGAGAGACATAGGATACCATTTCCCGGATAATGACCCTTCATTAAAAGGTATTGACTCTAAAATACTTCTTAAAAAGACCAAAAAACTTATTAATGATAAAGGTTTTAAGATATGTAATATTGACAGCACAATATGTCTGCAAAAGCCTAAGGTTAAAGATTTAATACCCGAAATGCAAAAAACATTGGCTTTTGTAATGGATTTGGAAACTGAGCTTATATCTGTAAAGGCAACTACAACTGAAAAGCTTGGTGCTGTTGGAGCCGAAGAGGGTATTGCTGCCATGGCAACTGTTCTGCTTAGCAAAGAGCAGTAAACCATATGCACATCTGATTGTTTAATATAAATAGATTTACTTTAAAAGGCCGTTTCTGCTGCCTCTATTAATAATGAGGTTGACAAAAGTGGCATATTTATTAAAAAGGAAGATTTAAGCGTATGAAAAAAACTATTGTTTTAGGAGCCAGTACAAATAGCACAAGGTTTTCTAACAAAGCTATTAAGAGTCTGGTAAGGCATGGGCATGAGGTTGTTGCAATAGGTGCCAAAGAGGGTATGATAGGTGATATAGAGATAAATAAAACGCTGGCTGACACATCTGATATTCACACAATAAGCGTATATCTGAACAAAGACAATCAGGAGGTATATAAAGATTATATTATAAACTCAGGAGTTAAGAGAGTTATATTTAATCCGGGCGCCGAGAATGATGAACTTGCCGGTTTAATATCTGAAAATGGTATTGAGGTTGTTAATAACTGTACAATAATTATGCTCAATAACTCTTCATTCTAGTATAATGATAATGTGGAATAATATTAGTAGCCAGGAAACATTTAACGAATGTATTAATCAGGATAAACTAAACCTGTTTCTTTTTTCTCATTCTGACTGCTCTGTATGTGTATCTCTAAAACCTATGTTAGAGAATATGTTATCAAGATTTGATAATCTGAAACTAAACTATGTAGATGTAAGAAGAACTCCTGAGATATCTGGACAGTTATCAATATTCGCTGTGCCAACAGTATCGGTGTATTACGGAGGAAGAGAGTATATTAAAAAAAGCAGGGTTATAAACACACTGCTTCTGGAGGATGATATTTTTAAACTTGAACAAAAAATATAAAAAAGGCGATTTAAACAATCGCCTTTTTTATTATATAAATATTTTGTCTATTCTTCGCCCATTTCAGGATCTACAAGGATACGTCCACAATACTCACATACAATAACTTTCTTTCTCAAACGAATATCAAGTTGTCTCTGTGGTGGAATCTTGTTAAAACATCCTCCGCATGCATCTCTCTCTACAGCAACAACAGCTTTTCCGTTACGTGCATTCTTTCTGATACGCTTATAAGCTGTTAATAATCTCTCCTCAATCTTTGCACCAAGAGTTTCCGATTTTTTCTGAAGTTTCTCCTCATCTTTCTGTGTCTCAGAAGTGATATTCTCCAACTCCGTTCTTTTTGTGTCAAGATCAACATTACGTCCGTCAAGAGCTTGTCTTGATTCCTCAATAATAGCTCCTTTATCTTTCATTTTAGCAGTAAACTCACGAATACGTTTTTCGCAAAGCTCTATTTCCAGAGTCTGGAACTCTATCTCTTTTGATAAAGAGTCGTACTCACGATTATTTCTTACATTGTTCTGCTGCTCTTTATATTTAGTTATTAAAGCCTGAGCCTCAATAATCTCATTTTTTTTGTTAGCAATTTCATGCTCAAGGTTTTTCACCTCATCCTCGTAATTAAATATACGAGTCTCCAAACCAGCAATTTCATCTTCAAGATCCTGAACCTCAAGAGGTAGTTCACCCCTTAACCTTGCTATTTCATCAACTTGCGAATCAGCTGTTTGTAACTGATACAAAGCAAACAACTTCTCTTCAACAGTCATTGTTGGGGTATCTTTTCCTTTATCTGCTGCCATATTTTTATATGTAATTAATTGGATTTGTATTCACTTCCGATAAATAAGTGGCAAATTTAGTCATTTTTTTTGTAAGCAATTCATAAAAAATGCTTTTTGCATGTTTTTCGCTCTCATAATGACCTATATCTGCTATAATTATTGACTCTTCAGCATCAAAAAATTGATGATACTTAAAATCTCCTGATATAAAAATATCAGCTTTTGACCTTATTGCATTGTTTAGCAAGAAGGACCCACTTCCACCGCAAACCGCAACACGTTCAATTGGTTTATCAAACAATTTGGTATGTTTAATTACATCAAGTCCTAGTCTGCTTTTCAGATTTTTCAGAAAATCAATCTCAGACATGGGTTTTTCTATATTACCAACTATCCCTAATCCTACACTGCTATTCTCTTGTGTAAGAGCATATATATCATAAGCAACCTCCTCATACGGATGAGCTTTGAGCATTGCTTTTACAACACTACTCTTTTTATGTTTAGGAAAAATAGTCTCAAAACGAACCTCTTTCTCCTTGTGCAACTCTCCTACTGAACCAACAAAAGGATTTGCATCCTCATTACCTCTGAATGTTCCTTGTCCATCGGCAGAGAATCCGCAACAATCGTAGTTCCCAATATTTCCTGCTCCGGCTTCAAATATCTTTGAACTAACATTCTCAAGATGTTTCTCAGGAATAAAAACAACCAGTTTGTACAGATCGTTATTTACTGGTTGTAATACCTGTTGGCTCTTTAAACCAATAATATCTGCTAAAACACTATTTATACCTCCCTTTACACTATCAAGGTTTGTATGAGCTGCATAAATATTTATATCGTTCTTTATAGCTTTAATAACTATTCGTTCAGTATAATTACTGTTATTAAATCTCTTTATCCCGGAAAAAACAACAGGATGATGAGATACAATCATATTTACACCTAAACTGATTGCTTCATCAACAACCTCTTCTGTAACATCCAGGCAAATAAGAGCACCATTAACACTATTATTATACTGACCTATTAAAAGCCCCGAATTATCATATGACTCCTGATATGATAATGGCGCAACTGATTCTATAACTGAAACAACATCAGAAACTTTATATTCCATCTACAGCTCCTCTTTTATCTCATTAAGAAGTTCTTTAACCCCCTCTAACATTTTAATAACTTCATAGTTATTAATTGTATCTACCTTATTCTCTTTAAGTTTCTTTCTTGCCCCGTCAATTGTAAGTTTCTGCACCTTAACAAGGTGATAAATAAGCTTTAAGTTATCAAGATCCTGATTTGTAAACATCCTGTTACCCTTCTTATTCTTTTTGGGTTTAAGTATTGAGAACTCCTTTTCCCAATATCTTATTGTTGATGTATTTACATTCAACATCTCAGCAACCTCTCCTATTGAATGAAACAGTTTCTCTACTTTTTTTTCTTTATAAGGCACTGTATTATTGATTTTTAATGAGTACTATTCAATTTTGTATGTTATTAAATTTCTTGTTCACAACGCTATATAACAACGTTAACAATCTATGCTCAATTTTGTATATATTTGCCATCAAGTTATAAAACAGAATATAACGTTATTAAATTACTAAAAACAAGCTAACTATACAAATATGTAAATTACTTACCTATATAAGTATCAAATATAAATAAAATTAAAAAGCAAATGAAGTATACTATTAGAGTTATAATGATTCTGTTCATTATCTGTAAATTTAATTATGCTTATACTCAAACCCGAATTATATCCGGAACATTTTTAGGCAACGAGAAGAGAAATTTTTATGGCACACAAGCACCATCAAAATTAAATGTTAAGTGGAAAAGATATCTAGGTAAAGGAAGAACAGTTATCTCCAGAAGACTAGGTGAAAGAATATGGGCTGGTGCCGGATGGACTGGTCAGCCATTAGTTGTTTTAGAGGACTCTATTCCTTATCTGATTCAGGGTGCCTATGATCATAACCTAAAGAAAATAAACGCAAATACTGGGGAAATTATATGGCAATATAAGTTTGATGATGTTATTAAAGGAACCGGTACTATATGGCATAATAAGAAAGCTACAAACAAAGAGAATGAGTTTATAATATTACAGGGTAGCAGATTAGGTACAGAACACTTTCTTGATGCTAAGATTGTTCCAAGTTACAGAGCTGTATCATATAATACAGGTAAAGAGTTATGGACAATGAATGTAAAATGGGGAGCCAGCTACAGTAGAGATGTTGATGGATCGGCATTAGTTATTAACGACACAGCTTATATTGGACTTGAAAATGCACTGTTTACTGTTTTTGATCCAGATCCTAAAAATGCCAAAAAATATCAAGGTCTGAATCAACCTGTAATTTTTGAGGAGCACAAATTATATCATAATAATGATAAAAAGAAACACAAAGGAAATCTTGTAACAGAATCATCACCATGTCGTCTTGGTAACAGAATATATGTAGCATCAGGTTCTGGCCATGTATATGGTTACAATCTTACAACACGAAAAATAGATTGGGATTTCTTTATAGGATCAGATATTGATGGTTCTGCAATTGCAACATTTGATAGCTGTATTCTTGTATCGATAGAGAAACAATATATTGATGGAAGAGGTGGTATATTAAAACTTGATCCCAAAAAAGATCCAAAAGATGCTGTTGTGTGGTTTCAACCAACAGCTGATAAAAAATTTGCTAGTTGGGAAGGTGGAATGATTGGTAGTGCAAGTACAAACGACTACTATATACAACCAAACGATTCTGTTCCACATCTGGCTGCTTTTACAGCCATTGATGGTTATCTATATGTAGTTAATCATGCCGAGGTTACAGATAAAAAAGAGTTAGGCTTCGATAATAAAACGTATTACAATACCCCAAAAATTGTCTTTAAGAAATACATTGGTCCTTCTATCTCAACAGCTCTTATAGTAGACAATAAGGTTATTGCAGCAGGTTACAACGGTATATATCTGTATGAGTTTGATAAAGATATGAACTTTAAATTGCTTGATAAATATCCTACAGGATTTGAATCTACTCCTGTTGTATATAACGGAAGAATTTACGTTGCTTCAAGAGATGGTAATTTATATTGTTTTGGCGACTAAGAATATTCAGAGTGCCTTTATGGCACTCTACTCTTTTAATCAAATGCTTGTCCGCTATTTGCTGCCAGCTGAATCATCTTATCAAACTGCTCCGGAGTAAGATCATTAAAGTAATAATTTATAGGATCTACTGGTTTGTTTGATATTCTAACCTCGTAATGAAGATGTGGAGCCATACTCATTCCTGTACTACCAACATAACCAATAACCTGTCCGCGCTTAACTTTTTGCCCTTTACGTACAATAATCTTACTCATATGTGCATATAGAGTAGAATAGTTATAACCATGATTGATTACCACCTTATTCCCATATCCTCGTTTTGAATGATCTACAGTTTTAATTACCCCATCGCCAGTAGCAAATATCTCTGTACCTGATGATGCAGTAAAATCCATTCCGTGATGCTCTTTAGGAACCTTATAAAAAGGGTGTATACGCATACCAAAAGGCGATGCCACCCGCTTAAGATCTCTGTTTGATATTGGTTGTATTGCAGGAATTGAACGCAACATATCCTCCTTATTCTTAACAAGGCTGATTATCTCGTCAAATGATCTGGACTGAACATATAATCTTCGGGCAATATCATCTAATCTGTCTGAAGTGTTTTTAACCAGATCTGAATTAGGAAGTGCATCAAGTTCACTATTTCTAGAAGCCCCACCAATGCCTGCTACTCTCTTCTCCCACGGAATTGGCTCTGTAGCATAAATACTTCTGTAAATATTATCATCACGTTGTTGAATATCTTTTAACACATTGTCAACACGATCAAACTTTTTATTAAGAGTCTGGTAGTACGACGTTAACATCTCGCACTCTCTCTTTAATTCTCTCTCTTTTGGTGTATCAAAAAACGAAGAGTAGATAATGTAGTAGATAAAAGCTATAAAGATACTGGCAGAAACATATGTTAGCAGTCTAAAAACACGTTTCCACTTAGATACAACAACTTCATCGTAATTTAATGTATCCTTATTAAACTTATATTTTACCTTACCCATAGCTACTTTTTTGAATCAGATATGCAATATAGCAATATTACGAGTATTAATTCTGCGTTTCACCACTTTTAACAACTTGCTGCAACTCCTCATCAGATATATCTCCTACATATAAAAGAGGATCTTTAGCTATATTTTTGTGGATAACCTCATAATGCAAATGGGGTCCTGTTGAGGTACCACTATTTCCCATTTTTCCAATTAATGTACCTCTTGATACTACATCACCTTCTTTAACAAGAATCTTGCTAAGGTGTGCATATCTTGTTTTATATCCAAAGCCATGATCAATTAGTATCTCTCTACCATAGCCACGATTAGAAACTTTTGTAAGCTTAACCACTCCATCTCCTGTGGCATATATATCAACACCTATACTTCCGGCAAAATCAACACCTTTATGAGGAATATATCTATGCTTTACCGGATGTAATCTCATTCCAAATCTATCGCTTATTCTACGATAATCCTTTGACAGAAGAGGCGGTATTGCAGGCATTGCTGCTATCATTTTCTCTTTCTGGTGAGCCATTTCCTCAACCTTATCATACGATTTAGATTGCATATAAAGTTGTCTCTCTAACTGATCAAGCGACTTTGTAGTACGTTTTACAATAGCAATATGATCCAGACCAACAACAGGTATCTTTACCTCATTTCCTCCGGCACCAGCACGCCTTACATCACTTGGTATAGGATCCATCTCAAATACTTGTCTGTATTTCCTATTGTCATTTGTCTGTATCGCGTCAAGATAAGCAGCAACAATCTTCTGGTTATTTTCTAGTTTTTTGTATTCAGAAAGTATCTGCTCTTTCTGTTTCTGATACTCTTTCTGTTTTGGTGTTTGAAAGAAATAGGTAAAAATGGTTATATATACAATTGATAAGACAACCGACAGCAAAAAAAACGAGAGGTACTTAATTATAATAGCTCTCCTGCGCTTTGGTGTTTCGTTAAATTGTAGATTTTTATGGTCAAATGTAAACTCTTTTTTCATTATAAATCAGTGCTCCTGCTAAAATCAACGTAGAAAATAACTACAAATCTAAAAGAAATCAATAATTTTGCAAAGTTTTTTACTTTGAAATATATAAAACAATAAAATATATAGAGATGGATTCTAAAGAGTTAAGACAATCTTTTTTAGACTTTTTTGCGTCAAAATCACATAAAATTGTTTCTTCTGCACCAATGGTCATAAAAAATGACCCGACATTAATGTTCACAAATGCAGGTATGAATCAGTTTAAGGATTTGTTTTTAGGTAACAGCCCTATTCTGAATAAAAGGGTTTCTAACTCGCAAAAATGTCTTAGAGTATCAGGTAAACATAACGACCTTGAAGAGGTAGGACACGATACATATCATCACACAATGTTTGAGATGCTTGGTAACTGGTCTTTCGGCGATTATTTCAAAGAAGAAGCTATAGCCTGGGCATGGGAGTACCTTACAGAAACACTAAAGATTGATAAAGAATCGCTATATATTACTGTTTTTGAAGGATGCGAAGAGAGTGGTCTTTCACGCGATCAGGAAGCTGCTGATATATGGAAAAAATATATCTCTGAGGATAGAATTATTAATGGTAATAAAAAAGATAACTTCTGGGAGATGGGCGATCAGGGACCATGCGGACCTTGCTCTGAGATACATATTGATATAAGACCAGAAGAGGAGAAAGCCAAGCAGTCAGGTAAAGAACTTGTAAACATGGACCATCCGGAGGTTATTGAAATCTGGAACCTTGTGTTTATGGAGTTTAACCGTAAAGCAAGTGGCGATCTTGAGAAGCTGCCACACAAACATGTTGATACCGGAATGGGATTTGAGCGTTTGTGTATGGTTATGGAAAAAACCAGATCAAATTATGATACATCAGTATTCCAACCTCTTATTCAGAAGATTGCATCGCTTTCTGGTATAAAATATGGAGAAAATGAGGAGAACGATATTGCTATGAGAGTTATCTCTGACCACTGTCGTGCAGTATCATTTGCAATTGCTGATGGTCAGTTACCTTCTAACAACAAAGCAGGTTATGTAATACGCAGAATTCTGAGAAGAGCAATCAGATATGGTTACACATACCTTAATTTTAATGAACCATTCATAAACCAATTAGTTCCTATACTAATTGAGAACATGGGTGATACATTCACTGAACTTAAGAAACAACAATCGTTAATTGAGAAGGTTATAAAAGAGGAAGAGGTTTCATTCCTTAAAACACTTGCTACTGGAATACGTCTGCTTGATCAGATAATTGATGAGACCAAGAAGAAAGATTACAAAACTATTCCCGGTAAGATAGCATTTGAACTATATGATACTTATGGCTTCCCGCTAGACCTTACTGAACTTATTCTTAAGGAGAAAGATCTCGTTGTAAACCGTCGTGAATTTGAAAAGGAAATGGAGCAACAAAAAGAGAGATCAAGATCGGCAGGTACTGTAGAGACAGATGACTGGGTTGAGATTCTAGATGACGATAAAGAGGAATTTATAGGTTATGATTTTCTTGATACCGACATCAGAATAACAAGATACAGAACTATAAAGCAGAAGAAAAAGACTCTTTATCATCTTGTATTCAACTACACACCATTTTATGCCGAATCAGGTGGTCAGGTAGGTGATTGTGGTATTATATATAACGATGATGAAAAAATTAAGATTCTTGATACAAAAAAGGAGCATAATGTAATTATCCACATAACTGATAAGATGCCTAACGATGCAACAAAATCGTTTAAAGCAAGTGTTAACAAAGACAGCAGACAGTCAACTGCAAATAACCACACTGCTACTCACTTGTTGCACATGGTATTAAGAGATGTTCTTGGGAGCCACGTTGAGCAGAAAGGTTCGCTTGTTCATCCTGACTATCTGAGATTCGATTTCTCTCACTTTGAGAAGGTAACTGATGAGCAGATGGTTGAGATTGAGAACAAGGTAAACAAACTTATCAGAAAAAACATTCAGCTTGAAGAGCACCGTGCTATTCCAATGACTAAGGCAACAGAGATGGGTGCAATGGCTCTTTTTGGAGAGAAGTATGGTGACCTTGTACGTGTTATTAAGTATGACGATTCTATTGAGCTTTGTGGTGGTACACACGTAAATGCAACTGGTGAAATTGGTCATTTCAGATTACTGTCTGAGAGCTCTGTGGCTGCAGGAATAAGAAGAATTGAGGCTGTTACGGGTGATAAAGCTGACGAATATATAGTTAACACAATGAATATCTTCAGAGAGCTTACAACTATTGTAGGTAACCCTAAGAATATCAAGCAGAGTGTTGAAAAGGTACTATTTGAAAACCAACAGCTAAATAAGAAAGTTGATGTATTTATTCGCGAACAGGTAAAGATTATTAAAAACGATCTTATAAGCGAAGTAAAGAGTATAGATAACTTTAATATAATTGCTAAGAAGATTGAGATTGATTCAGCTGATTCTATTAGGGATATTGCTTTCCAGATAAAGGATAGTGTTGATAACCTTGTATTGATACTTGGTGCAGAACTACAAGGGAAAGCAAACCTTACAGTAATGTTATCAGAAAATCTGGTAAAAGAGAACGGACTAAATGCCGGACAGATAGTAAGAGAAGCTGCTAAAGAAATTCAGGGTGGCGGAGGTGGTCAGCCATTCTTTGCAACTGCAGGAGGTAAAAAACCAGAAAACCTTGAGATAGCAATAGAAAAAGCTAAAAACATAATATTGAATAAATAGTAGTATTTACATACATAAGAGAAAGCTGCCAATAGGCGGCTTTTTCTTTATTGTTACTTCCCAGAACCAAACTAACGGTCAAATTCAAAAATCTGACCCAAACAAGCTCGTAAAATACAAATTCCAAAACAAACCCCTGTTTACAAGCAATTTAATTAACGTAAACAACAATTATATCTGGCTTTATCTACCATTATTCATCAGATAAAGCCAAATATAAAGATTCTATTACATCACAATACGTAGGCTTTGGCATAATTTTATAAAACAAAAAAAGAGGATACCGAAGCATCCTCTTTCTTGAATTTTATCTAAAAATATATTAGAAAATATATTTAATACCAATCTGTGCCTGCCAGCGTGAACTGTTAAGACCTGAATCGCTTATAGAATAAGCCTCATCGTTCTTAGGACGTTTAAATGAGAATGTTGGTACTGTCTTGTCACCTGTAACAGGGTCAGTAGTCAACTTCTCAAACTTAACAAGACTTACATTTCCGTTTGATGCATAATACATACGTCCCCAATCTCTGTTTAATAGGTTTCCTAAGTTAAATACATCAAAAGTAAACTGTAGTGTTTGTCTGCGATCTTTAACATTTACAAAAATATCTTGTGAGAAGTGGAAGTCGAAAATATGAGTAAATGGTAATCTTGCAGCATTACGCTCAGCATACTCACCTCTGTGCTCGCTTAGATAATCATCCTGCTCAATAAACTCGTTAAGATCTTTCCACTGTTGCGCCTGCTCCTCTGCAGTACCAACAAATATGATATCTGACTGCTTAGCAGGAATATACATAAGTTGTGGGCCTTTGTACGCCTCGTTAGTAAAGCTACCTCTATAATCATTATAGATATAAGAGAATGGTCTTCCTGACTGTCCGTTATAGAATAACGATACTGTTGTTTTCAGGTGATTAAAGAACTCTTTTGAGTATGATACCATACCTACAATACGATGTCCCATATCGAAACTTGAGATACCTAACTCAGCCTGATTTCTTGGTACCGGACTTGATACAAGATAATTCCACTGCGACGAGTTCTGTGAACTTGTACCGTCAAATACAGATTCTGATTTACCATATGTATAGGCTATACTTGTATTAAGCCCCATTGCAAAATCTTTACGTAACTGTGCAGTAATATTATAAGAGTAACCCTTATTAGTATTATCTCCTAACATTATCTGTCCATACTCCTTATCAATACCATTCTTGTATGTCTTATAAAGAGGTCTGTTATCTGGTGTTCCTGTAGCATTACCCCAAGCTGGTTTAATGTTTACATCTTTCCACAATACATTATTAAGTGTTTTTGTATAGATAAACTCTAACGAACCAATAATTCCGAAAGGAAGTTTCTGATCAACTGCAATATTTCCTCTTAACATTTGAGGGAATTTAAAATCCTTTGCATATATATCAATCTGACTTCCTGATGGTGCATCAGAACCACCTTTTGGCTGATTCTTCCAATCCGGATTAAATCCTGTTGGGCTATAATCTTTGTAATCGCCAATAACCATACCATTGTTTGTGTATGAGCCTGCTGGCCATACAAATGGCACTCTTGATGTAAAGATACCAATACCTCCGCGTAGCTGAGTTGTTTTATTATTAAATACATCCCAGTTAAATCCAACACGTGGAGAGAACATCAATTGTGATTTAGGCATTGATCCACTTTTCGCACCTTTAAGATCATAATATTTTTCTAATTCAGGTATTGTTGTTTCATTAAAACCTGCTCTCTCTACTGGATCTTTAGTAAATACTGGCATATCAAATCTAATACCTGCAGTAAGCTTAAAGTTATCTAAGATTTGCCACTCATCCTGAATATAAAATCCTAATTGGAATGCATTAAAATCTGCCGCAGCATTTGATCCATCACCTCTTACATTATCAGTAAGAGAATAACCAATACGATAGAACGATGGGTTATTACCATAGAAGTCACTTACGTTATCAAACTCATAAGAACCAAAAGCTCTTCTCATAAACAGATTGTAAATCCAGTACACCTCGTTATGAGTACCCACTGTAATAGTATGGTTTCCTTTATATATCTCAAAGTTATCTGTAATAGTTAAGATATCCTGATCAAGTTGGTTACCAGAAGAGTACACCTCTGAACCGATATTAATAACACCTTCTCCATCTTTAATAGAAACACGTGGGAAATTAGCTCCTAAAGGATCTCTGTCATCACGTACTCTTGTATAACCTATCTTAAGGTTATTTGAGAATGTATTATTAAATCTTGAGTTAAGCTCAATAGCTGATGTGTTTGAAGTAGATGGGAAATATATTCCTGAGTTGTAGAAGTTAACAGATCCCATTCCGGTAGTTCCCGGACTAAATGACTCCCCTTTTGTATATTGGTGTCTTACCATCAATCTGTGCTTTGAGTTGATGTTCCAATCTAAACGCATAAGGAATTTCTCACCTCTCAGCTCTTTAGCATTATTCAGATAGCCACCAGTCTCATATCCATATTTAGATAGTATTGTTTTTCTAAGTTGATCAATATCAGCAGCAGATGCATCTCCTTTGTAATCGTTAAAATTAAATGGTTGTGGAGTTTCGTCTCTTTGACCTTCATAGTTCATAAAGAAGAATAGTTTGTTCTCAACAATCTTTCCTCCCAGAGTAGCTCCATAAGTTTTTGCAGTAAAATCAGGAAGTTTCTCAGCCTTCTCTCCTTCGTCTAGTATACCAGGAGTTTTTCCGGCAAGATTCTGATTTCTGAACTTAAAATAAGCAGATCCATGAAATTCATTTGTTCCACTCTTTGTAACAGCATTGATTCCTCCACCGGCAAAACCACCCATCTTAACATCGTAAGGTGCAACAACAACCTGTACTTGCTCAAGTGATTCAAAACTGATAGCAGAGATTCCTGTCTGTCCACCATTCATACCATTTGCAGCAAGACCAAATACGTCATTATTTACTGTTCCGTCAACAAACACAGCATTGTATCTGTTGTTTGAACCAGCAATAGACACACCAGAACCAGTAATATTGGCCTGCGGAGTAAGTCTTGTGAAATCGTTAAGGTTTCCTGAGATCGAAGGAATCTTCTTAAGCTCATCGCTGTTAATAACTGTTTCAGCTCCTGTGCGGTTTCCGTCAAACACATTCTTATCAGCAACCCGCTTTGCTAAAACTACTACCTCCTCAATGTCTACAGATGAGTGCGATAACTTAGCGTCGATACGCAAAGTCTGACCTAACTGAAGGTAGATATTCTCTTTGTTAAAATCGGTGTATCCCACATAAGTAACTACTACTCTATAAGGTCCACCTACTGGTAAATTCACTAATCTGAAATTACCTTTCGTGTCAGTCATTGCTCCAAACTGTCCACCTGTCGGAGCATGAATTGCGACTACATTAGCCATCTCCAATGGTTTCCCGTTTTCGTCGATCACGCGTCCGTTAATTCCTGATGATGTTACTCCTTGTGAAAACACATTAAGACTCATCAATGTTAGCAGAATCATCATTGACCAACCAATAAACTTGTTATTCATTGTGCTAAAAAATTTAAATTAATATAAGGATGTGTAAATTTATTCGGTATTCATATATTATTAATCAAAATCTGTGTTATCAAATAGTTATTTTAAAAACCATGTTAAAAAACATGAACTCTCCTTACGCAGCACAAAAATCACATTTTATAATATGTTTAACAACTTTTAACAAAAAAGTTATTAACAATTACGTAAATTAACTATTTATTAACACCAAAAATACATAGTTATCTGATTAATAGATTAAAACAGAAATATCTAACTGCATTAGCGTTCATATAATATACTGTATATCAATAACGTTTTGTTATATCAGTTTAATTTACTAGATTTAGTATATAAGCCTATATTAAGATATTCTATGTACAAAAAGATTATTCTGCACTTAGTATTGTTTATTACAATTACTCTATCTACAAAAGCATTTGAGGTTAAATTCGATTTCCTACCAGGTATAACATATGCTGTCCCCATGCCTTTAAATATATATCAGGACGACTATAATAAGATTTCGCTCACTGCACGCTACGATACCAGAGATTTTGAATCGCCGATATATTACTCATACAGATTAGGTGTAGGAAAAAACGGTAAATTCTTTGAAATAGAGATGAATCACCTTAAGTTATATTTAAGAAATAAACCTAAAGAGGTAGAGTATTTTAGTATCAGTCACGGATACAATCAGGTTTTCTTTAACAGGTTTGTTCGTAAGAAATATTATGCCATAAGATATGGTGCCGGAGTAGTAGTTACTCATCCGGAGAATAAAATCAGAGGCTTAGAGTGGGAACCTTCTGGTGCCGGATATTATTTGAGTGGAATCTGTTTTCAGGCATCTTTACAGAAACGATTAAAGCTTACAAAGTGGTTTGCATTAGCTGCTGAAGCAAAGATTTCATTTGCATACTCCAAAGTTCACATACATAACGGACATGCAAATGTTCCGGCACTGGCATTTCACCTGCTAATAGGGCCGGAATTTACTGCACATTTTAAGAAGAGATAATTAAGCTATCTGTCAAGTATTTTTATCATTTCGTTTACAGAAGCTCTTTTGCGGTAATCAATCTCAAAGTGTTTATATTTTATCAAGCCATCAGAACCTATTATATAGGTTGCCGGAACCGGAAGTCTGGCACCATCCTGACCATTGTTTTTTCTGATATTTGTAAATGTAAACGTACCTACCTTTGATGCATAACCCTTTGTTACATCAAACAGAACATCGTAGCTACGCATTATAGATTCATCATTATCTGAAACAATAACAAACTCAGCATCTGTTCTTTTTGTAGTTTTAAGTGCACTCTCAGGAATCTCAGGTGTAACTGCAACAACAGTTGCACCTCTCTGTTTTATATACGTTAACGAATCCTGAAGATTACTCAGATATCTATTGCAAACCGGGCACCATTTACCTCTATAAAAAACTATTACAACATCTCCTTTTTTAAGGAGATCATTCAAAACAACACTATTGCCATTCTGATCTTTACCTTTAAATAGAGGAGCTCTTTCTCCTACATTAATACCCTTGGGTTCATCACCATTAATAACATCAACACCAAATTTCTTATAATTTACCTGCGATGATGCTGCTATTGAAACAGACAACAGCAGCAATATAGTTGCTAAATATTTCATATCAGACAGAATTAAATTCTATCTAATAACCAGTTTCTTGCGTGCTTTGTTCAATAAAAGAGCTGATGCAATGGTTACCCCTGTTAAAGAAATTGCAGTTATATACATACCGTAAAGGAAATAACCAAAACTAAATAACGCAGCGTATACCATTAAAGTACCCCAAAGCATGCACAGTATACCTGACGGAACATCCCATCCCTTTGCTTTCTCAGCTCTCTTCTCTCCTTCTGCCGTAAGTTCATTATCAATTTTTTTCCATCCCGGACCTCCCGGCTGAACAAGTTTTGTAAAGCTACGCAGTTTTTCTGTATCCTCTGGTTTAGTAGTAAATGTAACAATAAGCCAACACACTGTTGTAAAGCCAACTCCTGATACAAGTTTCACTCCATCAGTCAACTCTGGTAATCCGGTTAATGGATAGATAAACTGGAAAAACAGTGCTACAACAAATGATACTATCATTGCTGTTAGTTCGCTATATGCATTTATTCTCCACCAGAACCAACGTAATATAAATATCAGTCCGGTACCTGCTCCAACTTGTAGTAGTATATTAAATGCTCCAAGCGCATTCTGAAGTAACAGAGCAAGACCTCCTGCAAGTATCATGAGAATAATAGTTACAATACGTCCTGTCATTACTAGTTTTTTATCAGAAGCCTCCGGATTCATAAATCGTCTGTAGAAATCGTGAACTACATATGACGCACCCCAATTCAGCTGTGTTGATACAGTTGACATAAACGCTGCTATAAGTGAAGCAACAACAAGCCCTAAGAAACCATGAGGCAACAGACTCATCATTGCCGGATAGGCAAGATCATGTTTAACCAAATCAGGATCTACATTCGGGAATGCTTGTTGTAACGACATAAGATCCGGGAAAACAATTAATGATGCTAAAGCCACAAGAATCCATGGCCATGGGCGTAATGCATAATGTGCAATATTAAAGAATAGTGTTGCCTTAACAGCTCCACCTTCGTTCTTTGCTGATAACATTCGCTGAGCTATATAACCACCACCTCCGGGTTCTGACCCCGGATACCATACACTCCACCACTGCACTGCAAGTGGTAATATAAGCAGTGTCCATAAAGCATTATTATCGCTAAAATCAGGTAACATACTTATTTTTGATGTAACCGCCGGGTTCGATACAAGATCTGTTAATCCTCCAATTTCAGGTCGGTTAATAAGTATTACTGCTGCACCTACTGCACCAATCATTGATATTATAAACTGAAAAAAGTCAGTAAGAAGAATCCCTCTTAATCCTCCCATTACCGAATATATCAGAAGTATTATTGATGCTATACTTAGAGTTTCCATTGCACTCCAGTTAAGCATAACAGCACCGATTTTAATCAGAGCTAAACTTACAGATGCTATAACAAGTACATTAAAAAATACGCCAAGATACAGAGCTCTGAATCCTCTTAATACTGCTGCCATTTTACCACTATATCGTATTTCATAGAACTCAAGATCTGTTAATACTCCTGATCTGCGCCATAGTTTTGCATATATAAAAACTGTAAGCATTCCTGTTAAAAGAAAAGCCCACCATACCCAGTTTCCGGACACCCCGTTCTGGCGTACAATATCCGATACCAGATTTGGTGTATCGCAAGAGAAGGTTGTTGCAACCATAGATACACCCAACAGCCACCAAGGCATATTCCTGCCCGAAAGAAAGAATTCACTATAACTTTTCCCGGCTTTCCTTGATGCCAAAAGGCCTATAACTAATGAAAATATAAAAAATGCGACAATTATTGTCCAGTCAATAGAATCTAATATCATAGCAGTATAATAAAGTTGAATTCAGGCTCCTAAAATGGAGAAATAATATAGCTTTTGCAACTTAATAAACAGATTATTCCCCTTTTAACTGTTGCTTCTTACGTTTATTAACAAGCCATACACCAACTAATGCAAGAGAGATACTTAATATCTGAATAACAGTTATTGTTTCACCATCAAATACACCCCAAAGTATGGCAAAAAACGGAATTATGTATGTTACAGATGTTGCAAAAAGTGCAGATGTTTTCTGTATTAATTCATTAAAAAAGAACAGTGATATTACAGAACCAAATAGTGCAAGAATAAATATAAACATCAGGTTTATTGGCCAGTCCGGAGTTGCTACTACTGCAGAGTAGTCTGACATAAGCAGATATATTCCGGCTGGTATACCAATCATCATAAATGACAATGACGTTACCTCAACGCCTGTTAATCCTTTAAGTTTAAACTTTACCTCATTTGCATTTATCCCATAACCTAACGTAGCAACAACAACGTAAAGAGCATATCCGTTTATATTGTTTATTGATTCAAGAATATTTCCGTTACTTAATAGCCCAACAGCACCAACAAGTCCTAAGCCAATACCTATATACTGAACAACCTTTGGTTTGTTACGATATAAAAGTATACCTATAATAAGAGCAAAAAATGGAGCAAGGCTATTTATCATACCCGCCAATGAACTACTTATATTTGTCTGTGCTTTTGTAAACAAAAATGCAGGAAAAAAGACTCCGGCATAACCTGATATAATTAGATGAACAACATTCTTTCTGTTTACTTTCCGTATGTTTTTTAGAAAAACAGGACTAAGTATTATAAAAGAGAAGAATACCCTTAATGCTGCTACCTGCATATAATCAAATGATCGCAATCCTTTTTTCATAAGAATAAACGATGATCCCCATATAAATGCAAGAGCCAGTAATACAATCCATTGCCAACTCTTTTTGTTTAAATCTACAAACTTCATCTTAATAGTATTTGAGCAGATACGAATATAGAGTAAATAAACGTACCTGAATAAAACTATTTTCAGAATTAACAATTAATTGCCAAGAAGTGCAGTACGATAATTTCTCTTACCCAGAAAAGTACTAATATTTACTTTTAATGATAATGATGCAGATGATGCATTAAGTCCATATTCAAAATTGGAGTCAAACTGTCTTTGTGTTCCGGTAGCATAAATATACTCATTAACATCTACCCTGTATCTGATAAATGGTAATGCTGAAACACCCAAAACAACATAATTTCCTAAGAAGATATCTAACCCTAATACAGCTTTAAATGCAGGAACAACTGAGTAACTATTATAATCATGAACACCATTTGCAACATATTTATAGTAGTTGTTGGTATTTGACATCTCATCATACTTAAAATAATCGGTACCAATCCCTGCGCCATATCTTAATCCTATCCATTTAGATACAGGAACCCTGAACTCTCTTCCAAAAACAAACCCTAGTCCGTACTCAAATTTCTCATTTACATTACTCTCTCTTAAAGTTGTTCCGTCATAATCTCTGGACTGTCCGAAATTAAGATACCAGGGAGACTTATAATTACCAAAGGAGTATGTAAGTGCTACAGCATTATAATGCCTTACAACAAATCCCAATTCATTTGTTCTGTACGCATTTTCTTCTGCTTTCAGATCTGTAAAAAAGGTTAGTTGTAAAATTGCAACCAATATAATATTAGATATTAACGGTCTCAGATTCATTAGAAATCAGGATTAGTTTATTGTTCTCTCTCGCAAAATGTAATATAGTACTACAGTACTCGGAATTATGTGTACTGACAATGTTATAAGTACAGACATAAATATTGTAAACTGACAATATCCGTTACAAAATGTAAATAGTGCCAAAGCAAATAGCAGTATAAGCACTAAAAGTATTATTTTCTGTTTCATGTGTGGTTAAAAATTCATTACAGTGGAATTAAAACAAACTGTATGCCACTATATCTCTTGTAAATTATTTCATGCTATTCAAATATAACAATAAATAGTTACTACACAATATCAAACAGAAACTTTAAACGTTTAATCAGCTATCAAGCCATAACAGAAATTCGCTTGCTTTTACTCTGCTTATTATTACCTCTTTATCAAATTCGGGGTATAATGTAAGCTTTAAACGGGAATTAAAATATTTACTCGTATATTTTACTGATTCTATTGAACATAGCATATTTCTGCTAACTCTAAAAAAATCATTATCAACTCTATACTCAATATCATTAAGACTATAGTCTGTAATATAATCTGTACCATCAAATGTACGTATAAAAGACACTTTATCCTCGCTATAGAAATAAGCAATATTATCAACATTTATATTCAGATATTTATCGCCCACTTTAACCAGAAATCTGCGTTTTTTATCGTTATGGTCAGATAAAGCCTTAGCTAACATATTGTAGTTAACAGATTTCTGCTGTTTCTCTATTGTCTGATGTTTATCTATTACATTTTTAAGTTCCTCAGGCACTATAGGCTTAAGCAGATAACCAATACTATTATATTTAAATGCCCTTATCGCATACTGATCATAGGCTGTTGTAAATACTATGTGTGCCGTAATATCAATAGCATTCAGTATATCAAAACAGGATCCATCAGGCAGAGATATATCCATAAATATTATATCCGCTTCGTATGAATGAAGATTCTCAACCGCACTCTTAACTGAACTAAAATGAACTGCAATATTTACTGACGGATAAAGTATTTTCAACATTCGCTCCAGTTCCTTATAGGCAAATAACTCATCTTCTATCACAATAACATTCATAGCTCTTATATTAATTATCTTATCACAGGTATTTTTACAATATATTCATCTGTACTATCATCTATTACAACATCTAAACCAAACTGTTTATACAATGTGTTAATATACCTCTGCCCTACATTTCCGCTATCAGAATAATCCCGTTTTGCTCTTATATCGTTCTTTACCTCAATATAGGTATCATAAATTATTACTGAGATATTAAGTGGGTTTTCGTTGCTAAAAGAGTTATGTTTTATTGCATTTTCAAGTAATAGCTGCAAGGTAAATGGTACAACATATCCATTATTGTATCTATCTGTATTAATAACATTAATAATCAGGTTATCCGTAAACCTTAGATCTATAATATATAGGTATGATTCTAAAAAGGCAATCTCCTTACTCAGCTCTACTTTATCTCTGTTACTATTAGTTAAAATATATCTGTACAATTTTGACAGCTCTTTTGTAAACCTGTTTGCTTTATCCTGATTAATATATATTAACGAAGACAAAACATTAAGTGTATTAAATAAAAAGTGAGGATTAATCTGTTCCTTAAGTATCTTCTGTTGATACATTAATATTGCATATTGCTCTTTCTGTTTCTGAATCTGAATACTTTTATACCTGACAAAATAGAAATAGTATTCAATTGATATTACACAAATAACATTTATCAGAAAAGCAGCAGTTAACTTCTGTATATTTATATCCCAATTATCAGAACTGAATATCAGCACTTTTATTATTCCTACCAGAATAAGAAGAAACAACCCCATTACTATAGCAATCACAATATCACGCAATATTCTTAGAATAAATATATGTCTGAATATTGTATACCTGTTAAAATACTTAATAAGTTCAAGTATTACTCTTAGTGTAGGATAGAAGACTGTTAATATAACTGTAAAATCGCGTAATGCTGATGTATAATAATATGATAGTGGCAACTCTCTAATAACACTTATAATCAACAGGTTTATCAGTGTATACACAAATACAAACACAAAAAAATTGATCTCTTTAATAAGTGTTGATCTCTTCATTTACATCCTGTTTATCAGATTTTTTTGTCAAAATAGTAATAATCAGCAAAATGGTTCTGCCTAATAAATTTAATCATAAAAAGTATAACTAAACTCATTAAATGACAAAACCATATAGTATTTAATCTTTGTAAGAAAACTATCAGTTTTTTTACCTACGTAAAAATCTAAAATATTGTAAACGCAATTCTAATTTCAATAAGACAAACAGTACACAGTCTTATAATCTCTTACAGATAGACATATATCTTAAAATTGATATGATATACCAAGACTAAAGCCTACAAACATATTAACATCAGTATCCCCAAAGTTAAATGTTGTCAATGGATTTAGCAGGCTCTTTGTATCTGATGAATTACCACTATTTTCTTCAATTATACTTAAATTAGGACCTGTCATTAACAGTAGTTTTGAGGTAAGAGGAAACTCTAAGAGCAAATTCGTTTTGAAACCTTTGTCAATCATATCCTCGTTCAGATTATCATAAAAATACCCAATAAAAGCAAGTTCGCTATTTATTGACAACTTATCAGACACTATTGCTGAATATCCTGCTCCAAGAGATATTACCGGAGCATCCATCTCTTTATAGTTAAAACCTATTTGAGCCAACCCATAAAAGCTTTTACCTCCAATACGGTAATCAACAGCAGTATTAAGAATTGACGATGTAGACACACCTATCTTATTAATATTATTACTGTTCTCTTGTGCATTTGCTGTATTAGTAAACAAAACACTCATTAATGCCAAACTTGTTAGAATAAGAATCTTTTTCATCTCTCCTTTTATTCGTTTTTATTTAATTATCAGTGCAAACAACGCAAATTATCACCTGTTAATTAATAAGATACCGACAGACTTAAGAATAAAATGGATGAAATGTATATATAGAGAACCAAACAAAAAACCTGATTGAAGTATTGTTCTTCAATCAGGTTCAGAAAATATATTACAACTTATCTTGATTATAACTTAAAAAAGTTATCCTTTCCTACTCCTGCATCAAACCTTCCGTCAGTAACATTTACCGGAACACTATTCACCTTTAACTTAAATTCAAACGTTCCTGAAATAATACTCTGTTTCTCTTTCTCATCAACATTAAGTTTCTGAACTCGTTTAAATACAATATTACCTTCAAGTATTTCAGCTGTTTTATTATCTCCATCAATAACTACCTTTACATTCCATCCTGAAGCTTTTAAGTCGTACGTATTCCCGCTAATAGTTTGTAAATCGGCATATGTAGCTGGCGAAAATCCCGGCATAATAAGCTCTATTGACATACGGTCATGATCAAGATCTCCCTGAAAAATAAACGATGTATTTCCGCTCTCAGTAACAATCTTTAGCGGAACAACAAAATCATTCGATACAAAAGCTTCTCTGTCATAAAAAGCCCCAAATGTATTATATCCCCACTCTGAATATTCAGGAAGCTCAGGATTATCCTCATCCGGTATAAATATAGAATCATCCAGATCGGTACTCTTTTCGCATGCAACAAGCATAAACACCGATAATATAATTGATACTATTGCTAACTTTCTCATCTGTTTATATTTTTTTTTGATTTATCATGCGATACTCACATGTTTACCTATCTCTCTTCTTATGCGATAATGTGTTAATTACGCCCACTTATAATATAAATTTCAGCTGCTCAAACAGTCAAATTATAATGGCACCTGAACTGAAAAATTAAATCCTGCACCAGCAATTGGTTCAACAATACCTGCATTATTACCTGTAATAACAAATGCAGGAACTCGTGCATCAATATTAAAATTAACTTTACCAACTCTTCCAACCTTTACTCCAAGTCCAAAATACATGGTTGAGTAAAAATCATCTGCCTCATCAAACAGTTTTGCTACATCTCCTTCATACTTATCCATAGCATCATCTTTAAACTTAACGTTAGACGAATCGTTAATTTTAAAATTAAAATCGGCACCAAGTTTCATATAAGGTCTGAATAGCATTGGTCTAAATGGCAGATACCTAAACTCTACAGGAACTCCAATATAACTGTTTATCTGATTTACAGATTTAACTCTAAGATAATCCGTTTGTGTTCCACTCTCTTTCAGTCTCACATAAAAGAAATCATCATCGTCATCGTTATCATATTTAGAAGCACCTAAATAACCAATATAGGTTGTGTACCGTACACCTAAAGAGTAACCAAACTTAGAGTTTGCCGACTGCATCTCTAAATTAAGATCTGCATGCCAGCTAAATGCAAACGAAGCAATATCATTATTATAGACATGATCATGCCAACCTATATTACCTCTTATAAACTTATAATCCGGTGTATTTGCACCATACATTGTAAAACCAGTTCCGGCACCAGCAAACCATTTACGAGTTTTAACTTCCGATGGTGTTTCTGTATCAACCTCTTGTGCTGTAGCAGCAAAAGATATTGTTATTAGCACCGCTATTAACCAAAATAACTTGTCCTTCATAATTAAATATTTAATATTAAAGCTATCGTACCGTTACAAAAATAATACCACTAAATAAAATCCATTACAACAACAAACTCGTTTACGTAAATATCACTTCTTTTGATACACTATTTTTGACACATTTATACGAGAAATATTCCTGCAAATTGTTAACTGCATCAAACAGAAACAGCCAGATTCGAATAATCTGGCTGTTTCTGTTGTATATCTATTAAAATTACTAGCTAGACTTTTTAACAAATTTTGTAAGTATTACTATCTGCTGTCCACTTACTTTACCTTCTATCTGTTCAGCATTATCATGTACAAGCGAAATTCCTCTTACAGCAGTTCCTCTCTTTGCTGTAAAACCACCTCCTTTAACATTCAGATCTTTTGTAAGTACAACAGTATCTCCTGCCTGAAGTTCTACACCATTACAATCCTTATGTTTCGGACTATCATCATCTGCTCCTTCGCCTGTTGCTTTTGCCCACTCAAGAACATCTTCTTCCAGATATAACATATCAAGCAAATCAGCGGGCCAACCCTCTCCTCTTAATCTATTTAGCATTCTCCATACCATAACCTGAACTGCCGGAATAGTACTCCACATACTATCATTCAGGCATCTCCAGTGATTAGCATCCGCATTATCAGGATTCTCGATCTGATCATAACATGTTTCACATATTAGTATATTATCATCAGTTCCATTACCTCTTGCCGGAGCAACCTCATATACCTTCAGGTTATCTTCCGTTGCACACAGTTCGCATTTACATTCGCTTCTTGCTTGCAATTCCTTATCTATACTCATAATTAACTAATTATTGTTACTTAATCTCTAAATATAAGAGAAAATAATTTTGCAAAGATATATCAATATTTATCTATATAAAGAACCATATAACAAAATGACATATCAGTTATATTGTTTTCAGAATTAATGCATATTGTATATATTCGCGACAGTTTTAAACTAATATTAGATTTATGAAAAACGTAAAGATTCTAATTGCAGTAATCGCTGCAACTTTACTTGTTTCGTGCGGAAACAATAACGAAGTAAAAGAGACAAAACCTACTGCTGAAAAATCTGATGCAGTTGCTGTTTATGACAAAATTCCGGTAAGAGTTGAGGCTAATAAAAAAGCTAAATATATTACAGGAATAAGTTATGGTGAAACTGTTACATATCTTGGTACAGAGAAAATAGACTCAACAGATAAGAACAGAAAGTACTACAGTGTTGAACTTTCTGACGGTACAAATGGGTGGGCTAGTGCATACGGTCTTGTTATAAAATCATCTCCAGCATGTATTGTTGACAACTCTAACATTTACTCTCGTCCTGATGTCATTAACAAAACAAGCAAAGAACTTAAGGTATTCGATTTTGTAACAATTACAGAAAAGAAAGGTGAGTGGGCTTATGTTGTAGGCGAGAAAAAAAGAAAAAAGGGGTGGATAAAAATGACAGCTCTTTCAGAATCAAAAGAGGAGATTACAACATCTATTCTTGCTTACAAAGAGAAAATAATGATTAATGGTAATATCAATTTTGATAAGGTATCTGATTTTATAAAGAATGCTCCATATAAAGGAACTAAACTTATCAATTACCTGTCGGCTGAATTAAGTAAAAAACAACAAGAGAGTATTTCTGAGATAGAAGAAGAGGTTGTTGAAATAATTGAAACTGAAGATTAATTTTAGTCAGATATAGTTATAAGAAACCATGCATTGTCTGGTTTTTTTTATAGATCAAAACAAACCATGAGAGTTTTATTATAACCTATAAAAGAGAGTCCTGATACAAAATATATGCATCAGGACTCTCTTTATATATTTATCTATCTACGAAAATATACTATAAACAAATGGTACTAAAAACGGAACAAGTATTGTGAGTACTATACCTGAAAATACTGATATCATTGCGTACTCTTTTCCGGAAGCCGTAACAATTATAGGTAAAGTGGAGTCCATTGATGTTGCTCCTCCACTAGCCACAGGTGCCAGTTTACCAAAAAACATTGCCAATAAAGGTGCCAACAAAAGAGTAATAACCTCTCTGAATATATTTGATAGTAGTGCCAGTGTAGCAACCTCATCGCCTGATATATCTTTTAATATTACGCTGGACAAGCTATAATAGCCAAATCCTGAAGCTACTCCTAATAATTCAGATAGTGTGTAATTATCAAGAAAAAGCCATACTATAAACATTGCTCCTAATGAACCTACAATTACAATTGCAGGAACAAGAAGTATTTTGTATTTAATTTTCTTAATTACTGATAAAGCTCCGGTATCTGAACCTACGCTAATACCCACCAAAAACATAAGCATATACAAGGCATACATGCTTATATCATTATTTATAAAGAATTCTGGTATATATCTGGTATATCCCAAGACTATTCCTAGAACAAAGAATGCCAATATTATTAAACTACCCTTCATGATTACTGTTTTTAAAATATAAGTGATAAATCAACATTGCCAACAACACACTTCCTAAAACAGCCATTAATGTTATTATAAGTGCATGTACTCCAAGGGTATCCAGATTTGACACCAACTCATCGTTAAGTCCTACCGATATACCAAGTAAGAACAGTAACAGATAAACCGAAATAGTAACAAGTTTATTAACTTGTTTTATAATCTTTTTCTTATGCCTTAAAGACGCTCCAATCACCATTCCAAGTGTCATAAGTCCGAGAATTATCCACATAGTATTTGTAATTTATTATTGTCTGCAACAAACATATATAGTATAGTATGAGATACCAAACATAAAATGTAAATAGCAAAACATTATTATTAAATTGTATAAGAAACCTAATTATTACAATAATGCAGATGCAACAAATTTAAGCATCCACCATTACTTTCTATTACATTCCCCATCTCTTTAGCTTCTCTGTAATAAGCTTCTTATCATTATCAGAGAAATTTCTTATACGTGTACCATGGCTACCATCTTTTAACATCATAAACAGACAGTTTTTATTCATTGATACATCAGGCGCACATGCACTCCAGGTATCAGCAGCACCATATATATAGATTATATTCTTAGCCTCTGTTTGCAGCCAGTTATTTATATCACGCATTTGTGTAGGATCAAATGTCATATCTACATCTGGTCCGAATATAGAATTCGTAGGATAATCTACTGCTTTAAGATATTTACCAAATTTATCGAGTTTATATCCATAATAACCCAACTGTGTATATGCCTGATAATAGAACGATTTAGAACTCTCTATGCCTTTATCTGTGTATGATGATATAGGTACAATATTAAGCAGATGCTTAAGCATATCCTCTGCAGATATTGACGAAGTATCCGGTATATCTTCACAATTACCACGTCCCCATTGCCAGAATGCGAAACTATACTCCAATGTAACATACTCAAAAATAACATCGGTTCCCAATGAGAATGAAATTCCTTTATCTTTTGCAAACTTATTTAGCAATGGTACAATCTCATCTCTGCGTTTAAATGTCTCTTCCTGAAAATACTCTATTTTTTTTCGGCACTCTTCGGTACCTACTGTATCAAGAAATGTATATATACGAGGATCTTCCTGTTCAAATATTATTGGTGCAACATACGGAACCGACACATTAACATCATCAGGATACTGACGTCTGTGATACAACGTAGTCTGACCTCCTTTGCTTATTCCGGTAGTAAGCCAACTACCTTTATATATCTGCTTAAAAAACTCTATAATTCTATGATGGTCAGCTGCTGCCTGCTGTATTGTAAGATATTTATAATCTAACGAATCTGGTACCGACTCACCAAAATATCTGTGTTCAACAATTATCTGATTTGTATTAAGCATTTGTGTAAGTTCGCATGGGTGTGTTCCCCACATTGAGTACCCCTCTGTTACCATTACCACAGGTCTGTCAAAGTTTATATGCGACCAGTGCACCTTCTGCTCAAAATAACCTTTTGATGGATCTGTATGGTCAACAGGTTGTTTAAATCTGAGCATATATACGGCATTAAACATTGTGTCGCCAGACACTTGCTTAAAAGTTACTCCCTCTGCCTTCTGTATAAATTCAAGGGTAGTTATCTGTTTTTTATTACACCCTGCAACAAGAATTGTTAACAGGAGCATTATCATTATGTTAGATATATTCTTCATCTGCTTTTTTTCTTTTCAATGGTCAGATGAAACTCGTATAACCCGGTTCAAAATATTTGAGAAGTTTGATCATACTAGTTTCATCTTACAAGGTATTGTGTTAGCACATATCGTGCGCTGTTCTGTTAATTATCTCGTTCTGCAAATCCTCACCCAGATCATTAAAGTAGTCACTGTATCCGGCTACTCTAACAATAAGGTTTTTATACTTCTCCGGATTATTCTGAGCATCCCTCAAAGTATCAGCATCTACAACATTAAATTGTATATGGTGTCCGTCCATTCTGAAGTATGATCTTACTACAGCTGTAAGTTTGTTGTACACATCAGCGTCGTTAAAAAATGATGGGCTGAATTTCTGATTAAGCAGTGTACCACCTGTACGTACATGGTCAAGTTTTGCTGCTGAATTTAACACTCCTGTAGGTCCATATTTATCAGCACCCTGTACCGGCGATATCCCCTCTGAAAGTGGTTCTCCAGCCAATCTTCCATCTGGCATTGCTCCTATCACCGATCCAAAGTATACGTGACATGTTGTTGGTAGCAGATTTATTCTGAATCGTCCTCCGCGCGCTGTTGGTTTATTATCAACAGCATTAAAGAACATCTCAAACACATCTGTAGCCTGTTTGTCAGCATAATCATCGTCATTACCATATTTTGGAGTATCGTATATTAGTTTTCCCCTCAACTCCTCATATCCTTCAAAATTATTATCTATAGCCGCTTTAAGCTCTGTAAGACTTATCGTTTTGTTATCGAAAACAACATGCTTAATAGCTGTAAGGTTATCTGTAACACTTCCAAGTCCAACACCCTGAACATAACTTGTATTATATCTTGCTCCGCCTCTGTTGTAGTCAGATCCGTTTTTAATACAATCATCAACTATTAACGACAGGAATGGTGCTGGAATATTTTCTGAGATAATACGTTCAATAATATTATTACCAGCAAGCTTAATACGTACAAAATGATCTATCTGACTATTAAAGGCATTCATAAAGTCATCAAAACCTATAAAGCTGTCAAGTGTACCTGTTTTAAGACCTATCTGTTTGTCTGTTCTTTTATCGAATCCATTGTTCAGGGTTATCTCAAGTACTTTTACAAGATTAAAATATCCTGTGAGCCAATATGCCTCAGTACCAAAAGCTCCTGTTTCAACACAACCACTAGCACCACCATTACGTGCATCAATTACATCTTTTCCCTGACGTATCATCTGTTGAATAATAGCATCGATATTAAACATTGATGGTTGACCAAATCCTGTTTTTACAATCTTAAGTGCTCTCTTTATTAATCTGTCAGGACTCTTTTTACTAACCTGCACCATTGAACTTGGTTGTAACAGACGCATCTCCTCTATTACATCAAGAATTAGATATGTAAGTTCATTTGAGGCATCTGAACCATCTGGTTTTACTCCTCCAACATTTATTAGTGCAAAATCAGTATATGTATTACTCTCTAATGCAGTAACCCCCATTTTTGGTGGTGCAGGATGATTATTGAATTTTACCCAAAAAGACATAAGCAGCTCTTTTGCCTCATCTTTTGTAATAATTCCGTTGTCTATATCGTGTCTGTAGTATCTGTAAAGATTCTGATCTAATCTGCCCGGATTAAATGAATCCCAAGGATTAAGTTCTGTTACAACTCCAAGATGAAAAAACCAGTAGTGTTGCAGTGCCTCATGGAATGACTCCGGTCTTTTTTCAGGCACATTACGACATACAGATGCCATATTTACAAGTTCATCTTTTCTGATATTATCCTCTTCAAATGCCGCTAGTTTAAACAGTTCATCGGCATGTCTGTTTGCATACATTATCATTGCCTCTGCCGATATACGCATAGCCTTTAGCTCTTCGCGTTTATCATATGCACGCATATCGTTAATAAAATCAAGGTCTTTAATCTGGTTATCAATATCTGTTATAAGATCAGATAAACCTTTGTTAAATATCTTTGACCCAGCAACAGTATGTCCCGGAGCACGTTGTTCCTGAAACTCAGTAAATACTCCAGCATCATAAGCATCTTTCCACTCCTGTGGAAGAGCATCCATTATTTTATCTCTGTTACTTTTGCCATGCCAGTACGGTATTATATCGTCTTTGTAGGTTCTAAACGACTCGTCATCTACCTTAAAAGATACTTTTTTTCTAGAATTTAAAATCTCAAGATCCTTTATTGAGTGCAGACTAACCTCAGGATATGTTGGAGTTGCTTTTGGTACAGGACCACGCTCTCCTACTATCAACTCACCTGAATTTATACATATATGCTTTTTCTCAAGCAGATATTTAAATGAAAGAGCCCTGCGTACAGGTACCGATACCTCAAATGCTCTGCTACTTCTGTAAAATTCAGTTATCAATTCTGCTCTCTCTGTAGATATATGTTCTTGTGCATTCAATGATGCTTCTCTTAACTCTTTTATTCTTTCGTTCATGATTTCAGTTTTTGGTTAACCTTTAATGTACGTTTTAATATTCAAGGGTCTGAATATCTTTTGCCACTCTTCCATTTGTTCTGTAGTAGGCTCAGATATATGCGCAAGCTTTTCTGTCATATTAAGATTATCATACTTATGCGACGATAATTTATGATATGGTAACAGGTATATTCTTGTTATTGCTTTTGTTTGTATATCTGATATAAAATTACATAATGCCTCAAGATTTTGTTCTGTTGCATTACAGTCTGGCACTGATGGTATCCTTATCCATATCTCACAATCCTGTTCTGCCAATCTTCTAATATTATCAAGTATAAGATTATTATCTACACCTGTGTATTCTTTATGACTGGTACTGTTCATGTGTTTTATATCAAACAGAAAAAGATCTGTATAAGGCAAAACTCTCTCAAAGAATGAGAACGGGATATGTCCTGATGTATCTACCGTAGTATGAAGATCAATCTCTTTACATCTCTTAAGTGCTTGCTCAATAAAATCAATCTGTTGTAAAGGTTCTCCACCCGAAAAAGTTATTCCACCGCCAGATTCCTCGTAATATATTCTGTCTCGTTCAATATCAGCTATCAGCTTATCAAGTGTAACGAGATTACCAATCTGCTGTTTCTTTATAAACGACTGATTTCCTAAAGGCTTATTTGATTCATAAACCTCAATATCGCTATTCTGACTCTCCGGATTATGGCACCACAAACACGACAAAGGGCACCCTTTCATAAACACTGTTGTCCGCACTCCCGGACCATCGTGTATAGCAAATCGTTTGATATCAAATATCAACGCTTCCATATCGATAATAGTATTTTGTTACGTCCTCTTTATAAATCAAGAGGCTTTTCTAAATGATTTTGTAATGTGTAGAATTACACTTTAAACGATAAGTGATGTATTATCAACAGATCCAGCACTCATATAATCCCTTATATGAATGGCTATATAACGATAATGATATTTTATACTCTTGTCTCATAACTAATCTGATAGCTACAAATATTGTAAAGAAAAGTAATATTTACAATGTTGAATATCACTTTTTTTGTTAATATCCATCACCTTATTGTGAAACAAATATATAGGTAATAGTCCCCTTTACTATCTTTGGTGCTGAGGCTTCAGCATTAAAACGGGTTGTTTTTGCTGCTCTTACAGCTGTAGGGTGCAGGCAAGGATCATTAACGGAGTTATTTTGATCTATTGTTGCATATGTAACATATCCGGCATTGTTCACCTCTATTTTAACAACAACTTTTCCGCCTCCTTCGCACATATAAACAGGTACCGATTTTTTAATCATCTGTCGTCCACCCGGTAATTTATATGATATGTTTGTTGTCCCTTTGGCTCTGTTAACAGGCTTTTTATCCTTTTTTATATTCTTTACATCTGTATCCTCTGCCCCAAACTCACGATTCTCCTTAAATCGTTTGTTTGTTTCATCCAGACGATCCTGCAAATCCTTTGCCTCCTGATACAAATCATCATCTGCCATCTGTTTATCATCAGATAGTTCTTGCTCCAAATCTTCTAATGCCTCATTAACAGCTTTATTGCTTCGCTCTCTAATATCCTGCATTATCTTCTCTTCAGGAGTAAGCTCAGTCTCCTTAAGCAATTCTTTAAGCTTGTCTTTACTCTCCTCTCTCACAATCTCCTCAAACTCCATTGTCTGGAATTCAATCTGCACTTCAGAGTAAAATTCATCATAATTACTCTTTATTTTGAACGAAAGCATTAGTACAACAACAACCATATGAACAATTATGGTTCCGTATAAAGCCTTTTTATGTTTGTTATAGAATTCTCTCATTACAAATTAAAGCAGTAAATTTAAGGCAAAAATAGCATGAAATATGGTTAAATACCAGTTTATAATAATATTTAAGTAAGAAAACAGAACCTGATAATGAACGATAACACAGATATAAAAGACACTTTATCATATAACTGGGCCAATAGTTTAGTGGGTACCAGAACAGGTTTTGTAATAATTATGGCACTATGTATAGGTTTTGGAGGGTTTTACTCCTTTAATTTTATAAAAAACTTTGTACCACTTATAATGATTGGCATAGTATCAAATACAATATTTATGTACTGTACCATGAAGATAATTGCAAATAGTAAGACCCTTCAAGAATTTCTTAGTCTGCCAGACGATATTATAAATAAAAAGAACATGAACAGGATACTTACAGCTGATGTAAGTATCATTGCTGTATTGAATTTATTAATATTATCAGGCATCCTTAACAATGTATTTTTCAAGTTTTTAATGGTTGTAATACTACCTGTTATTCAGTTAATATTTCTGCGTGTGGTATTTAATATTACCAGATCACTTACAGATACAGATTAGATATAGTACACTAATTGATTAATATATATGGTGTAGTGGTTTCGTGGAACAATTATTTTTTATAATTTTAAGACCAAATAAACTAGGAGAAATTGAAAGTAGAACATTTTATAATACAAACACTTAAAAATTCCAACAGGATTGTTGTACCCGGTCTTGGAACTTTTTTTGGTAAACCTCAGGGTGCTCTTCTTAATAAAGCAGATAGCAGTATTACACCACCATCAAAAGAGATAAAGTATATCTCATTAGAGAGTGGCGACAAAACTGAGCTTAGCAAAATTATACAAAAAGAGAACTCAATAACAGAGATTGCAGCCAATTCACTTATTGATAGCTTTGTAAAAAAGATTAAAAATGATCTGAATACGAAAGGAACATCTGTTATTGAGGGCTTAGGAACCTTACAATATTCAAAGGGTAAGATTTTAGCTTTAGCACAAGACTCAAAGGAGAGCTTATTAAAGGATTCGTTTGGATTGAGAGAGGTATCATTACCTGGTTCTGACAAGTCGGTTGTTAATAAAACTCAATCGGTACCAACGTATAAGACTACTCCACCAAAAAGCACAACAAGCAAAAGACCTGAAGCTAAGCGACCAGAGGTTAAAAGACCTGCTGGGAAGAAACCTGTTCCGCAAAAAAGTGTAAAAAAAGCCAGACCTGTTAAAGCTCAAAAGGAAAAAGCTAAGAGTTCTGGTAGCAAAGCAGGTATAATAGCTGCATGGATTGCTATGATTGTAGTTGTTCTTGGATTATTGTGGTATATTCTATTCGTACATCTTGGTTTGAGCACAGCAGATTTTGGCACAGATTTTTTAAGCTCAAAAACTGCAATAGATTCAATTGAAATGGTTATTACTAATGAGCCAGTTAACGATAGTATTAGCGGTATACCAGAAGAGTCTTACACATATTATATTATTACCGGAAGTTTCACAAAGTACAGTAATGCAGAGAAGTTTATTAAGGGCTTATCTGATCAGGGCTATGAACCTGAAATCATTGAAAACGAAGATGGTAAATACAAAGTTTCTATTGCATCGTACCCTTTAAAAAACGAAGCACTTGATGCGGTAGAGTTTTACAGACAACAAAAAGATAAGCGTAATTGCTGGATATTGAAGAGACGAAATTAGATATGCTTACAAGCCACAGAGATGTGGCTTTTTTTATTATAGATTATTTATATCATCTGGACTATTCAAGTTTCTGAAATCCTTTCCCGTAACAATATTTAGGTTATCAATACTCACAACTTCTCCGTATTTGTATACAAGATCTCTCATCTTATAATTGTGATTATCTATCTCTCTTCTTACAATCTCTATAGCCTCTCTCTTAATTATCATAACCAAGGGTTCTATTCTACCCTCATATTCCGGGACAACCATCAGGTTTTCTTCTATCTTAGATAAAAGAGTTTTATATACACTATTTGGTAAGAATGGCATATCAACCGGCTGAATCAGCATATATTCAGTATCACAGTTTTTTAATGCTGCGTATAATCCACCAATAGGTCCACAATCAGGTATTATATCTGTCACAATATTGTATCCCAGACTTAAATATTCGTGGTTATTTGAACTCACAATTATCTTATTGCATATCTCAGACAGGGATTTGTAACAATGATGAACCATCAATTTCCCTTCTACCTCCATCAAGCCTTTATCCTGATTCATACGGGAACTCTTACCGCCCGAAAGAATAGCCCCTGTGAGATTACCATACATAGTTATCTTTCTTTAGGAATTAACAATATACTTATCTCATACAGTAGTGTGAGTGGCAGTGCAACTAGTATCTGACTAAAAAGATCTGGTGGCGTAATTATAGCACTTATTGTAAGGAATATAATAAATGATACCTTCCTGAATCGTTTTAGTTTCTTGCGAGACAATATCCCCATCTTACTTAGCAGAATAATAAACACAGGAAGTTCAAATACAACACCTCCAGCCAGAACAACAGAGGTAAATGTTCTGAAATATGATGAAAAGACTATCTGGTTATTTATCTGAGAGCTCAATTCATAGTTATACAGGAAGTTTATAGTGAGTGGCATTACAATAAAATACCCGAACAGTACACCTATTATAAATAGTATAGACACAACCCATATAAACAGTCCTTTTCTAATTCTGTTTGTTCTGGATATCAAAGGTTTTAATACTCCCCAAATAAGATAAGCAATAACTGGAAACGATGCTGTTAATCCAAGAACAAATGATATGTATATGTGATCATTAAACTGCCCTGAAAATTTAATATTCCATAACTCTAGTATATTCTGATTTATACATAAAATATCAGAATCTGTAACAATATGTCCAAGCTTACATAGCAATCTGTTTGTTATAAACTGAGGATTTGATGGAGCTGTTACTATATATTTAAATACAACGTCTTTAAAAAGAAAAGCTATCAATGATAACAGAGTTACAACAACCAACGATTTTATCAGACTGCTTCTGATATTACCCAGAATTGTAAGAATCCCAACATATCTCTTCTCTGGTTTCTTTATCTTTTTTTTATTAGTCAGTTCCTCTGCCACAGGTTTCTATTGCTTCTCTTTTCGGTAATTCTTATAAACGTTAGCAGCAAATACAAAGTCGTTAAGTTCTCTGTTGTCTGTATTAAAGATTTTTACTTTATCTCCTTGCCACCACTTTTCTCCTTTATAAATAAAAAGAATATTATCACCGCTCTCTGTAACGGTGTTCATATCATGTGTATTTATAATTGTTGTTATATTAAGCTCGTGTGTAATCTCTCTAATCAGATTATCAATTACAATTGCTGTTTTAGGATCCAGACCAGAATTTGGTTCATCGCAAAACAGATATCTTGGTTCCATTGCTATAGCTCTTGCAATTGCCACACGTTTCTGCATTCCACCACTTATCTCTGATGGATAAAGTATGTTCGAATTAACAATATTTACCCTATCAAGACAAAAGTCAACACGTTTCTGCTTCTCTGCTGACGACATATTTGTGAACATATCAAGCGGATAACGAACATTATCTTCAACTGTAGCCCAATCAAAAAGTGCTGATCCTTGAAAAAGCATGCCGATATCCTTACGCAACTCTCTTCTCTTTCTTTGCGATAGCGTTGTAAAGTTTATACCATCATAATGTATTGTTCCTTCATCTGTTTCAAACAGTCCTACAATTGTTTTCAGCAAAACCGTTTTTCCAGAACCACTCTGACCAATAATCAGGTTTGTTTTTCCTTGTTCAAAAACAGCTGATATGTTTTTCAATACCCTATTTGTGCCAAACGATTTTGATACGTTTTTAACCTCAATCATGATAAAAATAGTTTTGTTAGAATAAGGTTTAACATCAATATTATTACGGTACTGTTTACAACAGCCCGTGTACTAGCCTTTCCTACTTCTAAACTTCCTCCTCGTACATAATATCCATAAAATGCAGGTACAGAAGCTATAACAAATCCAAAAAACAGTGTTTTAATTAATGAATATGTAACGTAAAACTGATTGAATGTAAACTGCAATCCTGTTAAGTAATCACCAACAGGAATAATATCTGTAACAAATGCTACTGCCAAACCACCTGATATCCCTACAACCATACTCAGCACTGCAAGAAACGGATTAAACAGAACCATTGCTATTATCTTTGGCAAAACAAGAAATCCAGCAGAATTAACACCCATTATATCCAGAGCATCTATCTGCTCTGTAACACGCATTGTTCCAATCTCAGACGCTATACTGGAACCTACCTTTCCCGCTAGTATTAATGCTACAATAGTAGATGAGAACTCAAGTATAAGAGAATCTCTGGTAGCCAATCCAATAAGGTATGTAGGCAACATCGGATTTTCCAGATTATAAGCTGTTTGAATTGTTATTACGGCTCCAATAAAGACAGATATTACAGCCACAATTCCTATTGATTTTAATCCGAGATAAATAAATTCATCTATCGTACGTTTATAATACGTAGACAGTTTTTCCGGATAAGAAAACACTTTCTTAACAAATAGAAAATATCTGCCTATTGTTGAAAAGAAATTTATCATTGTATATTTGAAATATTATAGCAAAGCTACAAAAAATATAGAGAGCGATTTCTAAATTTATGTAACAAACGTTATTTAACTCTTTATAAAAAGATAATTTAGTATCTTAAAGAAGTTTTATCTAAATTTATTAATAATCAAATAATAAAACACATGAATAATAAATATTGTGTTATTATGGCCGGGGGAATTGGCAGCAGATTCTGGCCGCTGAGCAGAACATCGTTCCCAAAGCAGTTTATAGATATTTTTGGTACAGGACATTCGTTATTGCAACAGACATTTAAGAGGTTAACACAAATATGTCCACCAGAGAACATAATGATTGTAACGCATGAGAACTATAACCAACTTATAAAAGAACAGATACCTGATATACCACAGGAGAACATTCTTCTGGAACCTTTCAGAAGAAATACAGCTCCTTGCATTGCATATGCATCGTATAAGATATATCAGAAAAATCCGGATGCTCAAATAGTTGTTGCTCCGTCTGATCACCTTATATTATTTGAGGATGTTTTCTGTAAAGTTATAAATGAAGGTCTTGATTTTGTTGGTAAGAACAACTCTCTACTAACATTAGGAATAAAACCTAGTCGCCCAGAAACTGGATATGGTTATATACAACTTGATAATACTACAGAAGAGGCTACAGATAATAGTAGCATAACTCCTGTAAAAACATTTACAGAAAAACCAAATCTTGAATTAGCAAAAGTATTTCAACAGAGTGGCGAGTTCCTTTGGAATTCAGGAATATTCCTTTGGTCTGCAAAGACTATTCTTGAGTCGTTTAAAAACCATCTGCCAGAGATTGACTCTCTGTTTAGTTCTGTTGCAAACAGTATGAATACAGATAAAGAGAATGAGGCAGTAAGTGAGATATATTCGCAATGTAAGAGTATATCAATAGATTATGGTATCATGGAAAAAGAGAGTAACGTATTTGTTTATGCAGCAGATTTTGGTTGGTCCGATTTAGGTACATGGGGTTCTCTATTCCAACACTCTGAAAAAGATGAGAAAAACAACGGTATTGCAGGAGATAAAACACTACTATATGATACATCTAATTGTATTGTAAATATCTCAAAAGACAAAACAGCAGTTATTCAAGGACTTGACGATTTTATTGTTGTTGATACTGATGATACATTATTAATATGTAGAAAACAAGAGGAGCAAAGAATCAAGGACTTTGTGAATGATCTTAAAGTAAGATACAACCTGGAATTTTAAATATTTTGAGGGTGCACAATGGTCTGCACCCTCTCTTTTCCGTGTACACCAGCAAAACCATGTTCAATAACATGTACAATATTTTTTTTGTATATTTGCCGATTGTAAAACAGAAATTATGGAAAGTAAAGACAGGATATTTGATCTGCTTGACAGATATAAAGAACTGTTTAGTGAAAAAACAGATGCCCTTGCCGGAAAACGAGATGGCAAATGGATAAAATACAGTACCTCAGATTATATTGAAATAAGTCATAACTTCGCATACGGATTACTCGAATCCGGCTTCACAAAAGGAGATAAAATAGCAACCATAACTAATAACCGACCTGAATGGAACTTTGTTGATATGGCTTTGGCTATGACCGGAATGATTCATGTTCCTATTTATGCTACTATATCAGCCGAGGAGTACAAATATATACTTGATCATGCCGGTGTTAAAGCCATTTTTTTTGGAAACAATGCTATCGAGAAAAAGATAGCTGCTATTGATGATGTTATAAGCGGTAACAATATAAAGATATATCCACTACTAAAAGGAAATAGCAAATATGGTTTCTGGGATATTGTTGAACTGGGCAGAGAAAATGCAGAAAAGCATAAGTCCTCTCTTGAAAGTATAAAGAGTTCTGTTGACGCTAATGATATGGCAACAATAATATATACATCCGGAACAACGGGAAACCCTAAAGGCGCAATGTTGTCGCATCGCAATATTATTACCAATGCAAGATCTACCTCTAAGGCACACAAATACTATAAAGATCATAAAACTATAAGCTTCTTACCCCTTAATCATGTGTATGAGAGGATGATGAATTATCATTTTCAATACAAAGGTCTGAGTATATATTATGTTGATAATATGAACTCATTAGTAAGTGATATTAAAGAGGTTCAACCTGTTATTTTTAACAGTGTTCCTCGTCTTCTAGAGAAGATTTATGACGGTATAATTGGAAAAGGCAAAAACCTAAAAGGTATATCAAAACATATCTTCTTCTGGGCAGTAAGGCTTGGGCTAAAATTTGATCCGGAACGTAAAAACAGATTCTTTTATAATATAGGGTTGTTCTTTGCCAGAAAACTGGTATTCAAGAAGTGGCAGGAAGCTATGGGAAGTAAGCTTGGAATTATAGTTTCAGGTGGCGCTGCTCTACAAAACAGGCTTGAAAGAATATTTGGAGCTGCTCAGATCAATGTCCTTCAAGGTTATGGTATGACTGAGACATCACCAGTTATTGCTGTTAATCATCATTATCCGGGAGAGTACAGATATGGTACAGTTGGTAAGATTCTGGAGAATATTGAGGTTAAAATAGCTGAAGATGGTGAGATATTATGTCGGGGTGAGAATATCATGCTTGGCTATTATAATCAGCCTGAGTTAACAAAAGAGATTATTAATGAAGAGGGCTGGCTACATACAGGAGATATTGGAGAGATTGATGCTCAAGGATTTCTTAAAATTACTGATCGTAAAAAAGAGATATTTAAATTATCGGCTGGTAAATATATTGCACCTCAGGTTATTGAGAACAAGCTTAAAGAGTCGTTCTTTATTGAGCAGGCAATGGTTGTGGGTGAGAATGAGAAGTATGCTAGTGCACTTATTTCGCCAAATTTCACATTTCTGCACGATTGGTGTACCAGACATAAGATACAGTATCGTGATAATAATGAGTTAATCAAGGTTCCAGAGGTAGTTACAAGGTATCAGAAAGAGGTAAATATTGTTAATAAGGGGTTAGGCGAGCATGAACGCATAAAAAGGATACGTCTGGTATGTGAAGAGTGGAGTCCGCAAACCGGAGAGATGTCACCGACACTTAAATTAAAGAGAAATATTCTTTCTAAAAAATACGATAGTATTATAGATGATATATATTCTGCCGATCGTGAGAAGGTGAAAAATAACGGCCACGAGATAAACGGTATTAAAAAGGATTTGACCGATAGCTTTAAGAACATCAAAGTTTTGCCAAAGGTTGGTATAAACCTCAAAAAAGCAGAAAAGAAAAACTAATAATTATTGATCTTATATACTTTCAGGCTGTCATTTATAGTGATGGCCTTTGTTTTGACCGTGGTTTATAGAGACAATGTAGCTGCGGTTTGGCAGGAAAACATGTTCTGTCAACGAAAATGGTTGGTGTTGTACCTCTCTGGTCTCATAGCCCTTATCAGTACTGTCTCAGGAGTGATTTCAAAATCAAATTCATCCATCTCACGGTACCACGACAGGTAATTATTCAGATATTTGGTTGCCACCCCTCTGAAGCGTACCATCCAAACCTGTAGATCAAACTGATATTTTTCCACATTTTTTATATGCACAACATCCTTTTTTACAGATTCCTGTTTAGGTATACTAAGTACACCATGTCTTACACTATTCTCCTTGGTGTATTTCAGATAAACTGCCTTATTCTGACTACAAAACAGTGTATCTTTAGTAAGAAGTGACGAAAGATCTGGTTTAAGATTATCTGCACTAAATCTGTAGAAAATATCATCAAATGTATTCTTCCCTCTGTCTCTGCAAAACAGTGTAAACACCCTGCTCTTTGATGGAATATGTTTTGGTGATTTATATCCTCTTTTGCGTGGTTTTCTCCTTAGTTTCTTACTCCCTTTATCCGACCACGCAAATATCAGTTCATTTACCTCAACTATACCTGATAACTTATCCGGTTTTATCTCATTTGCATTCTGTAAGAACCTGTGTCGCCATCGGAATGATGTATTCTTATGAAC
>JAOARD010000063.1 GCA_025210735.1 Bacteroidales bacterium
CCGTATACGTCTTTCATCTACACTAACCGAAATACCTTTGAGCCGTTTAGTTCAGAGCATAACTAATGCACACATTATATTGTTTTAGTTGTTATTACGCTAAGTGATACTCGTTTTATGGAAGTGTATTACATTATTAATATAAAGCAGCAATTAATCTATTCTCACATCGTAATTGTTAGACCAAGTTCTTGAACTTGGTCAGCTCTAATAACTCTTTTCCTCAAAATCCGACAGAATCCAAGGATTTAGTCTAACGAACTTTGTCAACAATAATTCTATACACGCATCTTTAAGCTGCACTTTCAGTGCGCTTGATGCAAATCTTAACCACCCGATGCGATGCATCGGGCTGAGTTAAACTGCCACTTCGTGGCGATAATGTCTTAAATTATTTGGAATGAATAATATAGATTTATTATTGTTGGGATAGCTAATAATATAACATACAGAAAAGCGTGTTAATATGAATAATCATACTGTTATTTATATATATTTGTAGGCATTTCATAGATTCACAAACCTAAACAATGAAAGAAATTACAATAAAAAAGTTAGCGTATTTACTCAACCAAGCAAAAAATAATAATCAGCCAAAGCCTATTTTCTTTCTTGGAGCAGGAGCTTCTGCTTCAGGAGATATACCTTTAGCCAGTAAAATTGTAGAAAATATTCTTGAAAAATATTCAGACAGTCCTTTTCTTGAGGATTTAAATGAACAGGAAAAATCATCATATCCTAAATTAATGGAATGCTTACTACCTGATCAGCGAAATCAACTTCTGAAAGAATATATAGACAAAGCTAAAATTAATGTTACACACATATATCTGGCACAACTTCTGAGCGAAGGCTATGCAGATTATATATTGACCGTGAATTTTGATAACCTTATGTTAAGGGCTCTGGCTCTGTATAATATATTTCCATCTACCTATGATATGGCTATATTAAAGGATTTAACAACTACTAAATTCAAAGAAAAATCTGTTGTATACCTACATGGTCAACATCATGGCTTATGGCTTTTAAATACGCCAAGTGAGATGGAGAAAGTAAAGGATATAATACCAAGAATATTTGACAGTATAAAGGATAAAAGACCATGGATATTTATAGGTTATAGTGGCAACGATCCAATATTTGAACATATTAAAAATCTCGGAAGATTTGATAATGGATTATACTGGTTAGCATATAAGGACAACGAACCAGAAAGCAATGTTGTAGAATTCTTAAAAGAATCAAATGTAAATGCATCTATCCTTAAAGGATATGATTCAGATTCGTTTATGATAAAACTTAATGAGGCTCTCAATTTACCGCAACCTCAAATTTTAGACAAACCATTCTCTTCACTTAAAAACATGCTCAATGTAATAACAGACATTGACGATAAAGATCATTTTAGAGGTGTAAAAGATCGTTTGGATATGGCAAGAAATAATGTAGGCAAAGCAATAAAGCAATTCGAAGATGGTGATGTCAATGTAGTAACAAAAGAGGAATTAAATATTGATATAATAAAAAAAGAAATTATTGATATAATAATCTCTAGTAAATATAATAACGATCAAGTACAAAAGTTAGAAGAAAAAGTAAAACCATTAAATAATTCTATTCTCAATGAATTATTAGGGGAGTTATATTTTAACTGGGGCAATACTTTTGATAAACAAGTTGATGTAGAAAAAAAATTAAATACAGATAAATCTATACTATTAAAGGCTATTAGTAAATACAAGAAATCGGAACAAATAAGTCCTAAAAATAATATATTATATCTAAACTGGGGTTTAAGTATTGCAAGATTAGCTCTATGTGAAGAATCGGAGACAAAAAAAGAAAAATTATATTCGGAATCTATAGAAAAACTCAAGCTGTCAATAAAAATTTTCTCATACTATTATACATACTTCTGCTTGGGTACGGTAATAAGTAATTATGCAAATACACAAAAAGGTAAAAAAGCAGAAAATTTGTATAAGGAATCTTTTGAGATCTTCGAAAAAGCTATTGAACTAAACTCAAAATCACATGAGGTATATAACAATTGGGGACGGGCAATTTCTAATCTGGCTCTTATAAGTAATAATGATAAATCAGAAATTCTGTATAGAGACTCTATAAATAAATATAAATTAGCTATTGAAATAAAACCAGATTATAATAATGCATACAATAATTGGGCAACTACTTTAGGATATATAGCTAAATCAAAGATAGGAGAAGAATCGAAACTATTAGTAAAAGAGGCTATTGATAAATTTGAAAAAGGCATTGAATTAGGTTCTAATTTTTATAATTATGCATGTATACTTGCTATAAATGGAGAACGAGAAAAGGCACTTAAATATCTAATTAAAAGCCTTAAAAGAGGAGAAGTTGAATCTCTGTATGTGAGAAATGATAAAGATTGGGAAAAATATTGGGATGATATTGATTTCAAAAATATAATAAGTAAATATGAGATCACAGAAATAGCAGAAAACATATCATAATAGTAAGCTATCAAATACTGAAATAAACTAAAGAACTAATAATGAAGAAAAAAGTTGTATCGAGGTTAAAGTTTAAGGGCACATTTATACTATTGTTTGCCAATTTAGGTACAGGTTTTTTATTGTACAATATCATATTTAATTCAACAATAAAAACCTTTGAGGCTGAAACGTGGAGAAATTGTGATGGTTGTTTGTTAATAATTGGTTTTGCACTTATGCAGTTATTGTTAATCTATCAACTTAGTAAGAACACAAGAATAATAGTAGTTAATGATAAGAAGGTGTTATATATTAACTGGGTGTTTCCGTTTTTAACAAGAATTAAGCCTAAAGATTATTATGATGGTTATATAATTGTAAAAGAGCCTTCAAAATATAGGGATTATGATGCAATTTATCTGTTACGTAATGGTTATGTAAAGGATAGATTATCTGAATTTAACTACACAAATGTTAATGTTTTAAAGAGATCGTTAAATGTAAAAAAGGTAAAATGCAGTGGCATAAATATGTTTAAGGTGGTACTGTTTGTAATGTTTGGCATAAAAGTAAGGTTAAAATATAGCGTATAATGGTTATTATGTATGGGCTAAATAGCTACATTAGCAGCCATAATAATTAAAACTAAAACGGAAAACTATGAAGATATTGGCAATAGAGCAGGAGGTGGCTGGTGCAGATTGGAGTAATCAGGAGGATACTTTGGCTGCTGAGGCATACAGAGTGCATAAGTTGCAGCAATCTGGGTTTGTAAGAGAGATCTATTTTAATAATAACCACTGCGCTGTAATTGTTATTGAGGCCGAATCGGCACGAATGGCACAGGAGGTTCTTAATGAGCTGCCTTTGGTTAAGAAGGGGCTTATAACCTTTAATGTAATGCAGTTAAATCCATACAACGGGTTAGACAGAATTATCCGCGACGATATTAAGGAGTCTATATAAATTCTAACAGAAATGGAGCTTGTTACGGCTCCTTTTTTGTCTATATAGTGTTGTTTTACAGATGCTATTTGTAATATCCCATTGCATACAGCACTGATACCCGCAGTACTCCAAATCCGTACTTTACACTACGTCTGAAGTTTATTGATGATGCCTCTTTAAAGTATTTTGTAGGGCAGGTTATCTCTGCTATCTCATATTTACGCCTGAATATCTGCGCAATAATCTCGTTGTCAAAAACAAAATCGTTTGAGTTATTCCTGTAGTCTATATCTTTTAATACATGAGCTGAGTATGCTCTGAAACCGGTATGGTATTCGCTAAGCTTCTGTCTTATAAACAGGTTCTGTATTAACGTAAGCATTCTATTTGCCATATATTTATATAAAGGCATTCCGCCCTTAAGGCTACCACGCCCTAATATCCTTGATCCGAATACCACAGGATATAGTCCGTTTGCTATAATGTAGCACATGCTCTCTATCAGCTTTGGTGTGTACTGATAGTCGGGGTGTAGCATTACCACAATATCGGCACCAAGATCTAATGCACGGTTATAACACGATTTCTGATTTGCTCCGTATCCCATGTTTGTATTGTGTTTTACAATATTTATTATGCCAAGTCGGGTGGCAATATCAACTGTTTTATCATTACTGCAATCATCAACAAGTATTACATCATCAACAATAGTGAATGGGATCTCGTTATATGTTTTTTCAAGTGTAAGCTCAGCATTATATGCCGGCAACACAACTATTATCTTTTTTCCTTTTATCATTGTTTTACCCTCTCTGCTTTTTTAATACTTCAGATTTTTGCCAACATTTTTTGTAGTTGTCATTGCCCAATTTGTAGTAGCATACCCCCAGATTATACCAGTGTTCCCAGTTATCGGCCTCGTTTACAGTAAGTACTTTATAATCAGTAATAGCTTTCTGATATTTTCCTGAGAAGTAGTATGCCAATCCGCGCAGACGTATAAAAGGCATCTTTTTATCTGCCAGATTAATGCCTCTGTTTGAGTAGTTAATTATTGCGCTGTAGTTTTTGGTCTTAAAGTTCAACTCGGCAATTGCATATAGTGCATTAAGGTTATCGGGGTATATATCCAGATTTGTCTCAAGGCGTTTTATTGCTGTTTTAAGATCTATCTCAGCGTTATTCAGGTGTAACTGGTATAGAGTAGTTCTTTCTCGTTTTCCTATTGTATGTATCTTCTCTGCAGCATAAAGATATTTTTGCAATATAATTTTAAGTGTGTTGTGCACAGTTGTAATATACTCGCCAGTATATTCTGTTGGTACAGACCTTAATCTGCCGCATATAATATATTCAATCTTTTTGCGCGAAAGATTCAGAAGCATTGTGTCCGGATCAAAGGTTGTTACTTTATATAACCCGATAAACTCTCTGTTTCCGTATATCTGTGCCATATTTGGTTTACGGCATGCTACAACTGCTCTTTTCGGAATATTTTTACCAACCCATTCGCTCATTTTTACATAATTCTGCCAATCGGGGCTGTAGGTTGCATATCTTCCGGCATCTTTAGTCTTGTTACATTTTATTGTCTCAGTTATTGTATTCTTAAGATTTAAACCTACAGATAGCAGTGCCACAATAACAAGTATGATTTTTACTGCTTTATGTTTTACTAAACCAGATATATCATACAGTCCGGTACCAAAGAATATAATTATCAGAGGAAGATATATAAGTATAAGGCGCTCCTGATCCCAGTATACCTGTTGTGTTATAAATGTTGTAACTAACGACACTATAAGATATATGCCCACAAAGAACATATCTTTGCGTTTTCTGAAAAAGTGTACAGTGAGTACTATTGCAAATAGTATTATTATTGTAGTTATCAGGTTTGATGTATTAATACTATCATAATCTCTGAATCCTAAGAATTTAAGCAGATGTTTTGACAGGTACTGATTACAGTTATCCCAGAACCTGGTTACCATTCCTGAAAAGTTCTCGGTACCCTCAGATGGTTTATAAGGATTTATATACATAACCTTGCTTAACTGAGCACTAAATCCTACGCCTTTCAGGTTCCAATAGAATTTACTGTATATACTAAATGGTATATAGAATATCAGAAATGATAGTAGTGTTGATACCAGAAGTTTAAAGCGTTTATTTATAGTATAATATATTATTATGGTTACTACAACTGCCATTCCTATATTTCTGGTTGTTACAAGCATAAAAGCTACTAAACCAAAAAGTAGCAGTTTAACAACAGATGTTCTGGTAAATAGGTCTTTATCAGTTATAGAATCTACTTTATAAAACAGATAGAAGAGTATTACCTGAAGTAACATAAACAGAGGTTCGCTATATGTGCTTCCGCCATAGGCAATTATCTTAATATTTACAGAGCATAATACTATAGATAGCAGTAATACAGGTATTGGCAATTGTTTTAGCCATGTTCTATATATAAGTATTATTTGCGCTATTGTAAATATTACAGACAATAGTTTAAACAGAGTTACTTTTATACCAAACAGAGCCACAAACGGGCTGAGTAGGATAGGGTAGAGTGCTCCATGCCATGCCGGAAATGATTTACCTGTAATAAAATTTTTTGCGGCAATAATGTAGTATGAGTCATCGCCGCCAATACTAACAAGGCTGTTAAAACAGAGATATGAGAACAGCATAAATAGAAAAACAGACACTCCGGTTACTACCATTTTTTTGTTAGCTCTAATGTGTCTGATCAGATTATTAGTTTCCTTCATTCTTGTATAATTTTTACGCAATTTTTATAATATCTGTATGCTGTTTGTGGAGTGCAATTACAGATATTTAACCATGACGAAACATTGTTTAAATACGCTGCAATGCTCTATATTTTTTTCGAAAGAAAAGCCGCAAACATGGAAATATTTACGAAAATGCACATTGTTCTATAATGTAAATTATAGAACGTGGTTGTTTTACATCAAAAATCATTTTAAGTCTTGTTTTATAATGTATTACACAAACACGAATAGTCTTACACAGAACATATATACATCTGTTCGTATGTTTACAGTTGTAGAAATAACAGGGAATATATTAACGTTTAAATTTAAACCGCTTAAGAGGTGTTTTACAAGTGTAATCTGTGGTTTCAATTATCATTCAAAACGTACAGTAATATATTTTAAAAATAGATTTTCTGAAGATTAATAAACGTCCCTTTTTTCAAAAAAATAACAATAAAGTTATTGTCTAATGTTATAATGAATATGTAAGTTTAAAATTAATAATTACCTTTATGACGAAAAATAGTGTAAAAAAACAAACATTAATTACTCTAATTTGTTTTCTTTGCAATTATAATTAACTACACAAGATACTTTATGGACTATAAATGTATTTTGTATAAAAAATGGCTAATAAATTTGTGATATAGCGTATTGTTCATAAATTTGATTTGCGAATAATCATCTAAAGGTTACAGTAATGTTAAAAGAGATAGACCATAGTTGTATAAGTTCGGAACTTTTAGAGTGTCTGAAAAAAATCAGTTCAGAGTTGCAGTATGTTGACTTCTCAAAAGATCCGGTAATGATTGAGATTGCTGAGCAGTTAATTGAAAAGACCAACCTTTTTGATAATGTTTTCGGACATTACAGAAAGAACGGTATAATGGATAAACTTATAGAGGCAGATACAGACTTGTATGTTGCTTATTTAAGTTTAAAGCATGCAGTCAGATCGCATGTACACAGCTCAGAACAGACATATGCCGAGAGAGCTTCTAAGATTTGGAAGACTATGATTGCAGAGTATGATGAAACAGAGTCCCTTAATTACGACATCTTAATTGAAAAACTTAATAATCTTAAAGCAGAGCTTCATAAGACTGAAAATATGCGTATGATTATTGATCTGAATATTGTGAAAAATTATGTTGTATTTGCTGAGGCTTTAACCGCATACAATGATCTGTATAAAGATGTAAAACATGATAAGGTTGTTGTTGAGAATCTTGGTTCTGTATCGTATTGCAGAAAAGATTTAATAAACCACTATAATGGTTATTTCATTTCATGTTTTAATCATTCGGTAATTATGAGTGAATATTCAGAGTTTGTTAAAACAGCAAACAATCATGTTCACGACCTTGAGCGTGGTATCATAGAACGAACCACAAGACAAAAAGATATTCAACACGAGGTTGTATAAACCACATAGATAAAGAGATTAAAAAAAGGCAAGCTATTAAGCTTGTCTTTTTTATTGTACTATTATTATAGTTTTATAAAACTCTTTATTATTTGATTTTCATCATCAGCTATCCTTATATAGTATATTCCTGATTGCAGTATAGATATATCAACCGGATTATTATAATCATATATATCTTTTACAACTACTCCTGCAGAGTTTATTATTGCAACAGACAGGTTATTATAGACATTTTTATAATCCGGTATTGATATATTAATGTGGTTAGTAGCCGGATTTGGGTAAACAGATGTCTTATTTGATAGTTTATGAATATCATTAGGCATATCTCCTGATACGGCAATTTTGAAGCTTGTTTCAGCATAATTTCTGAAATTTGTAGCCCGTAATGTAATAGTAGACTCTCCTTCATAATCAGGGGTTATTGTAAAATCAAGACTATTGCCATCCAATTCAGCATATATAAGCGATTTATTACTATTAAACACTTCATATGTATAGGCATCAGCTCCGGTAAAAACATTCTCTATTCCCACAGAAAATTTTCTAACCTGATTTACTCTAAGTTTATAGTCTCTTATATTCTCCTTAACACTTATATCTAGTGATCCCTCAATGGTAATTCTAAATTCGCACTCAATATATTGTGAGTTTGGTATAGTACCTCTTACAACAACAAACTCAAATAACTCCTCATTTTCCGGAACAATTATCTGTAATATATTCTCTGGAGTAATTGTATATTCCATCAAATGTTCAAAAGAGTATGCCTGAAGATTAAATGTAAACTGCTCAGAGCCTTCAAAGATCTCATTCAAATTGTACTGTATTGTATCTATCTGATTTACTTTATAGTTATCTTCCTTTAGTTTATGTTTTACTGAAAGTAGTGTTCCGGTTGTAGTAATATTAAATTCAGATGAAACAAAAACATCATTCGAGTATGCACGAACATTAATATCGCCAGATCCAAGAACATCGGGTTTAATTTTAACAACCAGATTATTCCCTTTTACAGTAGGTGTAAGTAATTCAGGGTTTGTATTATCTGAAATGGAATATTTAAATTCTTCAGCTCCACCAAAATAACTAGCTAGATCTAAACTTAATTCTGATTCAGTATTAAGCAGAAATTTATAATCTGATATGCTCTGTGTTGCATATATATACACATTTGGTTTTCCTATAAAAATACCACGTCCATGTGTACCAACTGCTATCTTATTATCTGTATGGTTAAACTCAATGTCGGCTATTGTTACATTCCCAATAGTATTCTGCGATACTTTTTCCCAATAGGTGTCGTCACCATTAAAATTATCTGTAAAATATAGTCCTGTACTTGTTCCTACATAGTATTGTGTTTTGTCAGTAGCAGGAGCAAAGCAGGCACATCTCACCGATGGTCCCGGAAGTTGACTATCGCCTTTTAGATTTCCCTCTACATACGACATAGAACTTCCTCCATTATCAGAATAGAATATACTTTTAGCATTATAATTTGATATAATAACCATTAGTTCATCTCTGTTTGTAGGATTAACAGAGATATCATGAGGATATGTATTTGTATCGAAAGAGCTGGATGATATGTTGTAAATTTCGCGTGAATCGGATAGTGGGTTCACAACTTTATAGAGTAGGGGTTTCTCGCCAACTTTGTATGCACCAATATATACAACACGATTATCGCCCCTTGACGTTGCTAATGTTGTAATTTTATAACCAGCGGGTACAACCTCAAAGTCAATCCAGTTTCTGGTAGTTCCGGTTATATTATAATCAAAAACAGCATCGATATTTGTATTCACAAATAGTTTATTACCTGATGGATAGTATATAACCTTATCATCATTAGGATCAACTGCAAACGGGTGTATAAATAGTGTTGAGTAAGCATATTTTGGATAACATAAAGCCCATGCATCTGTCTCTGTATTAATTCTAATCAATCGTCCATTCTGCGATGATACATAATAGTATTTCTCTCCAAAATGACAATATGATCCATCACCACTACTTTTGTCAACTGAAGGCTCGGAACTATTATAAGCAAACTTTGGCGTTCCATTATCCTGAGTTCCTCCCATAATAATATCTGAATTGGGTTTCATAGGTATTGATATATCATAGAATTGCGAATTAATATATCCATTATTCTTACTTTCCCACTCCATATATCCGGGCGCATCAACACCATTATAATTCACTTTCTCCGTATAACTAATACCTCCGTCATGTCCACACCACATTGCTCCGGTATTATTAGGGTCAAATACAACTGTGTGTATATCCGGATGATGATTAGGGTATAGGAAGTTCTCTGTTTGCGAACTTCCATAGCCACCTATCCATGAGAATGCCTGTTCAGGTATAGTATTAAAACCATTGTTACTTCTAAAGAGTGATGTTGCACCCAGAATAACATATTCCGGATCATCCGGTTTTATGGCAAGTGTCATATTATATACACCCTGTTTTCCAAGTTTCTCAACCACATAAGAGTTGTATCCTTTAAAGCTGAATCTTATATTATCTGTTCTATCTTCAATTGTATTCTCACTCAAATTAATTTTATAGAAGTATGGTTTATACATTTTATCAACCAAGTAGAGGTATGCAATATTATTATCTGATGGAACATATTTAATTATACCTCTATCATACGATTCAGGTAATGATTCTGAAATATCCAAAAAATTCCAACTACTTCCATCATTTACTGACATATATAGACCAGGAATATTGTTTCCGGCCAATGAAGAGACTGTTCTTTTTGATACATAAGCTATTATATTTCCATCTTTGTCAATATCAATATCAGACCATTTATGTCCGTTCTCATAACCAAGTACTAATCTAAATGTGAGATCTTCTGTTCTTTTACGGAAAATCCCGTATGAATTTGAGCATATAAATACGGTTCCGGTTACCGGATTTACAATAATTTTTGATATATATTTATAAGGAGAATTATTCTCTGTAAAATCGGGTTCGGTAAATACCATATGCGACCAACTATTTCCGTTATCAGTACTTTTATAAACACCATTTCCATAATAATAAGCTGTAGAACTCATATCTGTTGCAGAGTTTCCTTTATACTCACCGGTAGCATAGTACCAAACATCCTGATGTCCTTCTCTTGGATCCTGAGTTATTGATGTTACTCCCATATAATGTCCAGGATTGTTTGTCATAACCCAACTTTCTCCTCTGTCGGTTGATTTCCACAATCCTCCGGAAACACCTCCGGCCAAAATTATATCAGAGTTACGTTTATCAAGCTCAATAGCTCTGGTTCTCCCGCCAATATCATACGGACCTATTGCCGACCAATTATATTCAATACCTCCTGACACTCCACGCTTTAAAGATCTGTATTTTCTCTGTTGTTCTGCAAATTCAATCTCTTTTGTTCTAATGCCACGGGGTATTACATTAGTAATAGGATCTTTTAACATATTAAAAATATAGTTATCACGCTGTTCAATATCCTCAATATCGGCATGAGGAGACATAACAGATCTAACTCTTGGTAGAATATAACGATCATCATCTTTTCTCTCAGAATAAACAAAAGAGATAAGAACATTGATTATAATAAACAGATATAAATAGGGGAATCTATAATTTTTCATAGTTGTAATTTCTGGGTTACACTACATTTAATGTTCCTAATTAAGTTAGCAAAAAGTTGTAGGCAAAACAACAATATTTGATCATTTTCTGATAATATTATTCGCTGATTAACAGTACACTTAACTATAACAAAGAGAAGTGGGAATAAAATCATTTTTTAATCATAACATTACATAAAAATGATATGTATATGATTTTAAACAACTAATAGCACGTCACTATTAGCAATTGTTTAAAACGAATAGTATAAATCTTTTTTAAAAGAAGGGGTATTCACAATGTAATTTTCCAATAGAATTTACTCTCTGAGTATTTTAAATAATTGTCATTAAAGAATACAAAAAAAGCGTATTGTATAACACAACACACTTCTTATTAATGTCGTATAAAATTAACTAAGGTAGTAATAAAGAGCTATCACCATAACTCAGGAACCTATAATTATTATCTAATGCATGATTATAGATATCACGCCAATTTTCGCCAACAAGTGCAGATATAAGTAACAGTAGTGTACTTTGTGGCTGGTGAAAATTAGTTACTAATCCATTAATGATTTTAAACTTATAGCCCGGAGCTATAATTATTTTTGTTGCACCATTAATCTTATCCAGAGTATTCTTTTCCATAAAGTCAAGAACAGCCTTCAATGCATCTGATTTACTAATATCCTGATTTAAAGTATAAGCTGCCCACTGATCTAAAACAGTATAGTTTGTTAGTTTGCCTTCAGATGCCAGAACACCCATCCAATATAATGTTTCCAATGTTCTAACAGAAGTAGTACCAACAGGAATAATACTTTTACTGTTTAAAATATCTATGATAGTATCTTTTGACACAGCAAAGTGTTCTGTATGCATATCATGTCCACCAATTGTTTCTGATTTTACCGGTTTAAATGTTCCCGCACCAACATGTAGTGTAACATAATTTACTTTGTGTCCATCTGTTTTAAGATTATCAAATACCTGATCTGTAAAATGTAGTCCTGCAGTTGGTGCAGCAACAGATCCTTTATGTCTTGAATATACCGTCTGATAAGTTGACTTATCATTCTCTTCAGCATCTCTGTTCAGGTATGGAGGTATTGGAATTTCACCAATACAGTCAAGTATCTCTCCAAAAGAGATATCAATACCATCAACCCAACTAAATCTTATTGTTCCATCTGTGTTATAATTATCTGTTTTCTCCGCAAATACCGATATAGTATTTCCATCAACTGTTATTTGATGCTCTAACTTACCTGATTTCCATTTCCTTGCATTACCAATAATACACTTCCATGTACATTCTTGTTTACATGCAAAAATACTCTCATAATCTGAAGGTTCTACCGGTTCCAGACAAAATATCTCAATTCTTGCACCTGTACTCTTCCTGAATTCCATTCTTGCCTGAATAACCTTTGTATTATTAAAGATTAGTAATGAATCTGCAGGAAGATGTGTATGCAAACGATTAAAAACATTATCAGAAATATTACCTCCACTATAAACAAGCAGTTTTGATGCACTACGTTCTTTCAGAGGATATTTTGCAATCCTATCGTCTGGTAAATTATATGTATAATTATCTATCGAAATATTCTCTACATTGTTACTCATAGCAATGATTATTATTTAATATACATTCTGCTAAAGCTGGCAAAATTAACTATTTTTGTATTTAATTGGATAAAAAATATAAGAAATGAAGTTTAAATTAGGTGATAAAGTTAAGTTTCTGAACGATATTGGTGGTGGTGTGATTGTATCATTTCAAGGAAAAAATATAGCTCTGGTAAAAGGAGAAGATGAATTTGAAACCCCTGTATTACTAACCGAACTAGTATTAGATGATAGTACAGATAAGTTTTTTGATGAAGTAGAAACTCCTGAAATTGAAGAGAATGAAGATATAGATATTGATTTATTGATTGACAACGTCAGAAAAGAAAGAGAAGAAGAGTTTGATATAGATAGTTTTAAGGAGAAATATCGGGAAAATAAGGCTAAAGAAGAGTTAAATCAAAGAAAAGAGGATAAACTATTTCTTGCTATTGAAAAAACTGAGCAAAGTATTAATTTATATTTGGTTAATGATACTGATTGGGACATTGTTTTTCATATATCAGAATTTATAAACAACGACAAAGTAGATCTTCTTCAGGCTGGATTACTTGACAGCGGAAAAAATGAACTAATCTGTACTTACAAAAAGGATGAGTTTAACGAGGTAATGAGTTTTGGTGTTCAAATCTTATCACACAAACAAAATAAATACAAATTAATTCCTCCCGTAATAGGTGTTATTAAAATAAAACCTTTGCAGATTCTTAAGGAGAATAACTTTAGAGATAACCCATATTTTCCGAATGAAATTATGCTTTGCAGAATAAACAAAGACGAAAACTTTGAAGAAGCTATAAATAAATTATCTACTAAGCATGTTGAGAATGAATCAGGAGAAAGACCCCAAAAGGCAAAAATAAAACCTGGTCCAAACAAAGATGGCATTGAAGAGATAGATCTTCATATTGAAAATATAATCGACAATTATGTCGGAATGTCAAATAAAGAGATTCTGGACGTTCAAATGGGACGATTTGAAACATCTATAAAAGGAGCAATACTATCAAAGAACACAAAAAAAATTGTATTTATTCATGGTGTAGGAAACGGCCGGTTAAAACATGAATTAAGAAGAAAGTTAGATAAAGATTATTCTAAATATAATTATCAGGATGCTTCATTTAAACAATATGGGTATGGAGCAACTATGGTGATACTAAAAAAATAGATTTTTTGCATAAAAGATCTATTTTAATCAATTATCTGTACACTATAATATTTATGTAAACACTTATGAATAAGTAAGTTTTATATTTTATTAATATATGATGCAGTATTTACATATAAGTAATTTTAAATGTAAATACTGCTGCCGTTCAATTTTTGCTAAATGAGGCATAAACTTAAATATGATTGATGAACTAGGGTTTCCTACTATTTTAAAGATAATCGTAGAATCAGAGATAAAATTTCTTACATTTGCACAGAGTAGACTGCTCTATCGGTGTTTACATATGTAAACACAGGAAAGTCCGGGCAACAAAGGGTGCCAAACTCTTGAAAAAGAGGTGTTTGTGAAGGTGCAGTACCGAAGAAGAAAATTACCGCCAGCAATGGTAAGGGTGAGAAGGTGAGGTAAGAGCTCACCAGTATTGGTAGTGATATCAATAGCTGTTCGGCTTTTGGGTTGAAAGACCATGTATACCAGTTAGTGAGTTACCCGCTCAAACGCTGGGGGGTAGGTCGAGTAAGATAAATGATAGAGATTTGCGAAGCAATTACAGGACCCGGCTTATAGGTCTACTCTTTTAACCACTCTAACGAGTGGTTTTTTTATATCTATACTTTTATAAAAGCACTTGATTATTAAAGGATTCCGCAAACGCATGTCATTATGACAGGCTTCCTGTAGTATAGTATAGCTTTTGACCTCAATCCGGTTACATGTGTGAACAGCATAATATAAGTCAATCGTAAATTAATGTTTACATACGTAACGTGATCTTGCCTGTCCTTTATTTACATCTGTAACTTTTATTAGGTCACTTTACATTAAACTATCTGCTTGAAGTCGAATCCTCAAGTCATACACTATGATAAGTGTAAATCATTGATAATAAGCGCATAATTAATGGCTGTCGATAAATTAATTTACATTCGAGAAGCAATGTTTACTTATGTAATCTACATTACTGTTTACGAGTTTGATCTGAGATAATAGTCTTTTTGATGTTATATTTTTTGAAAATTAGCTGTTCACGAGATAATTTATAGGAGTCTGCTGAAATTTAAACTTCTGAGAATTGAATATTCGATACTGCACTATGTTATTTATAGATTCTTCTATTCTAATCAGGAAAAACTAAGCTCTTCAGAGCATAACATTCTGTAATGCCTGACATAATATTACAAATAATCAATTCTAGCTTGCTTAAGTAATTGATAGGATAGGAGTTTTACTTCTGTAATGTTCGATTACAGGACATGTAGACATAAGTAATTATTTAATGAACAGGTATTCATTTTAAATAATCTATTCATAAATCACGTTAAATCAATTAATTAGTGACTTATATTGAAGTGAAAAATTAAATTTTTGCACAATATTATATGATTTTCAGTTATTATGTTGATAAGTCACGTATTAAATTGATTATTAACCAATAGTTTAGACTTCTTAAACTAAAGTTTTAGTTCACGATTGTAAGCACTATTTATTATTAATTGTTCTCACAGATAACATATGTAGCAGAAGGATATTACATATGTATACAATTGTAATTTACATTTGTGTTTTGATCTTGTGAATTTATTTCATACATTTGTAAACAGATAAAGTTGTATTAATTATACAAATGTGAAGTGATATGAAAGACAGGATACAGGAATTCATTAATAAAAATGGATTAACTCCAACAAAACTTGCAGACTATATTGGTGTGCAGAGATCAACAGTATCTCATTTACTTTCGGGTCGTAACAAACCAAGTTTTGACTTTATCTCTAAAATGTTAATAGCATATCCTTCATTAAATCCGGATTGGTTAATAACTGGTCGTGGATACTCTATGAGAGTTAATAATTCAAATGATACAGAGAAAATATCAAATCCGAGCCTTTTTCCTGAATTTGAAACTGAAAATATTAATTCTCAACCAAATGATAATAAAACAGGTACACACTACAGTGAGCCTGAAAAGGCTGATAATAAGGATATAATGCAGTATTCACAACCCACTATGCATTCTGACAATAACGCAAATGGAAAAACCATTGAGAGAACCCTAATATTTTATACTGATGGTACATTTACAGAGTATAGACCTTCGTAAAAATCAATTTTTTCAACTTTGGTAGTTTCCTGTAAAATCTTTTGTTTTATCTTTGCAGAAAACTCATTATGTACAAATCTATTGTAAGACCATTACTCTTTACAGTAAATCCTGAAAAAATACACCACGTAATTGTATCAGTTTTAAAATTGGGTTATAAAGTGCCCGGTCTATCAAATTTTCTTAAGTGGAACTACACAGTAAAGTCTCCTTTACTCGAAAGAGAATTCCTTGGTATGAAATTTAATAATCCTGTAGGCTTTGCTGCCGGATTTGATAAAGATGCAGAGGTATACAATCCTTTATCTATGTTTGGATTCTCATACGTTGAAATCGGTACCGTAACTCCAAAGTCACAACCTGGGAACCCTAAGCCAAGAATGTTTAGGTTAAAAGCTGATTCCGGTTTAATCAACAGGATGGGATTTAATAACAAAGGCGTTGAGAATGCTGTTAAAAATCTTAAAAAACCCCATAAGCTTATTATTGGTGGAAATATTGGAAAAAACACCTCTACACCTAATGAAAATGCAGTTGAGGATTATCATACTACATTCTCTGAGTTATATGATCACGTTGACTATTTTGTAGTAAATGTTAGTTGTCCAAACATATCTAATCTTGCAAAACTTCAGGATAAAGATTCATTAATAGAAATTCTTAAATCTTTAAATGAAAGAAGACAAACAAAAGATAAAAAGAAACCTATTCTACTTAAAATATCACCAGATCTCAATACAAAACAAATTGATGATGTAATTGAGCTATATTATGAGAATTTAATTGATGGTATTGTTGCTACAAATACATCGATTACAAGAGATAACCTAAATGAATCACAGGACTCTGTGAAAAAAATAGGAAATGGAGGACTTAGCGGAGCTCCTTTAACTAGAAAATCAACGGAAGTTATTAGATATATTTCAACAAAATCAGACAGTAAGATTCCTATAATTGGTGTAGGAGGTATTAATTCTGTTGATGACGCAATAGATAAAATTGAAGCAGGAGCAACTCTATTGCAAGTTTACACCGGATTTATATATAATGGACCAGGATTTGTTAAAAAGATCAATAAAGCAATTCTAAAGAAAGAAAAAAACAGTAGAGATTAAATATTATAAGAGGTTCCGAATGGAGCCTCTTTTTTTTATAATTTCAAGCAATCTCTGGAATAGATATATGAACCTTTACAAATAACATATTAATGTAATTATGGTAATATTTTAGCTAATAATAACTGCTTTAATATTTGAATTTAAGATATCTATAAAAGAGTATAATCAAAGTCAAAAGTATATAAGTCAAACTTCATTAAACCAAGACAATTACTAGCTAGAAGCAGGTACCTGTTGTTCAAACTACCAGATAGGTGAACTAAAAAAACATAAGTTTAAAGCTAAGGTATATATCCTGATATTGAAAAACTTATGACTTAGCTCATTCGATAAGAATGGTCTCTTCAAAGACAAAATTTAAAGGGATTGCATATACAAACTTGCCAGATGGTTCGATCAAGCTACTAGAGTTTGAATCATTCAATACAATTTCAGAAACTATATACACTCATTACACTGAAGTATTAAACTTTTATGATAACAGAAATATCAAATGCTTCTGCCTAATTATTTAATGCTAAGATTAAAGCATTTAGAGCAATTCTAAGAGGTGTGTTACTGATATATCTTTTTTCTTATTCAGATTAACTAAAATTTATGCTTAGTCCACAAGTTTTTCATGTGATTCGAAACCAGCCCAGAAATAATGTTCAGGACAAACATATATAAAAAAAGCCTGATAGTATCACTAACAGGCTTATAATAATGTGACTCAGCTGGGGCTCGAACCCAGGACCCCATCCTTAAAAGGGATGTGCTCTACCAGCTGAGCTACTAAGTCTACACGTTGCGAATCTTTATCTGTTGATCTGGTATGTTCAACATTCGCTCAATATTTCGTGACTCAGCTGGGGCTCGAACCCAGGACCCCATCCTTAAAAGGGATGTGCTCTACCAGCTGAGCTACTAAGTCTACACGTTGCGAATCTTTATC
>JAOARD010000007.1 GCA_025210735.1 Bacteroidales bacterium
CTCCCTTTATCCGACCACGCAAATATCAGTTCATTTACCTCAACTATACCTGATAACTTATCCGGTTTTATCTCATTTGCATTCTGTAAGAACCTGTGTCGCCATCGGAATGATGTATTCTTATGAACCCCACACTTTGCTGCTGCTTTTCTTATACTTAGTCCATCCTTCAGACATTTTGCATACTCAAGCCATCTTCCTTTCTTATGTAGATATGCCAATGGAGTAGATGTTAATGTGTTGAATGTTCGTCTACACTCTTTACATCTGTAGCGTTGCATATCGCTACGCATTCCCCACTTCTGAATAGATTGTGACTTACAATACGGACAACTGATATCTTTACAATTATCATTTAACAAACGTGATACAAATTTGATTGAGTCACGCTTCTCTATAGCACCTTTTAACTGATTATAACTCCTTGAATCAAGCTTGCCAACTGATGCTATTAACTTAACAATGTTCTGTGCTACCATGGTATTTCTGTTGGTATACGGAACCTCTAAAAAAAGGTTCAACCAAACTCGCAAACAGAACATGCATCACAAAAAAACACTGAACTAACAGTCATATTTACAAAATCAGCATTTTATTATATATCAGCAAACTATATCTATTCAAAATGGAACGACAACTTAAACCCATAAGAGGTTATTTTTTCAACAGCATCAACAAACATTTGCGTGTCAATATCAGTATCCTTTATTGCGTCAGGCGACAGCATATTAGAAAATCCTGAATAGAACTTAAGCTCTGTTGACAATTTAAAGAAAGGCAGAAATCTGTCATATCCAACTCCAATCTCATATCCAAAATCAATCGATTCTAATCTTACATATATCCCATCATCTCTATTCAGCTTTTTATAGGCAGCTAAATCTGTAGAAAAAACAGGTCCTGCTACAACATATACAATATGGTTATTTACACGCTTAGCTTTATATTTCAGAAGTAAAGGAAACTCCAGAAATGTACTTTCAAAGCTCATATTAGCATACACACCATTTGCATCGTTCTTATAAATCTCATTTTTCTTATTATAATATGCCAAATGACGCTGAACAAATGTAACTGTTGGCAAAAAACGCAGATTCAGGTTCCTGAAAAGACGTAAATCAGACACAATACCTACATGAAAGCCCGCTGAGAGTTTTGGCATATCAGCATACAACCCCATAGCAGTATTGTTTCTGTGTATATTAAATCCGGCAGTATTAACTCCTAGAGTAAACCCAAAATGTAATCGCCTCTTCAACTCATATTCAGGTTTAAACTTAGGTATCTCTCGTTGTGCAAAAACAAAACCAGATAAAATAACAAAAAATGATAATATAATAAGTCTCTTCAAAATACAATCTCCTTTACTTAACTTCCTTTATAACGCAATAAACTGTAATATTATTTTTCTGCAATATATATTGTAGATATTCCAAATGACAGAGAAACAACCTTCACATTTGAAAAACCAACTTTTGTAAGAACATCAGCAAACTCTTTTCCGCTCGGAAAAGCCTCAACAGACATAGGCAGATAGGTATATGCCGATCTGTCTTTTGAAATAATACGTCCCAAAAAGGGTAAAATCTGCTTTGAATAGAACCAGTACAACTGCTTTACCGGGAAATATTTAGGTTTAGAAAACTCCAGAATAGCAACATATCCATTAGGTTTAAGAACTCTGTGCATTTCTCCTAACCCCTTCTCCAGATTCTGAAAGTTACGTACTCCAAAAGCAACAGTTACGGCATTAAATTGCTCATTGTTAAAGGGAAGATCCTCGGAATCAGCCTGCATAAGTTCTATTACGTTTTCCAGACCTTTTGTTTTAATCTTATCCCTACCAACATTAAGCATTCCTTCAGAAATATCTATCCCAGTAATCTTTTTCGGATTAATTCTTAAAGCCGAAATAGCAAAATCACCTGTTCCGGTTGCAACATCAAGAATTGTCTCAGGTTTATATCTCCCCAACATCTTAATTGTTCTTCTACGCCACAACTTATCTATTCCAAACGATAAAAAATGATTAAGAAAATCATATTTAGATGAGATATTATCAAACATCTTCTCAACCTGCTCTCTCTTACTTGATTTATCGTTATTATATGGTATTACAACCTTGCTCATTACAAACCTTAAATAAATAAACCGCTAATATACTATAATCTGCGATTGAGTTGAACATAACAAAAAAAAATCTGCCTGTTTTTACAGACAGATTTCTATATAATAATATTAAGTAAAAAACATATTACTTAAGTAGCATCTCAATAGCTGCATCATAAACCTTTTTAAGATCAGATACAAAACCATATGAGATATCATCTACTCGTATTTCCGATTTAGTTACATGACCAAGAGCTGAAAATGGAACACCAGATTCTACCATAAAATCAATAAATTCAGTCTCTTTTCCTTGCGATACAGAAACAACAACTCTTCCTTGCGATTCACCAAAAAGGAAAGCATCTTTTCTTACCTCAGCATCTGTTGTAAGATCAAAACCATATGATTTTACCATTGCACTCTCAAGCATAGTAAAGAACAAACCTCCATTTGACACATCATGTGCAGAACGGATAAGGTGTTTTTCACAAAGACCAGAAACCGTTTCCTGCATCTTAGCCTCCTCATCAATATTAAAATAAGGTACAGAAGACTCTTTACATCCATGGTATGATACAAGGTACTCAGACGAGCTGATATCATTCTTAGACTCACCAATAAGATATATCATATCCCCCTTCTCTTTAAAGGCCATGGTAGTTTGTGTCTTTTTATCTTTTAACAGTCCTAACATACCTATTGTAGGTGTAGGGAACACAGGTGTTACCTTATCACCAATAGATGTTTGGTTATAGAAACTAACATTTCCTCCAGTAACAGGTGTCTTAAACTTACGACAAGCCTTTCCCATACCTGTTATTGCTCCAACAAACTGCCAATATACCTCAGGATTATAAGGATTACCAAAGTTCAGACAGTTTGAAATAGCCATAGGCTCACCACCTGAACATACAATATTTCTTGCAGCCTCTGCTACAGCAATCATTGTTCCAACTTCCGGATCAGCATTAACATATCTTGGATTACAGTCAACTGTAAGTGCTAATGCCGAGTTTGTATTCTTTACATTAACTATACCTGCATCTGAAGGGAAATTTGTTGACATATTAGCTGTTCCGACCATACTGTCATACTGCTCAATAACCCATTTCTTCGATGCTATATTAGGATTCTCTATAAGCTTAAGAGCAACCTCGCGCATACTCTTAGGCTCTTCAATATTATCTATATTAAATTCCTGAAAACGCTTGTAATATGCAGGCTCTGTATACTCTCTCTCATATACAGGAGCTCCACCACCTAAAACAAGTTCAGAAGCAGGTACCTCTGCTACAATATCGCCGTGCCACAAGAATTCTAGTGTATCACCCTTTGTAACCTCTCCAATAATTGCACATGTAAGATCCCACTTATCAAATATTTGCTCAACAACATCCTCTTTACCTTTCTCTACCACAATAAGCATACGCTCTTGCGATTCAGAAAGCAAAATTTCCCACGGCTCCATATTCTTCTGGCGCAATGGTACTCTATCTAGTTCAACACGCATTCCGAAACCACCTTTTTCAGACATCTCAGAAGTTGAACATATAATACCTGCTGCACCCATATCCTGCATTCCAACCACTACATCTGTAGTGTTTAGCTCAAGAGTAGCCTCTAACAGTAGCTTCTCCTGAAACGGATCACCAACCTGTATTGAAGGTATATCGTCTGCTGAATTCTCTGTAATATCTGACGATGCAAATGTAGTTCCATGAATTCCATCTTTTCCGGTACGTGAACCTACAATATAAACAGGATTACCTTCCCCTTTTGATATTGCAGATATCATATCGCCTTTATCTAAAAGACCAACGGACATCGCATTAACAAGAGGATTTGTTCCATAGCACTCATCAAAGAATACCTCACCTCCTACAACAGGAACACCAAAAGCATTACCGTAATCGCCAATACCTTTAACAACGCCCTTCATATGCCACTTTGTACGCGCCTCTTCAAGGTTACCAAAACGCAATGAGTTAAGCTGAGCTACCGGGCGTGCACCCATAGTGAATACATCACGGTTTATTCCACCTACTCCTGTTGCAGCTCCCTGATATGGCTCTACTGCACACGGATGATTGTGCGACTCTATCTTAAATGCACATGCAAGATCGTTGCCTATATCAACCAAACCTGCATTTTCCTCTCCTGCCTCACACAGAATATGCTCGCCTTCACGAGGCAAAGTTTTAAGCCACTTTATCGAATTTTTATACGAAGCGTGCTCCGACCACATCACTGAAAAAATACTCAGTTCTGTATAATTCGGGGTACGTCCCAGTATCTTCTTAATTGATTCAAATTCCTCAGGTAATAGACCTAGCTCCTCGGCTGTTTTAACAGTTACTTCCATGTCTGACATGTTGAGTTTACAATTATTTTCTAAATTTACCACAAATATACTAACATTTGTATCAATCGGCATTTACAAATTGTTTTTTTACTCACATATTATAAACAGGTGAACAACACATAGCCAGGTAGTAAACAGAATTATATTACAGGTTTTAAATAGAACAGATTAATAAAAATTATAACAGATAAAACGAGTATGAGAATAGTTTTTCACACTCAAGAGTAATTATCCCATACACGTACAATCTGCAAAAAACAAATTTAGATATATGAAAAAAATAGCACTCGTTACAGGAGCAACAGCCGGTTTTGGCGAAGCTATTGCTATAAAGCTTGCAGAATCAGGATACAACCTGATAATTACAGGACGAAGAGATGAAAGATTACAAGATTTAAAGGAAAAACTGGCAAAAGATTTCGGCACCGAGTCTGTAACATTATGTTTTGATGTAAGAGATAAAGAAGCCGTTGATATGGCGATTGATTCACTTAAAGGAGATTGGAAAAACATTGATCTGCTTGTAAACAATGCCGGACTTGCAGTTGGCCTTGGTCCTATTCAGGAAGGTGTTGTTGACGATTGGGAAAGAATGATAGATACAAACGTTAAAGGTCTTCTGTATGTAACCAGAAAGATTTCTCCAACAATGGTTGAGCGTAAAAAAGGTCACATTATCAATATTGGTTCAACGGCTGGTAAAGATGTTTATCTGAATGGCAATGTATATTGCGGAACAAAACATGCTGTTAATGCAATTTCTCAAGCCATGAGAATAGATATGCTTCCTTACAATATCAAGGTTACACAGATACGTCCGGGATTAGCAGAAACAGAATTCTCCGTTGTACGATTTAAAGGAGATAAGGATAAAGCTGATGCAACATACAAAAACATTGAACCTCTATATGCTAAGGATATAGCTGATGCTGTATTATTCGTTGCTACCAGACCTGATTCTGTTAATATCAATGATCTTGAAATTACATGTACTGCGCAGGCAAATTCATATTACGTGCACAAATAGAATATAGATTTTACAGGATATCAACTTCAAACGATATCCTGTTTTTCAATTATCATTCTTATGGTACTGGTTAATAATATCATTAAGTTTCCGTCTGTTTATGTAAAGATCCGCCACGGGCTCTCTGAATGTTCCATCCTCTGTTTCTATAATAAACGTTCGTGATCTCGTTAACAATCCGGCTGTCTCTATCTTATTAATAATAAAAACCGATACAATACTGTCCCACTCAAACAGTATATCAACTTTAGAAACATACACTCCTTTGTCATCAATTTTTATCTTAACTGTTCGTCTGCTTATCCTCACAAAAAGATATATTAACATGCTAAATGATATTATAGCCGTTGCAACCGTAATCAATTCATATGCTTCTAAAATGTACGAAACTATAGATATCACAATACATACAGCAATAATCAAGTCTGTTTGTCTAAAAATTCTGTCGCGTATTTTATACATTTACAACTATTCAATTAAATTTTATTAAACCGTCCTAACTTTAAATCAAAAACATAAGCAGACAAATAACAAAATACCAGTTATGCTACTCATTAACATAACCATATTCAAATATTTTCTGATTATAACGCAAAAGCTATTAACTACAAAACATATAACCAGTATACAAATCACATTTTATATCTACACAAATAAGGTTATATATTCCAGCTCTAAAATAATGAATTTATTAATTATCATCACAAAAAAAAGGCAACTATATACACTAAAAAAAACACTAACCGTTAAGGTCAGAATATTACAGTATAACTGACATGTACTTTTGCTGTTCTGAATTCAAGAGGAATATCTTTTGTTGTACCCAATGCATATGACGCATTCAACAAGCCACCATTCATAATCCACCTAAAACCCAATCCAACGCCAAATGCAGTGGTTTTACTATACAAATTATCATCGTTTATATATGCAGCATCTCCAAAAATATATACAGCAGTTCCTCCACCCAACATATATTCCGGCTGCATTGTAAGAGTTACAAACTCCGACGCCTTAAAACTATTCTCTACAAAACCTCTCACGGTATTAGTTCCCCCCACAAAGAACAACTCATTTTCTGCCAGTTTTCCAACACCTCCAAACGATCTCATCACTCCCCCAACCGATTTAAACTGAATATTAAAATTTTTATACAATGGTCTTACATACCTGGTTTTCCACGACATTTTAAAAAATGTACCACTCTCAGAAACCTCATCTTTCTCATAATTTCTGTTACCTACAAGAATTTCAGTATTCAGAAGCAAACCTTTCTGTGCATCTATTCTGTTACCCAAATCGTTTTTTGTAAATGAGATACCATACATATTTTTAGTAACTGTAGCCCTGTTACTATTTACAGATGCATCTGCTAGTTCCAACGGATATGTATTTTCGTAACTATATATAAGCCTTATATTATCCTGCCCTTTCAGGTTAAATCGTAAAGAGAATTCAGGATTTACGTACACATATGAGGAGTCCTGTTTGTGAAAATCAAGTTTAGCCCCAATACCAACTCTGTAAAATACAAACGGAATATCTATTCGTGCCTTTAGGTCTTGCGACGAACCTGTTAAACGTTTCCACTCCAGATTCAGATGCTCACCGTTCTTAAAAACATTTCTCAGATCTAACAAAAGCTCTCCGGTTACATCAACCTTTCCTTTATCTGTATTCACCCCTAAAATTCCTGAAAAGCTATTTGTTCTTCGGGGCTTAATGTAGATATATTTCACAACCTCTTTATCATCAAATTCTATCTCCGGATCTTTTACCTTCTCTATAAAACGTAACAACTGTATCTTATCACTCACAGAGAGAATATCTTTATAACTAAACAGCTTACCATTCTCTATCTGCAAATATTTATTAATATAACTTTCAGATATTTTAGCCCCACCTTTAACAATAGTCTTCCCGTATACAAATCTTTTTCCCGGATCAATACTAAGTTTTACCTTAATCTTACCATCTTCAACAACAACACTATCAGTAGCTACATTACAAAACGGATATCCATTATTAACATACCACTCCAGATTCCTTGTCTTATATCTATCAAAACCTTTCCAATCTATTATACTATCACGCTTTATTCTTAATTTACGAACGTTTGCTCTTTCTCCGGATATCTCCTCACCATATTCAAACCAGCGATACTGTTCTCCTCTATAAACATATACATTCGCCACATTATTAAATACTACAACTGTATCAAGACAAGCTCCAAGATATCCTTTCTCAAAGAATTTATCAGTAAGAGCAAGAATATCATTGTACATATTAGCTGAGTCTTTGTAATTTGTCTTTAAGTATCGTTTATGCACCAGAACAGAGTCTATATATAACTGTACCTTATTATTAGTCTGACCATACACCATTTGACTAAAGGTTAACAGGAAAACTAATACAACACCATATTTTATAGCTCTTAACATATATTATAAAACAAAAAAAAGGTCATACTATTATGACCTTTTGCAATATAAACATTAAAATTATATTTCTACTGATTCATATATCCTTGCTTTTTAAGCACATCAAGGAACATATTAGAGAATGTAACATTATCAGCTTTCTTATATCTTACATCAGTAAATACCTGTGCTAATGTTTCCTTATTATTCTCTGCTACAAATTGTTTACTATCCTCACGAGCCTCTTTATCAGCATAAAAAGCTTTTATCTGATCGTCAGAGAACTCTTTATATGTTTCGTTATGTACTACCGACTCTAATGGCAAACGATCTATCTGCTCAGGATTCTCTGCCGGATAACCTAATGTAACTGTAGTTATTGGCACAACACCTTTAGGTAGATTAAGAACATCTATTATCTTCTTTGCCATATATGTTGTTGTTCCAAGATAACATATACCCAGACCTTTTGCCTCTGCTGCTACACATGCTGTTTGTGCAACCAAAAGAGCATCAATTGCAGCTGTAACAAACGATAGGAAGTTATCGTAGCCAGGTTCTGCATTATTAAGCTCGCACCAACGTACAAATCTGTTAAAATCAGCACAGAACGTAAGTGTTACAGGAGCCTGTTTTATCATAGGCTGATTAAAATGACAAGGAGAAAGTTTCTCTTTCATATCCTGATCACGCGTTACAACAACGCTATAAACCTGCATATTTCCGGTTGTAGAAGCTCTCACTCCCGCTTCAAGAATCTCATTCAGTAACTCTTCAGAAACATCCTGATCTGTATATTTTCTAATTGTCTTTCTGTTCTTTAAAATATCCATCATCTTTTTATAATTTTAATGATAAACTAATGCTCAAATTTATACATTCTTGCAACAGGCAAAAATTTTTTTCCATTAAATTTACTATTGTAGTAAAAAACATCTACTGCACTACAGATCAGAACACGCGCGTAACACAGTGCATTACACAATTGTAATTACATACTGTAACGTAACCTAAACTGTGCTTTTTGCGTTGATTAATAGAGAAATAATTAATAAATTGCCAGTATAAATCTGAAACAAAACCTATCCTGTTATGAAGAGAATTTACAAGATTGTTGGTTTAGTGGTTTTAGCTGTAATATTGTTTTCCGCATGTAAAACTTATACATGCCCAACCTACAGGTATAGTGTTGAGAAAAGCAAATAATTCAAACATCACTTACTAAATCTAAAAAAGCAGTTCCATAAAAATGAAACTGCTTTTTTTATATCATAAATATATTATCTCTTAAGCTTTGAAAACACCAAGGTCTTTCATCTCAAAATCCATAATATAGTTAAATCTCTCAGCATTCTGAGCCTTAGCTCTCTTAACAAAGATTTGAGCAGATACTCTGTAATCCTCATCAATTAATGTGTTTGTAAGTAACAGGTAAGACATAATAATGTTACCAGCCATCTCAACTAAACGACGAGCGTGGAAGTCAAGATAATCGTTACCCTCTTGCTCTGCATTAATTGCTGCAACATGATCAACAGCCTTCTGATACTCTTCAGTAAGCTTTATAAGATCCTGATTCAGGTAATCCAATTCAGGTGCATACTGCTGAGCAGCATACTCTTTCATCTGGTTTGCAAAAGCACCGGTAGTTACCCCACGAACTGCTGCAACAACCTGTAATTGCGATGTTCCTTCGTAGATAGTTGTAATACGAGCATCACGATAGATACGCTCAATAGCAAAATCTTTCATGTAACCTGTACCACCATGTACCTGAAGTGAATCATATGCAACAGAGTTTGAATACTCTGACGACATAAGCTTAAGAAGCGGAGTAAAAGCATCTGCAAGACGATTATACTTCTTAGCATCCTGACGCTCCTCTTTTGTAAGAGTTCTGTCCTCAGCAATAAATCCGTACGACTTATATATATCAACAAAACGTGTTGTCTCATAAAGAAGAGCACGATTTGCCTCAACACTAACTTTCATGTTTGTAAGAAGCTCATAAACAGCAGGGAACTCAATAATTGGTTTACCGAACTGGATACGCTCCTTAGCATATTTAAGAGCCTCACGGTAAGCAGCCTCAGCAATACCTACTGACTGAGCACCAACACCAAGACGCGCACCATTCATAAGTGACATTACGTACTTGATAAGACCCAATTTACGATCTCCTACAAGTTTAGCAGGAGCATCAGTAAATACAAGCTCACATGTTGGAGAACCCTTAATACCTAATTTATTCTCAATTCTACGAACTACAACAGCATCGTCTGCTTTGTCGTAAACAAAAAGCGAAAGACCTCTACCATCTGAAGTACCTTCCTCTGAACGAGCAAGAACAAGCGAAACCTCTGCATCACCATTAGTGATAAAACGCTTAACACCGTTTAGTAGCCAAACACCTTTCTCTTTATCATAATCTGCTCTAAGCTGAACAGCCTGAAGGTCAGAACCAGCATCCGGCTCTGTAAGATCCATTGCTGCTGTAGCACCTTTATTAAAACGAGGAAGGAACTCATCCTTTATCTCCTCTGATGCAAACTCATGAATTGTTTCAGCACAATCCTGAAGACCCCAGATGTTAGCAAAACCACCATCAGCTCTTGATACAAGCTCAGCAGCCATAACATAAGGAACCATTGAGAAGTTTAGTCCGCCATATTTACGTGGCAACGACATACCTACAACACCAGCCTGAGTAAGAGCATCGTGATTCTCCTGTGTTCCCGGAGCATAAATAACACGACCATTCTCTACCTTAGGACCTACCTGGTCTACACCTTCAGCATTTGGTGAAATAGTGTTAGCACAAATATCTCCAACAATTTCAAGTACTTTATCGTAGCTATCCATTGCATCTTCAAAATCAACAGGAGCATAATCGTACTTACCCTTATCTTCGTAATCCTTCTCTTTAAGTGCTACGATCTTTTTCATCAAAGGGTGTTTAAGATGAAATTTAAGATCGGAATTATCATTAAAAAAATTATCCATTGCTTCTCTTTTTATTAAACCAAAAAACTCTACTTAGTATTCTCTTTGTAGTGCTTAATCATTTTAGGTATAACATCTTCTACTTTACCCTGAATTGCATAATCTGCAATATTATTAATTGGTGCATTAGGATCGTTATTAATAGAGATAATCATTGCTGACTCCTCCATTCCGGCAGTATGCTGAATCTGTCCTGAGATACCACATGCAATATACAGACGAGGACGTACAGTAACACCTGTCTGTCCAATCTGACGGTCATGCTCAACGTATCCGGCATCAACAGCAGCACGTGAAGCTCCTACCTCACCACCTAATACTTCAGCCAATTCAAACAGAAGATCGAAATTCTCTTTTGATCCAACACCGTATCCTCCTGCTATAACTACAGGTGCACCTTTCATATTAACCTTACTAGCCTCCATATGACGCTCAATAATGCTAATAGCAAAATGCTCAGGCTTAAGATACTTCTCCGGATCAAGTTTAACTAACTCACCTTCGTAATTAGCATCAAAAATCTCTTTCTTCATCACACCCTCGCGTACTGTAGCCATCTGCGGACGGTGATCAGGGTTAATAATTGTTGCAATGATATTACCTCCAAAAGCAGGACGTATTTGATACAACAACTGATCATATTTTGTGTCAGTCTTTTTCTCGTAATGATCGCCAATAATAAGGCTTGTACAGTCTGCTGTAAGACCACTATGAAGTGCCGATGATACCTTTGGACCAAGGTCACGACCTATAGATGTTGCTCCTAAAAGCGCAATCTGTGGCTTAAGCTCATCAAACAATCCTACCATAATAGCAGAGTGTGGTGCTGTAACATATGGATACAGACGCTCATCATCTGCTGTATATACTGTATCAACTCCAAAAGGGTAAAGTGTCTTCTCAATACCATCAAGGTTTGAACCAATTACCAACGCCTCAAGTTTACAGTTTAACTCTGTTGCCAAAGTGCGTCCTTTGGTCAACAACTCAAGGCTCACATCTGCAACCTTTCCGTCCTCTATCTCGCAGTAAACAAATAAATTATTCACAATTATAATTTTTTACGTTAATAAATAGGTTAACCAATAGTATGATTTTCAATAAGCCCTTTCATAAGCTCATTAATCTCAGCATCAGAGTCTGAAAGAACCATTGCCTCTTTTGCTTTGAAAACCACATTCTCTATCTTCTTAACTTTTGTAGGCGAACCTGAAAGTCCAAGTTCAGCTACGTCAGCGTCAACATCAGTAACACCCCACTCCGGTATAACAAGCTCCGGACGCTCTGTTCTGATATCTATATAATCATCTGTAGTATCTTGCAACTCAGTAACTGTTCTTGCATGCTTAAACTTCATAACAGCTTTAGCATTACGTGAACGACACTCAGGTGCCGATGCGTTTACAGTAACCATTATTGGCATAGGTCCTGAAACAACCTCAACACCACGCTCTAATCTGCGTTTTACTGTAATTACATCTTTTTCTATAGATTGAATCTCCTCAGCATATGTAATCTGGTTTAGTCCAAGCTTATCAGCAACCTGTGGACCAACCTGAGCAGTATCACCGTCAATTGCCTGACGACCTGCTATAATAATATCCGGATTCATCTTCTTTACAGCCAATGATATTGCATATGATGTAGCCAGTGTATCAGATCCTGCAAACTTTCTGTCTGTTAGCAACACTCCACCATCTGCACCACGGAACATACCCTCACGGATAATCTCTGAAGCACGTGTAGGACCCATTGTTAATATAGAAACTGTAGACCCCTCATATCTATCTTTTAATCTCAATGCCTGTTCTAGAGCGTTAAGGTCTTCCGGGTTAAAAATAGCCGGCAAAGCACCTCTATTTACTGTCCCATCGGCCTTCATAGCGTCCTTGCCCACATTACGTGTATCAGGCACCTGTTTCGCCAAAACAACAATTTTTAATCCTTTCATTTTTCTTATTTTGAGTAATTTACTAAGAATCAACGCCAAAGATAAAAAAGGCTTTTTTTATTACAAACAAAGCCTTGTATTTAATGCATAACTTAAAGATTCTTAACACTCATTTTGCGTTATTTAGATTCAGTCTAAAGAAAAACATGCTTTACATGAAGATTTCTTCAGCTATTTCTTACAATATTTGCACCTGTTTTTATCTTTTTACATATAAAAGAGACTCTTTATACCTAAAATTATAACCAAATGAAACGAAGCATGAGAAAAAATTTTCACACACACGAGAATGATTAATTACATTATCCGGCGCTTTTTTATTCCTGCTGCATAGACTTTCCTTTTACATATACATATCATAAATAATCACAGTACATTATTATAATAACATAATTATAACAATGTACTGTGTTATAAATTACTCTTTTATTATATTTGCACCCGGTTTCTGAACCAATATCGACAAGTATTACATATTATATTTAAACTTTACAGACATTTATGACAAGTTGCATAATAGTGTGAGAGCTGTATAATACACTCTTAAACAACTATTCAATTACAGAACATTTTAAAACATTAAATCCTCATATAAATTTAATTGCAGAATTAATTAAGCGTATAACACTTACTTATTATAGAATATAAGATGGGTTGTTACACCAGTTAAATATGCAGTAAACAAATAAATAAGTTAATGAAACATTTATTAAGGAAACACATTGTTGTATTATTTGTGTTAATCTCAGCTTCTGCATATTCGCAGGATAGCACCAAGTTTATTGTTGGTGGTGGAATCGGTGGTAGTTACAATAAAGTAACTGAGGAAATAACTTATAATAATTCAATTTTCGAGTATACTGAAAAAAAATTAGCCTTAAAAGGATTCTTTGGCTTCAAAATATCTAAAAACAAGATATTGGGTGCTGACTTTGGATTAACATATGAAGATTTTTTTGATGATATCACAATCCAGTTTCACCCTTTTTTAAGATTCATGCTAAAAAACAATCTTTTTATACATACAAGTATAGGTACTGATATCTTTTTGTCCAAATATAGCTCAAATACGTTTGTAAATCTTCAGGGAGGAGTTGGAATTGGATACGATATTAAATTAACAGATAATGTATCTCTGCAACCATTGTTTAAATGTTCATATATAACAGATTCTGATTTGGAAAACTACACTGTAGCATCATCACTAAGTCTGGATTTTGTATACAAATTCTAGGCGGTTAAAATAATAAGCATTAATAAATTTAATTCTAATCAGATAATAAATGCATAAATAAGATTTTTCTCGCACACCGAGATGATTGTAAATGTAGTTTCATCTGACAAATGAAAAGAAAGAATAAAAAAATGAAACATTTAAAACTATATATAGCATTTCTGTCTGTTTTTGTATGCACAAATATATTAGCTCAAAAACAGACAAAGTTTATAACAGGAGGAAATGCTGGTTTAAATTTCAATTTTAACGAAAACCACAAACAATTAAGCATGTCTTGTTCTCCCATGTTAGGATACAGATTAACAAAAAATATTGTTATTGGTACTGAGTTATACACTTCTGTATCATTTGCCTTTACAAAAGGTGAATTAACAAACAGGAATATTGAAATTGGAATAACTCCTTTTGTTCAACTCTACATTACAAAAAACATATTTTTCAAACCCAATGTAGGTATTGGATTTGCTAAACATTACGACAAACCATATAATAGTTTTAATAAAAGAGGAGAGTATACACTAAACTATAAAACAATAACATATGGCCTGGGCATCGGTTATGATATACATATAACCAACAGCTTCTCTATTACACCTATTATAGGTTACCAGTTTACCGATCTTGAGAATACAAAATGGCCAAAAGGTTACAAAAGAGGTTATAAAAAACAAGATGCAATAGAACTTAGAGTAGGCTTTGTATACCGATTTTAGATTTAGATAATTAAAAACAGAATATTTATATGCATATAAACAGATATAAAGATTTCTCAAACAGTGAAAAACCAATATTTATATCTGTGCATATGCCAAAAATTAAACTCATGAAACATTTAAAACTATATGCTATAGTAGCTTTTGCTCTAATCAGCATTACATCATTCGCGCAGGATCAGAAAAAATTCTCTGTAGGTATTGGAGTTGGGTTAGGCTTGAATCTGAATAACGATCTTGGTTCAGTTGCATCATCAGAATCAATAATATTTGGTTACCGTATTGGTGAAAAAACAGTAATTGGAGCTGAGCTTACAGGAGATATTTACTGGAAAACATCCGATAACATAATCGACAAAAACACTAATGACATTTACTTTAGTCCTTTTGCTCAATTCTATCTATTAAAGAAGTTATATCTTAAACCAATAGTTGGTATCGGATATGCCACTTGTGTAGAGAGTTCATGGTATACTCAAAAAGATAAAAATAAATATGGGTATCTGTTAACAACACTTGGTCTTGATTTTGGTTACGATATTAACATATCAAGCCGATTTAAACTATCGCCATCTGTTGGTTACAGACATATAAACTATAGTGTCAAAGATTCACCAAAAGGTATTACAGGAAGAGATATAAAAAGAGATAACATAAATATAAGATGTGCATTCTCTTACAACTTCTAAAGAATAGCCTAAAAATATTATTACAAAAAATGCTGCCCTATTGAGCAGCATTTTTTGTATTCAGACATTATGCCTGATACAACATATCCTTTAAGCCTGAAATGTTGGTCCGCCAAATCCCATTGGTATCGGAGGGTTATTATCTTCAGAACTATTTATCTTTCCGTGCTGAGCCTCATACTTTGTAATATTCTCTTGCAGTGCACCCATTAAACGCTTTGCATGCTCCGGCGTTAATATCACTCTCGATTTAACTGGTGCTTTTGGCATACCTGGCATCACCCTCACAAAATCTATAACAAACTCGGCATGCGAATGTGTAATAACCGCCAGATTAGAATATGTTCCCTGTGCAGTTTCGTCTGTAAGCTCTATACTTATCTCTCCCGGCTTTGGCCCGTTAGTATTATCTTCCATAACTCTCGTTTTTTATTTCCAGCTCTAAAGTATACAATATTATTGTTTAACACAAAATCAATTATCTATCCACTCCTCTCTCAGAACAGACATTATTAACTTATCATGAAAAACTTCATCTCTGTAGCACGCCTTACGCATTCTGCCTTCGTATATAAAACCTGCCTTCTCATAAGCCTTTACTCCTGCCCCATTAATATCTGATACTGTAAGCATTATTCTGTTCAGTTTATACTCCGTAAAACCAATCTTTAATATCTCGTTGGTTACATAAGTGCCAATACCTCTGTTCCAGTAACGTTTATCTCCAATAAATATATAGTACTCACCAGACATATTTATATCAGAAATACTACATATTCCTGCATATCCAATAAGTTTTCCTGTATCAATATCCTCTATCCCTAAACACAAACCGGAATCATCCAACAATTTGCTGAACCACTTATCTATATCTGTTTCTGACTGTAATCTCTGAAAAACTGTAAGCGAATACTTTATCGACTCATCATCATTAATCCAGTTATAGAAATACTTAACATCATCACTACTCAGTACCCTTAAATTAACCATACACTTTTCAGAAATTTTATTCACTCAAATATAGTACTCTTCTGCACTCATAACAGATTTTGATTAATTTCAATTTAGTTGTACATTGCAACCATATTTTATCTAAGTTAATAAAACAGAGCATAAGAGTGGTTACTCTAAAAGAGAATTATAACCAGATTATGATCATTACATACAGTCATTAAGAAACAAATTATAAAAATGAAGAACACAAATACATCATCGCTAATAAATATTGCAGCCAGATTACTTTCAGGTACACTACAACAAAATCTTATTAATAGTAATATAGATATATCGGTTGAACAGTGGCGATTACTCTACTACTTATGGGAAAAGGATGGCATTACACAAAAGGAGTTAGCTAAAATTGCAAATAAAGAGAAGAGCACAATAACCAGACAGGTATCTGAACTCGAAAAAAAGGGTTACATAATAAAAGATAGTAATGGCAGCGACAAAAGAAACAATCTTATATATGTAAGTAAAAAAGGCAAAGCAATTAAAGCCAAAGCCCTGTCGATTGCAGATGATATTACAATTAAAGCAGAAAGCAATATAGAAAAACAGGAGTTAGATATCTTTATTAAGGTGCTGCATAAATATATAGGTAATATACAATAATATGAACCTCTGCATTTGCTATAGACCCGAAGAAGCCTGCTCAATTGCAGATATAATATGTACACTAATCCAGCCAAAAGATCCTGTAGTAAAAAACACTCTGATTAATAATAGTGTACACATTAATGCTATAGGATCATCAGGCTCAATCAGCACTGAACAGGATTCAGAAATCATACACAATTCATTTGTTGTTACAGACAACTATACAACAACAAAAAACGAAACCGGAGATATAATAATTGCCTCTGATAAAACCAGAAACATAACCAATTTAACAGATACATATTGCTTTAGCCTCATCAAAAGTAATATAAACAAAAATAGCAAAGAAACAGTATTTGAATCACTTGGCTTTACAGCGGAGGATATTGCCATAGCTCTGGTATGCTATAAAACATACACGAACAAAAAAATTTAATCAAATAGTTGCACAATACAACTAAAAAATTGGTGTCCAATAAGCATATTAAAAAATAACTGAAACTAAAATGAGTAAGAAATTCACAACTAATAACATAACATTATTTACTACAAATTTTAAAAACATGAGACAGAAAATTATTACTATAGTAGTAACACTATCAATGTGTTTTGCTATTAATGCACAGGTTCCGGAGCAGATAAAACCAATGCTAAAACAACTGGTAAAGAGTGTAGAACCACTTAAAGACAGAAACAAGATAGATGCAAGAATCTCTCAGTTTCTCTCTAATGCACCCGATGAAGAGATGAGAATTAAAGCTATTGAGTTTATAAACAAAGAGTGCAAATCTGAACTGGTAAAAGAGGTACTGAAATCTATAAAAGAGAACCAAACAATAGATAACTCTGAATATATAGTTCTTAAAGGTGCTACAATTATTGATGTTATATCAGGCGAAGCCAAACCAGGCAGCATTATTATAAAGGACGACGTTATTGAACAGATCAGCTATACAAAAGGCGTAAGATCTCCCAAAGGAGCTATTACATACGATCTGCGAGGTAAATATATTATTCCCGGATTAATTGACGGACACGTACACATTACACATGGCACGTTTGATGAAGCCAAAGAGCACCTAAACCTGGCACTTGAGAGTGGTATTACAGGGGTTAGAGATATGGGAGGCGATGGCAGAATGTTAACCGCACTACAAAGAAATATGCTTATTGGAGAGTACACCGGATCTGACATATATTTTGGAGCTATCATTGCCGGGCCAAAGTTCTTTGAAAATGACCCAAGACCACAATCTGTTGCTCTGGGTGCAACAGCAGGAGAAGAAGCATGGCAAAGAGCTATAACAGATAAAACAGATTTTAAACAAGTTGTTGCAGAACTTAAAGGTTTAGGATCTACAGCAATAAAAATATATGCAAATGTGGAACCTGAATTAATTAAAAAGGTATCTGACGAAGCCAAGAAACAGGGTCTTAAAGTATGGGCTCATGCAGCTATTCCTCCATCAAAACCATCTGATGTAATAAACGGAGGAGCCGACTGTATATCGCATGCCGGAGATTTTATACAGTATGAACTTATTAAAGATCTTAAAGACAGATATAGCTTTAAAGAGAGAGAAGAGGCTGTGAAGTACCGTAAAAAGCTGAACTCAATTAAGTGGGATAAAGATACACGTAAGGTTAAACAGATATTTAAAACAATGGTAGATAACAACACCATTCTTGATGCTACTCTGTTTGTATATTCCACAGGGCTTACACCTAAAAAACCGGATCAGAAGATAGACTCTTCAAGATATAAACTGGCCATAAAAACTACAAAACTTGCATACCAGGCAGGCGTTAAGATAAATGCCGGATCTGACCATCTTATTGATTTAACTCCATATGGCGCTACTCTTAACCTACATAAGGAGCTGGAGTTACTTTCAGAAGCCGGTATGTCAAACATAGATATTATAAGATCGGCAACAATTATTAATGCAGAGGTTGTAGGAGCCGAAAACAGCATTGGTTCTGTTGAGAACGGAAAAATTGCTAATATGGTAGTACTCAACTCAAACCCATTACAAGATATATCAAACACAACAGATATTAATCTGGTAATAAAGAGAGGTAAGATTATTACTCCAACTAAATCTCATTAACATTTTAAACATAAAAGCTATGAATCTAATAAATATCAAACGCTTTATTTTTACTGTAACCACCTGTGTATACGGATGCTTCAGTATATTATTATCGGCGCAGTCTGCATCTGAAAGTAAATACAAAACAGAGTTTGTTTACAGTAATAGCGCAGCCAATAAACAGTTAATACAGATACCTGATATTAAAGATATAGCAGATATAAACTCAGGTAGAAGACCATCAAGAACCACAATGAGGAATAGCGAATATATTATTCAGACAAAACCTCACAAGGCTTATGGAGACAAGTATATTATCCTTACAGATCATACAGACAAAGGGTATCTTAAATCTCTTAAAAAGTTAGAGCAGTACAGAAACGGAAAAATCATAAAAGTTCCCGATCTGGCAACACTATATAAGAATACTTCAGAATCAGAAGAGTTAAGAGAGAAACTTATCAGCCATAATGTAGAGTATATTGCCATTGCTCCAAAACCTGAATCGTACAGAGAGAATATGATACTTGGTGTATACGAGCTGTTGTGTAATCTTGATGATGATCCTGAACTTGATGCATACCCGGGTATACTGTTAGCATCAGATGCAGAAAAGTTTGAGGCTCTGATTAACCGAACAATAAACTACACTCCAAAATCGGTAAAAGAGCTTAAACCTATGGCATCGTGCATGGTTCACGGACTTAAAGAGTTAAGATCGCTACAAAAAAACGGAATTATACATAACTACTTTGCCGGTTATGGTCTTAACATTCCTATGTTAAATCTCTTTAAGAGTGATATGAATAAGATCCCAAAACTATCAGGCAGTAGTAGTATAAACGTAGATATATCAGGAAAAAAATCAATAAAAACATTGCCAAAACAGATTGTTAAACCATTCAATGAGTCTACACTTTTAGTGCTTCACGGACATGGAATACCCGGATCATCGTGCGGTATAGATATTGATGCTCTGCCTCAACCATACAATACAGATATTATACTATGCGGATCATGCTTCTCTGCTTCGCCAAAGAGGTCAGATCTGCCTTCAATGCGCAAATCGCCCGATGGTCATAATATGGAGAACCGCCAATCGTTTGCACTAAAAGCTATTGATAATGGCGCAACAGTTGTATATGGTCATATGCGTTTAAATGCAGGATTCCCAAAACTATTTCCGGTTCTTAAATCGTTAACAGAGGGTGCTTCTGTAGGTCAGGCTTATCAGGAGACCATTAATGTTGGAATTATCGGAAACAAATTTGATACTAAAAAACTTGCAGTAAGAGAAACACCTCAGAATCCGAGAAGAATAAAACAGAACAATATACTGTATGTAATATTTGGCGACCCTGCACTAAAGCCAATAAAAGCTTCAACAGAGATATAATATTACTATAGTTATCATATTGCTCATATAAACATACAGCGCCCACAGTTAGTAACCGTGGGCGCTTTCTTCAACTACAACCCATTGCTATAAAATTATAGCATATATAATTATTATTAAACAGATATTACATATAAAAGAGCCGCATAAAGCGGCTCTTTACAAACCCGGAACATGACACCATATGACCGGTATAACAAAACTACCAAACTCCTAGTGCTTAATTACTTTAACACTTGTAATCTTATAGTCATGCTCTAATTTAACTATATATAAACCGCCTATGAATTGCGAGAAATCTATACTGCTTTTGCCTGCCTGTACATTAACCTGCTTAATTAACAGACCTCTGATATTAAACAGAGATACTCTTGTATCTACCTTAGTATCTATATAAACCAATCCTGTTGTATGTGTTGGATATATCTTTACATCCTCAATCTGCGAATTATCAACTGAAGTAACACCAACTATCTCAAGCGTAAAATCAACATATGCTGTACTTCCTGCTTTATCGGTTGCGGTTAGTCTGATATTTAATGTAACCGCCGAAGAGGAAACTCCACTGAAACTGTTAGAACTATTATCAAACATTAACCATGCCGGAAGAGCTGCCTCATCTGTCATATTAGCACTAAGCGTAAGCACATCGCCTTTATCGTTATCTGCAAACGTACCCGATGGAATATTAAAACTAAAGTGCTGATTAGTATTAAAAACCTGATTATCTACATTACCATTCTGATAAGGAGCTGTATTCTTAGCTGTTGCCTTTTTATACTTAAATGTAAGCTTGTCTGTTTTGTAGTTATCCTCATCAACAACCCCGTTAGGATAACTTACACTTGCATTGCCCTCATCAACAAATTTTATAGTAATAAGATACTTACCATTACCAAGATGGTTACACTCAGTTATATTAGCATTCTGAGTTATTGCAGCACGCCAGTTAAAGTTTGTTACACTTCTCTTAAAATCAATAGTAAACCGCACCTCTTTATACTCGGTTGTACCGGAAACTGTTGTGTTTAATATAGGGCGAACTGCTATTTTCAATGTCTGAATATATGAAGCCAGAGTTGTTTTTGTTGCAGCTTTACGAATATAAACTGTTGTACCTGCGTTAAGATTTATTTTTGTATTACTTCCTTTTACAGCTGAGTTAAACAATACATTATCTGCATACTCAAAATCAGAACTCAATGCAGTTGTACTTTTCTCTGTATAACTATCAATCTTTAAATCAGGTGCTTTAGTTTTTGTAAGTTCTGCTATTAATTTAAAATTATGTTTATTCCCGACCTCTCTTATATAAACCTTGCCTGCCTTATAGTTTACATTATCTGTTTTAACATTGCTACAACTGCTCCAATTACCATCGGTTCCGTTTGTTGAGTTAATACTATACTCCATATTGCTTGTGGTTCCTATAAGTTCGCTTGTAATAATATTAATTGTAACTCCACCCAGAACCGATTTTGTATCAAGATTATCAGTAGACTCAGACCTGAACTCATCTACGCTGTATCTGAACCTTACCTTAATATCATTATCACCAACTGTATTTACCTCTGTTGCCGATGTAATATTGCTCCAGATACCGTTTAACGAAAACTCCAGATTATCAGATGTTTTTGCTCTGCGCGTTGTCCCGTTAATATCTATAATAAAATGGGCATTAACACTGGCTCTGTCAGACAGAATTACATACGGTTTTGACCTGCGCCTTTTAACTGTTAATGTAACCTTGTTTGACTCATAAAACTGATTTGTTGTTGGTCTGTACAAGGTAAGTTCACGATTACTGCTTGCCGACTCTATCATCTGTTTCACTATAGCTGCTGTAATAACACCTTTGCCCTCTACAGTCCCGTTTCCGAAGTTGTAGTTATACACATCTGCATTAGGATCAATACCCTCTGTAATAACATTCAGAACAGGATTTATATCTGCAAAACGTTTATTTACCTTATAAACACTATAGTCCGATCTGAACGATGCATTGGTAGATCTCTCTCTTACATGTATATATATAGCCGCCTCACTAAAATTCTTTATAAACGGAGTTACATCAAGATTACCTCCAACAGGAGCTGCATTATGGGCTATATCGGCATCTGGTGTTAAACGCGCAAGAACGTTGTTCACACTTGAAACATACTCCATATCTGCGTCAAAATTATTCAGCCTCTTGTCCGCAATACTCATATCTAATACAGGAGCAGCAGGAATAGCAGATATCTTTAGTCTGAAAATCTTTGATGCCAATAGACTCTTTGTTGCCTTATTTCTGAACTCAATAAACGTAACACCTTTACCTGGCGTAATAACAAGTTTGTCTCCTGCAGCGCTATTACCCCATTTACCAGTTGTTCTGTACTCTATATTAGCCGGTACCACCTCTTTGGTTTTCTCATTAACAAAGTCTACAGAGAATGTTTGCGATATATTTTTAGGCGCTGCTATTACAAAACGTCTCTTATTAGCACTATTAGATGTTTCATAAACCACAAGTGTTCCCTGCTTAAATGTCACCTTTGTTGTATTCACGGTACAAACCCTTTTTGCACTGCTACCCTCATAATAGTACGACATAAGATTTGTTGTATTTCTGATAATACCATTTGCTATATCAATATCTACTGCCGATATATCAATTGGAGCATACAGATTTGCAGATGATACTGACCTGAAACTACCTGCTGCTGGTTTAAATCGCACATATATCTTTGTTTTACCAGATCCGTTTATAAGAGCTCCGTTAAAGCTGTTCCAGCTATTCCCGTCATACGATATCTGAATATTATGTCCGACTTTTGCCTGTATAAACTTTGACGATCCTTCAGGTCTAATCATAAGCATTTTATAGGCTCCGGCTGCATTATAAAGTTTGCACACCGGAGCTTTTGGTCTCGCCGGAACAGTTAGCCTGTATATTTTTGATCTGAAATTACTGTTCGTGGCCTTGTATCTGAAATGTATATAGCTCTCGTTATCACCAACCGCTGGTACCGCTAGCTCAAGTCTTCCGTTACCGGTTTTAGCATCGCTCATATCTGCTTTGTAACCATACTCAACACTGTTTGGTACACCACCGCCAATAATCTCATTAACAAAATCAATCAGAAAATTTGGCGATACGGGTCTTGCCTTTATGGTTATATCTTTTGTTGCTGAACAGAACTGTCTTGATGTTTTATCGGCACTTGCTCTTAATTTTATCTTCAGTGGCTGATTACCAGGATCAGGGATTACAGAAGATATATCTGAAGCGATATTCAAAACCTTTGTAAACCCTTTACCTGTAACATCAATATCAAACTTAATAGTTGGTAATTTTATACTTTCATTATTGTACTCTATTCTATAATCTGTTGGAGCAGCTCTGCGCTCAGGATATATAAATGTTGATGTTTTTGATGGTAGTGTTAATCTTGTTGCTACATATCTAACCCTTACATTTTTATCGCCAAGACCATTTGAGTTAGGAGCTACGGCATGTGAACTCTTTGATACTGCAACAAATTTAGATCCGTTTACAGACATCTCTATATTATCAGTGTTAACAACAAAGTGCTCTTTATAATAGTCTATCTCAAACAGTGATTTAACAGGTGCCGCCGACTGCTTTAGGGTTGTTATTGTTCTTATATTCAACGGTAAACTCTTAGAACGCACAATAACCTTACCCTCATCAAATATAACTCCGGTAGTTTTACCATTACCACAGGTAACCCATTTACCGCTATTGTTAATATTATACTCCATTCCCGGAGTTGTGCCTATCAGTTCATTTGCAGCAACATTAATAGTTACACGGTTAAGATCTAACGATGTTCTTACTTCAGATATCTCCGTTCTGCGTGTCTCTCCGTTTGAATAATACTCTGCCTGAACATAATACTTTGTATCCTCTTTTAATCCCGAAACCTCTGCAAAAAGAGATTTACTGCTATTTGGCAATAGTGTTGTTTCAGAAAAATCTACACCAGTTACCATATTGCTCTTATCCTCACCATACTTAAGTACAATATTCTTTACATCACTATCAAAAGATGTAAACTGAGCAGTTACATTAACCGATGTTGTTAATGCTGTTATATCTGTAATCTTAACCTTTGCACTCTTAACACCCTTTGCGGCACCAACAAATGTAATATTCGCATTTCTGGCTGTACCATCAATAAATTTGGTAATACCCGCAATAATATTGGTTGTAATAATATCGGCAGAGTACTTTGTAATCTCCGGCGAGTCTGAGCTTCTGAATACTGGCTTATATACAAACCCTCTGCTGCCCAATCCTGATACCCCGTTAAGCGCATCAATACTATTATATGTTCTACCATAATAATCAATAAGATAATTAACACTATGCCAACAGTTATTCTCCATCAGTTTAAGGTAATCTGCGTATCCTGCAACGCGCAACGCATAACCATTCCTATAACCATTTACAATAATATTATTCAGTAATATAGCCGGACTTCCGGACTTTACAGTATTATTTATATCAATACACTTTACAACCTTATTGGTAGTTCCGTTTAATCTTATTGTATTATGCAGATATCTGATATTTGAATTACTAAAATCATTTATTCCTACAAAACCGGCATCGTTACCACTATTATATATGTAGTTATTCTTTATAATAAGCCCTCCGGGCGATTTGTTCCCGTTAAGATATATACCTGTATTACTCCTCTTGTGATTCATAGAGATAGTATTGCGCTCTATTACACCATTACCAATAGCAGCCGATAACTGAATATCCTTTATATCGCCTGTATAAAACGCTTTTCCCTTAAAGGTGTTATCTGATATTTTTATCTCATTCGATTTTGAAATATAAACACCTCCGGCACCATAATTACTTAACCTGTTATTTTCTATATTAATATTATAATACTCTTTTGATGTTAACCCAAAAACAGAGTAGCTACCATTAATAATATCGCAATTGTTTATAGTTACATTATTATTTGCATTTGATGTACCCAAACTAATAACCGATGTCTCCCACTCGTTCTCAGCATCTGCATACCCCTGAATTTTGCAATTCTGAATGGTTATATCGGTAATATATACATCTGACTTAAAATATATTACATTACCATAGTGCGATGTTGTTGTTGTACTCTTTACAGTTATATCGCTAATTGTATAATACGATCCCTGAATAGTTACAACAGTTTTATTGCTGCTTACCGTAACATCGCTGCTATTGCCTGTTGATGATATCAGCTTTATTTTTTTATTCTGATCGCTCCCGGCAACTGTTTTTAGGGTTAGTTGCTCATTATATGTACCGGGATAAATAACAATATCAGTACTCTCTGCTATATTACCTGCCGCAACATGATCAATAGCTGCCTGTATTGTTGTAAACTGTTTGGTTCCATCTGCACTTACCTCATACCTCTTGGTCTGTGCAGATAAATTTAATGTATACAATGTCAGTAGAAAGACAATTGTAAGAAGTGTTTTTCCTCTCCTTCGCATAATGACTTTTTTATAAATGTGTTTAGCAAAAGTATTAGCGAAGCACTTAATATATGTTAAAACTCACCCCCTCTCAACCCCTCTGAAGGGGTGTTTCAGCTACAATCTCAGAGCTAAAATCAACAACTTACACCCTTGTTATAAACACGTTACAACAACAGGGAATAAGAGAGGGGATACCAGAACCAGTACTCTACAATCCTGCCAGAAAATCGCCAAGATCTGTGTCTCCCGATATATCAAATTTCTTACGCAGACGATAACGCATCATCTCAACAGACTTTACAGATGTGTTTAGTATTCCGGCAGTCTCCTTTGTTGACAGTCCTGACTTTATAAGTATACACAACTGTTTCTGTGGTTCCGATAGCGAGGCTTTATCATCAAGAACCTTTATAAATTTACGGTTTATATCCTCAGATTTCATCTTATACAGATTGTAGTCTTTATCCTCGGCAAGTCGGTTATTTATCTGTATAATTATATCTTTTATCTGCTCTGAGTGCTTATTGTTATCAATTGTTTTAAGCAGATTAACAGTATCATTTAATATGTTATTGTTATGCGATACATGCATGGCAAAATCAAGCATCTCCCTGTTCTGTAGTTCAAGCTCTTTCTCTACAAGTTTTTTCTCCTGCTCCTTCTCATGCAACTCAGCCTCAATTAATTTGTTACGTGCATCAGCAAGCTCTTTCTCCCTCTTTATACGCTGATTTCTGAACCGTACAATAACAGATCCTGTAATAATCAATATCAGTACCAGTACCGATCCGTATATTGTTCGCATAGTCATCTCTTTATTCTTAGCATTAAGAGATATCAGCTCATTCTCTGTCTCTTTAACCTTTAGTCTGGAATATACCCCGGCAAAGGCCTTGGCATTATACATCTTATGAATACTATCTTTATATGACGATATTGCTCTAATATACTTATAAACAGAGTCTATCTCATTTCGCTGTGCATAAAAAAGTGCCTTTTCCTGCGATCCCAGAGCCATAAATCGTTTATCGCCAATTCTGCTGTTAAGCCTTGCAGACTCCTCAAGGTATGGCCATGCTGTATCCAGTTTACCCTCCTCGGTATATATTGATCCTACAAACAGAGCACTTATTACAATACCCATATTATCTCCTCTTGACTTAAAAAGATTATAAGCCTTCTCTGCATATAGCATTGCATGTTTCAGATTATCCATATCGCGGTATACCAATGCCTTATTATACAACTTATATGGGTGCGTAACATGACTTTCGTTATCGGCAGTAAGAGCAATTGATTCATCGTACAGCTCAAGTGCCCTGTCAAAATCTTTACACTCCTTTGCATGTACAGCTGCATTATTAAGTGCCGATGACAGAAGTGGCATCTGATCTGTTTTACGTGCATATATAAGGGCTTTGTTCAGATAGTCAGAAGCCTCACTGTTTACACTCATACTACTAAACATTAACCCGCTGAACATATAGAATCTGCTAAGATCAGCATCTGATTTAACAGAAGTAACATACTCACCTGCCATATCATAGTATCTCTGAAACTCCTCTATATTCTTCTGATTGCTATTTATGTTCATCAACCTCACAAGCGATTTAAAGATCTTTGCCGTATCGCTGTAAACAACAGCACTCTTATACATCTTCTTGTAATAATCTGACGATACATACAGATCGCCTTTAAACTGATATACATACGCATACTTCTCAAAGAGCATTATCAGCTCCTCCCCGCTTAACCTGTTCTGATCTATATCATTAAGTATATGTATACATGTATCGATTTTATAGAGCCGCAACAACGAGTCTACCTGTTTTATCTTTACATTAAACTCAGTACATATGGCATTAACAGAGATTAAAACGGAAACTAATAATAAGATAAAGCGTCTCATATTACAGTAATATTGGTGTGTCTGATACAAACATATAAACTAAATGTTAAAAATGGCTACCAGTTATTAATTTTTGTGTCTGTCATACGCTTGTTGGTAATATTATATTTTAACTCCAATAATTAATCCCATTCACCAAATCATAAGTCCCTGTACTCTCTAACACTAACCCTGTTACTTTACCCTCTGCTCCTGTTGTTATACAAACCTCTCCTGTCGGTAAACCTCTAATCCCTGTCAAACTGTAAGTTGCTCCTTTCGCTCTATATGCTATTCCTGTCTGTATATAAGCTGTCCCTGTTGCTAAACCTCCTTTCCCTTTCATGCAAGGGAAGCCTCATCATGTAACAGGATGGCTTTGCTAAGTGACAGGGAAGGCTTGTCTTGTAACAGGGACGCTTTTACCAGTGACAGGAAGACCTCATAATGTAACAGGGAGGGGTTGGTTTGTGACGGGGTGGTAAATAACCCACCCCTACCCCTCCCAGGAGGGGAGTTTACTGTAATATAATACTTTACCAAAAGCAGTTCATAGGAATTATTTGTTAATCATATCTGAATTCAATTCGTGGTAATATTTTACGGTAACACATACTTTAACACGAAGGAGGCTCTCCTCCTCGGAGGAGACACAGAGGTGGATTAATTTTTTTCTCTACTTATTATCAACTATCCTCTCTTCTATAAATATTTAGTTTTGAATTGTATGGTAGATTTTTACGTCTCATTCATGTTAGTAATGAACCCACTCTTACCCCTTCCAGAAGGGGAGTTACTTAGAATAAGCTTATTAAGTTACTAATATTCATTTACAAGACTGTTTGTTAATCTGATTTTACAATTCAATTTGTGGTAATATTTTATGGTAACACATACTTTAACACGAGGGAGACTCTCCTCCTCGGAAGAGACACAGAGGTGGGTAATTTTTTTCTCTACTTATTATCAACTATCCTCTCTTCTATAAATATTTAGTTTTGAATTGTATGGTAGATTTTTACGTCTCATTCATGTTAGTAATGAACCCACCCTACCCCTACCAGGAGGAGAGTTGCTTAGAATAAGCACATTAAGCTACTAATATTCATTTACAAGACTGTTTGTTAATCTGACTTTACAATTCAATTCGTGGTAATATTTTACGGTAACACATACTTTAACACGAGGGAGGCTCTACTCCTCGGAGGAGACACAGAGGTGGGTTAATTTTTTTCTCTACTTATTATCAACTATCCTCTCTTCTATAAATATTTAGTTTTGAATTGTATGGTAGATTTTTACGTCTCATTCATGTTAGTGTTGTTTGAATAATTAACCCACCCCTACCCCTCCCAGGAGGGGAGTTTACTGTAATATAATGCTTTACCAAAAGCAGTTCATAGGAATTATTTGTTAATCATATCTGAATTCAATTCGTGGTAATATTTTACGATAACACATACTTTAACACGAGGGAGGTTCTCCTCTTCGGAGGAGACACAGAGGTGGGTTAATTTTTTTCTCTACTTATTCTCAATTATCCACTCTTCTATAAATATTTAGTTTTGAATTGTATGGTAGATTTTTACGTCTCATACATGTTAGTAATGAACCCACTCTTACCCCTTCCAGAAGGGGAGTTACTTAGAATAAGCTTATTATACCACTAATATTCATTTACAAGATTGTTTATTAATCTGATTTTATAATTCAATTCGTGGTAATATTTTACGGTAACACATACTCTAACACGAGGGAGACTCTCCTCCTCGGAGGAGACACAGAGGTGGGTCAGTTTCTTTCCTCTAATTATTATCAACTATCCACTCTTCTATAGATCTTTAGTTTTGGATTGTATGGCAGAATTCTACATCTCATTCATGTTAGTAATGAACCCACCCCTACCCCTCCTAGGAGGGGAGTTACTTAAAATAAGCACATTAAGCTACTAATATTCATTTACAAGATTGTTTATTAATCTGACTTTACAATTCAATTCGTGGTAATATTTTACGGTAACACATACTTTAACACGAGGGAGGCTCTACTCCTCGGAGGAGACACAGAGGTGGGTAATTTTTTTATCTACTTATTATCAACTATCCACTCTTCTATAGATCTCAATACACGGTCTAACTGGTGTTTTACATCATCATCATCAAATCGCAAAAACCTTACACCTAAATCTTCCAATCTTGCTTGCCTTATTTTATCCTTATCAATAGCCTCACACGAATCGTGACTAGCTCCATCAACTTCAATTGCTAACATAAGATCTTTGCAATAAAAATCTACTATATAATTATCAATTGGACGCTGCCTGTCAAAATCATATCCCAGAATTTGTCTGTTTTTCAACCCATTCCATAACATCTTTTCTGCAATAGTCATGCTATTTCTTAGCTGTTTTGCCAAGAATTTTAGTTTTGGATTGTATGGTATAATTTTGCGTCTCATTACTGTTAGTGTTGTTTGAATAATTAACCCACCCCTACTCCTCCCAGGAGGGGAGTTACTTAGAATAAGCTTATTAAACCACTAATATTCATTAATAAAGCTGTTAAATCTGACAATACAAAACAGACACCTCAAAGATGAGATGCCCGTAATGAATCAAAAGAACTTTATGAAAAATTTTCTATAACTCAGTTTTTTCTCTGTTTTTCCTGTATCGCTTATTGCTTTCGCGAAAATATTTACTGGTGTATGCTTTTCTACGCTCTGAATTATTACGATAAACAAACCTACCGTAATCTCTGATATTTGCAACAATCTCTTCAAGCAGGGTAAATGTTTTATCTCTGATAAGTTTAACATCAGATGTGATATACATATCGCCATTTACTCTACCCAACAGTGTACCAAAACGGTCTGCCTCTGTCTCTGCCAGATCGCACTTGGCAATATCAAAGCCTATATCTAACAACGGTTGTGGATTATTTTTTCCTAACACAGCAAGGTCTGAAAGATCCTGTATTGAGTCGGCATTAGAATTACCCTCTTTTATCTTATCAAGTTTTGCAATTAATTCAGGACTGTTTCGGTATCCAAACTCCATATAATCAATTATATCAGAAACAAGGTTGTACATTTTAGAAGATTCATCCTTCCACTCCCTATGTGCTAAATCCTTATCGTCATTTATTGTAGACCAGTTACTCTCTGCAACACGCATTGCTCTGGTTAAACCTAAAAGACGAGATGTCCATTCAGCAGGCATATTTGCCGCCTTAAGATCTTCAATATCTTTATCTGCTCTGAAATAAAGATTCTCTGCTTCAGATATCATTACCTTCACCGGAATATGAGGAGTTTTAATTTTCTCGTCTGGTAACGATTTAATCTCGTCTAAATAGTTTTGATAATCATTTTTATCGCTCATTGTATCAACTTTTAGTTATTTTCATAAACTGTTTTCTGTTAAGGGTTATGAGGGAACCCATTCCGTTTACAGGAACTTTTTTAACAACACAAACGGATACGTTATAAAAAAATGAAAGGTTACGTTTATACATTTTATTTTAGAACATAATCTATATATAACAAAGAGCTACCACATAAATAAACCACAGCAAACTACTGTATTAAAAACAATTGCAATTTTTTTTGTATAAAACACCTTTTTTAGCTGTACAAACTCATAAAATTATCGATTGTGTAAAAACTCTTTCTCATGCTTTACTTCGTTTCTACTAAAAAAACAGGTACCGATAATCAGTTTTATATAAAAGAACATACATCATTACTTTTCATTAGTCAATCTTTATATGTATTTTTATATAAACCTACCGGAATAAAAAGAACAACCCATATCAGGTAAATGAATTTTAAAGTATGCTTTGCATATGGCTGAATATTTAAATTAGTTAAACAATGATTAAAGATTTTAATTCAATTGATGAGCTAAAGGATTTTGGATTTACCGGCTTTTATTCTGTAAATGAACTGCAAAATAACAGATCTATAATACCTACAGATAGTGGAGTGTATATTATTATCAACCCCCAAAAAGGGACTCCCCAATTCATGCGAAAAGGAGTAGGTGGCTCTTTTAAAGGTAAAGATCCTAATGTTAGTATCTGTAAACTTGTAAGAAACTATATTGAGGATGCCTGTGTTTTGTATATAGGAGAGAGCTCTGAGTTAAGAAGCAGAATAAACTCGTTATTAAATTTTGGACAAGGAAAGGCGGCTGATCATTGGGGAGGCAGAATGGTTTGGCAGTTTAGAAATCATGCAGATCTTATTATTTGTTGGAAACCTGTTGTTGAGATAAAACCATCTATTTTAAAAAAGGATTTATTAGACTCTTTCATAAACCAATTCGGGAGACTACCCTTTGCTGTTTTAAGGAGTTGTAATTAAAACAAAGTGTATACAACTCAACTAATCATCCCTACCCCTATATTATCATTTAACAGATAATAGCAGAGTCATACAATTATTAAATGGAGATAGTAAATTAACCGCATTGTTTAATCACTCTTCAAATAATTGTATCTTTAATAAAAGGTTATGATTTGTATATACAGGATTAATACATTTGGTAATATTAAACTGAGCATCAGTAAAGTTCTATTACATAAAGAGACAGGATTAAAACTTATCATATTTAGCGAAGTATAAATGTGTAGTTTTCGACTCCGCTCAAACTGACTATAACACACATATACAGATTATTAACCAGGCTAAACAACAAACAGAAACTAAATTACAATCAGATGAAACGAAGCATGAGAATGGCCATTCACACACACGAAAATGATTATAAATGCGAGTTCCATCTGACAAATAAAAAACAATTATAAACAGATGAAATACATAGCACTACTTAGAGGAATTAATATTGGAGGTAAACGTAAGATAATTATGGCCGATCTTCGGAAGATGTTTGAGGATATGGGATTTACTGATGTTAAGAGTTATATCCAGACCGGTAATGTAATATTCAGTTCTGATAATGATAGTGATCAGGGTTTGTTATCGACTCTTATTGCAAAAAGGGTTGAGCAGGTATTTGGTTTTGATGTGCCTGTAATTGTTCGATCTGCAGAGGAGATAGAAGCTATGTTTACAGACAATCCGTTTCTTACAGATCCGGATGCTGAGATAGATAAGTTGCATGTTGTATTTCTTAACAGTGTACCAGATATAGACAACCTGATGACTATGTCGGAGTTTGATTTTGGCGACGACAGGTATATGGTTATGGATAATAACCTCTATCTGTTTTGTAGTGGTCCGTACAGAGAGACTAAGCTTGGTAATAATTTTATTGAGAAAAAACTTAAGGTTACAGCATCAACCCGCACATGGAAAACAGTTATAAAACTGAAAGAGATGATGTGATAAATATAACTGTATATTGTATAGATTAGATCTATAATTACTATATTTATAGCGTTTCTTAAATTTTTTAGCATCATTTAATTTGATTATTAAATTTCCTCAATAGGGGGATGTGTCTGATTTCAGCTGAAATGGTAATCCGTCACATTTAAAGCCTTTGCCGGTACATCTTTCCGGCAAAGGCTTTTTTGTTTATGTAAAATCTGTACTGTTTTGTACTAATCAATTCTGAAAAAGCTTATCGATTCTGAAACTGATAAGCTTTTAATATTTATGATAAACCTTCTTACATAGCGGAATATATATTTGCGACAAATAAGATAAACACAAAAAGAAAGGTTTTAAATGCAAAGGAGAGTTTTTTCTATTATCGGAATTATATCAGTTCTGATATTTTGCTCATGCGAGAAGGATTCTGAAACTCATTTGAGTAGTGGAAATATTATTACAAGGGTTGTTACAATGGATAAGTTTACCGGACTGTTAGTAGATTCAAAGTGTAAGGTTATTCTGCGTAATGGTTCAAACCAGACGGTTACGGTTAAGATTTCAGATAATATTGTTGACGATGTAGATTATAGGGTTGTTAATGGTGTATGGAGTATAGATTTTAAGGATGATGGTATTGCAACAATTAATAATCATGAGTTTACAGTTATAGTAGAATCGCCATATATAAACTCAATTACTATGGAGAGTAGTGGTGAGTTAGTTTGCGAAGATAAACTTACCAACTCTCCACTCTCTTTAAACCATAATTCGTCAGGCAAAGCAACTGTTGTTTGCCAAACAGATATATTAAAAATTAAAATGGATGGCTCAGGAGTACTTACTGTAAATGGTGTTGCCGACAGTGTTAGCATTATTCATGATTCAAGTGGTTCTCTTAAGGCTTTTAATCTTAAGAGCAGGCTGTGTACCGTTGCAGCTGATGGCTCTGGAGTATCAGAGCTATGGATTACTGAGAAATTAAATTGTGTGTTAAATGGTAGTGGAGATATAAAGTATAAGGGTACCCCAACGGTAACAAAAAGCGGCGATGGTTCAGGTAATCTTATAAAGGTAAATTAGGTATGGGTAAGAGATTTTTGGTTATATGTAGTTTTCTTGTTCTTGTATCTGCTGTAAAAGCAGAGAGTATAAAGAGCCTTATAAATATTGATAGTGTAAGCACCGGTTGGTTTATTGGTGCTAAATACAGATCGTTTTTCAATAGCAGTAAGTTTAATAGCAGTAACAGTAATGTTGTTGGCGGAGAGGTTGGTGTTGTGTTAAACAGATCGTTTTATATCGGTGTAAGTGGTTTTGCTAAAACAGGTAGTCTCAGGTTCGATAAAAATGGAGGAACCATAGGTGTAGGATACGGATATGGAGGTCTGTATATAGGAAAATCGTTTATGCACAATAGCATTATACATCCTTCGGTATCGTTATGTACAGGTTATGGAGGAGCTTCAGAACATTATCTGCGCGGAGCCAATCATGTTGCAGGGTTCTTCTTTATTGAGCCAACATTAAATATAGAGGTAAATATATCTTCTAAAGTAATGTTTGTTAGTGGTGTTACCTACAGATATGCAGATACATCAAACTTCTATTATCTGAATAGTGGAGATTTAAACGGATTCTCAATAAATGCCGGTATTACAGTAAGGGTATTATAGAGTATATATCAGATCAAGTAGATTAAGACCTGCAAATTGCATAAGACAATAAGCAGGTCTTTTGTTGTATATTAGCAGAATATTAAAAAAGCTAAATATAGATATGGTTGAGATATTATCAGATGGTTTTAGGGTTGCATCGCTACTGTTTATTATGGTATTACTGATATTTATTATCAGATTTGAGCAGAGAAGAGATGGTAAAGCTATAATGATAATGTTTCTGGCATCGTTATCAGGATATCTTCTGGCATACTGGCAACCAATTACATCTGTAAGTTTTCTGAGGGAGATCTTCTTCTTTATGGCTGTATCATTGCCCTACTTTTTTTGGTTACTTAGCCGCATACTGTTCAACGATTCGTTTAAGTTTAACAGATCGGTATATGTTTTAACCATAGCTATGCCAGTAATAAGCAATGGTCTGTATAAGGTTAATGCATATTTCTATGGTGAGATATACTATATTTTTAAAGCACTGCCTTACCTGTTATCTGCTCTGTTTATTTGTTTAAGTATGTATGAGGCTTTACGCGGACATCGTTCTGATCTTATTAATATAAGATTGCGCTGGCGATATATTTTTATCACATCATCGGCATTAATGGCACTTACTACATTATATTTCTTTTTCTTTAATCATCCTCTTGTTTTACCACAGATGTTTGTTCTTATTCAGAATATTGGAATATCTGTTTTTCTTGCACTATTCTTTACCGGTAAATTACAGTGGAATACTATCTTTTCTAATCCTCAGATTAAAAAAGAGACGGAACCATCTTCTGATAACAGTGAGATCATTGTAAAGATTAATGAGGTATTTGTAAACATGGAGTTGTACAAAAAAGAGGGTATTACTATTACCGAACTGGCTGGTGTTACAGGATTTAAAGAATATCTTGTAAGAAGAGCAATAAACGGAGAGATGGGTTTTACCAACTTTGTAAGTTTCCTGAACTATTACAGGATAAAAGAGGCTTGCAAAATTATTGATAACGACAAAGGCAAGGATATTACTTTTCAGGAGATTTCATTTGGTCTGGGATATAAATCGGTTGCTACATTTAACAGGGCTTTTAAGAAGGAGACAGATAAAACACCATCGGAATACAGAAATAGCAAATAATTACACCTGATTAAAGAACAAAAGCACTGTGTTGTTGTTTTTAGAATAAATAAAATAAGAGATTATGAGCAAGATTATAGATCCATGTGTTAAGATATGTCAGACAGATTCAAACGGACTTTGTTACGGGTGCCAGCGCACCATTGAGGAGAGAGCAAAATGGTCATCGTACAGTAACGATGAAAGGGCTGAGATATTAAAAGATTTAACAAAAAGAAGTAATGTACAGGGAGCTAACAGTAACCTGTTTTTAAGATAAGTTAGTATTGTTTCAATTTAGCCATTCGGTTATCCGGATGGCTTTTTTTGTATAAAAAAACAGGATATCGTATGGTAACAACATCCTGTTTTTTGTAATTTATATCTACGGTCAATTATTTATGACTATATCGTTCTACCTTAAATCCATCGCGACGTACATGAAGTACTCCATCGTAGTTATTGCGTAAACCAAATACCTTAGGCTGATACAACGATTTAATAACACGCTCTGCAACCTCTTCGGCTTTAAGAATACGCTTCTGGTTAACAGCACTCATTGATGCAGCAATCTGTTTAACATCAAGTGTAGCCATCATACCTACATTAATAAGACCAGGCATGTAGTATACACTACGCACTCCGTAGCTAAGTGCTTCGCCTGCAAAACTTGCAGCAAAACCGTGTAGTCCGCGCTTAGATGCTACATATGCTGATGATCCGGCAAACATTGCATCTTCTGCAACTGATCCTATATACAGGATAGTCTCTTTAATATTGTTCTTAAGAATTTTTGTAAGCTCAATTGGTGCAAACTGGTTTACCTGCGATACCTGAATAAGCTCATCAGCAGTAACCTCACTGGCTCTGCTAAGGCTTCCTGATAGTCCTGCTGAGTGTATAATATAGTCAACATTACCATATTGCTGTAACACATATTCACCAAGCTTCTTAACATCTTCCGGATCAGAGAAGTCTGATTTTACAATATCAACTTTTACTAACTCCGATTCAAGCTCTGCCTTAAGTTCTTCAGCTTTTGTATGGTTAGCAGTATATTGCAGTATCATATTACCACCTTTACGTGCAACCTCGCGCGCAATATACTCTCCTAAACCACCTGTTGCTCCTGTAACAAGCGTTACTGTATCTTTCAGGTCTGCATAGTTATAGTGTTTCTCTATAACTGTCTGATTGTTCTCTGGTACCTGATATGCAAATGCTCCGTACTCTCCTCCTACTCCTGCTGTTGCACTAAGAATCTTCATTCCCGGTTTTAACAACTGCTGGTCTTTAAGTAGCGATAAACCAAGAGGTACACCAAGTCCTGATACATTTCCGTACTTTACCTGAACCTCCTGATATAATTTGTCTGGTGATATTCCAAGAGCCTCTGCAACGGGCTTAAGAATTGCATCGCCTGTTTGGTGAGGTACAAGCATATCTACATCCTCAACATTCCACTCAGCATCTTTAAGAACCTCGCCTCCGGTATTAAGAATATTACCTGTTGCTCTGTCTTTTATTACAGAGTTATCAATATAGAGATCCCAATTTTTTGTTACACCAACGTAATCAATCATCTTAGGATCCTGATAGTTATTTATTGATATAAGTCCCTCTTTTTTATCGTTCTTTGTACGACTAAGCACAACAGCTGTTGCTGCATCGCCAAATGTAACAAATGGTACAAACGGAGTAATATCTGTAAGAAAGCTAGACATTGTTTCGGTATGTGCAACTACCACATGGTTAACCTCAGGGTTACAGTTCAGAAACTCAACAGCGCGCTGCAAGTTTACATTAAACCCTGAACAACCAGAAGCCAGAGTGTATGTCTGCGATTGGTTAGTATATTTTGTGAAATAACTTTTTATTGTTGCTGCAATTCCCGGAGCCTGCTCATGTGGCGATACAGTACTCACTATCCATGCACCAATCTCGTCAGGATGAACATCTGCATCTTTAAGTGCATTATCAATAGCTTTTATACCAAGCTCAAGCGACGACTCTGCATCCCACTTACGCTTTCTGCGTGGTGGAAAGGGAACCACATAGTTACGGGTTTTAAATCCCATTTTGTACTCAACAAAGTACTGAAAAGGTGTTACATCAGGATTAGACAGTCTGAACTTCTGGTAGTTCTTACTTGCCATTATCCTCTCTTCGTTAAATCCTTCAAGATATCCACTCTTTACAGCAGATGATACCATATCGTTTGATATCTGGTGTTCACCAACCGAGTGCCCTAATCCTGAAAATATATAGTTATCGTACATGATACTTTATTTTTATTCTACAATTAAATATTATAATCGCATGAGTAATAGTCAATCATTACCCTGAGATCATTCTTTGGCTGCCATCCTGTTGATTCATCCATAAAGAAGAATGAGTCGCCATATCCTCCCCACTCTCCAAGATATCCTTCGTCAACAGGTATCATATCTATAAAGTTTTTATTTACTAATACCTTTGGCCACTTATCTTTTAGCTTTTGCGCTATAAATTCAGCCTCATCCTGTTCGCCATAAACCGATGTGGTAACCCTGTAGTTTGTATCGTTACACAGTTCAATCATATTCTCTTTATCGGCGAATATAACAGATATAACAGGTGCAAAATTGTCCTCTTGCCACACCTTCATATCAGAGGTTACATCAATTACTGCTGTTGGGTGAAGCAGAGCTTTATCACTACTCTCATCTAGTTTATGATTTATTACCGATGCTCCTTTCTGTACAGCTTCAGATAATCTCTGTTCTACACCATTCACTATTTTATCATTACTTATTGGTGTAACTACAGCATTACTAAACGGATTTTGGCTTACCGGAAATCTTTTAAGCTTTTCGGCAATCAGATTCACAAAGTATGTTCTGTCTATATCTGAATCTACAATTAATCTGTTAAAGCATACCGCTGCCTGACCAGACAGGTAATATGCCATCTCCAGTATTCTGTCCAGATTTTTATCTATATTACTGCTATTCAGCAACAGTGCAGCATTATTACCTGCTCCTTCATATATAATTGCTGTTGATGTTTCGCGCGCAATATCAATATATTTATCAACCCACAAACCACCATATACAGTAATAAGATCTATATCGGTATTATATAGTGACAATGCCATAAACTCATGCTCATTGCCATAATCTATATTAATTTTACTTAGCTCGTTATGCGTATTAAATATATCTCTTATAAGCAAGCTGTACTTTTTTAATATAGCCGGAAAATGGAGGTGAATATTCTCGCACTTACCTATTGATAATAGTGCAGCCGGTAAACTCATACCAAAAAGTGCATACGATGGTGCATTATATGGCACTATTACAGCAGCCCCCTTTCGTAACCTTCGTCTGTCAAGATGTGGAAGCATAGTTCCGTACCTTTCAAGGTTAGAGATTGCTCTGTCCAGTTCATCGGCATTAGCACCGGAAGCAATAAATGTATCGGCAGTATTTGCCTCTACAATATTGTTGCGGTACTTTTTTAGAATAGTTCTGAGGTCCTCAATAAGATGCATATTATTTGCAAAATACTCCATAAACCACTTATTATTTTATAACTGCTCCTCCCAGCTATAGCTATCTCTGCGTACAAGCATAGCATTCTCTAAATCATCAAATACTCCAAGTACTTTAGGCAGATACAACGATTTTGTTATACGTTCTGCAATTTCATGTGTACTTACTGTGTTACGCTGTCCAATAGCCATTATTGCAGCATTAATCTGCTCATCGTTTAATGTTCCGGCCATTCCACCGCTTACAACACCAGGCATATAGTATACAGATCGTATTCCTGCACTTTTTGCCTCTCCTGAAAAGCTTGATGCAAATCCGTGTAAACCTCTCTTTGCCTGCACATAAGATGATGACCCGCTAAACTGAGCATCCTCAGCAACAGAACCAACATATAGTATTGTATCGGTAATGTGATCTTTTAATCGTTTTGTAAGTGTTACCGGGCTAAACTGATTAACCATAGCAACCTTAAGCATTACATCCTGCGGTACCTCGCCCCCACGATACAATCCTCCGGTAATAGCTGCACTATGAATAAGGAAATCTACAGTTCCGTATTTAGCTATTATATCATCGGCAAACTGCTCTGCCTGTTTTAAATCTGAGAAATCAACCTTAAACAGATCAATATTAACACCGCTGGCAGATAGTTCGTTCTTCAACTCCTCCGCTTTCTCTGTATTTGAGGTATATTGCAGTGCAAGATTACATCCTCTGTTGGCTAACGATTTTGCTGTTTCGTAACCAATTCCGCCTGATGCACCAGTAACAACAGCTACCTTACCAACAAGATCTGCTGATATATCCAGTTTGTTATCTGAACTCTGCTCCGGCCACTGATATGCAAAACATCCGTACTCTCCGCCAAGTCCTGCTGTTGGACTAAGTGTTTTAATTCCTTTTGTTAATCGTCCGGCTCTCTTTAGTTTAGCCAGTGCTGCCGGAATTGATGCTCCTGAGATATTACCGCAGTACAACTGAACATCCTGAAATACCTTATCAAGCGATACCTCCATCTTTTTAGCTGCACCATGTACAATAGCATTTCCGGTTTGATGTGGTACAAGAATATCTATATCATCCTTCTCCCATCCTATTTTGTCAAGTACCTCTTTTCCTGATTTACAAAGGTTCTCAATAGCTCTTACCTTAACAACCTTTGGTGTCATATACAGATCGCCATTTGCATCGGCACCAAGATGGTCTATCATAAACAGATCCTCATGGTTAACAACTCCCATAAGTCCCTCTTTCTGCTCTCCTTCAACTCTTGATAGTACAACAGCTGCTGCACCATCGGCAAATGTTACGTAGTTTACAAAGTTTGTTCTGCGTGGCAGAAGGTGCGACAAAGTTTCTGTATGAAACACCAATATGTGTTTTGCCTCAGGGTGGCATTTAAAGTATTCAACAGCACGCTGCAAGTGTATATTAAATCCTACACATGCTGAGGTTATTGTTGCAGCCGGCGACTGATTATTGTATCCTACAAAGAATGTTTTTAGTGTTGATGCAACTCCCGGAGCCTGCTCAAACGGTGTTCCGCAGCTACCTAACCAAAGGTCGATATCTTCCGGGTGTACACCGCTGTCATTAAAGGCACTCTGTGCTGCTTTAACTGCCAACTCAAGCGTGGTATCATTTTTTGTCATTTTATCCGGAGTAACCGGAAACGGAGTAACATGTCCTCTCGTTTTAAATCCCATTACTTCACCTGCAAAGTACTCAAATGGCGATATTTCACCATGGTTCTTCACAAACTCAATATACCCTTCGCTTCTTTTTATTCGGGCATCACTGAAACCTTCCAGATACCCTTTCTTTGCTGAATCTTCAAGCTCTTTATTTGTTATCAGGTTGCTACCTGTTGCGTAGCCAATACCTGAGAATATATAATTTTCGTACATATCTACGTTTTTAAACTTCTAAATTAACAGTTTACCTCTTTAGTTGTTCCAATTGGGTTTTCTTTTTTCAAGAAATGCATTAAGTCCTTCCTGTCCGCATCCAACTAACGACTTTGCAAACATCTTTGCCTCTGCTTCACATCCTTTGTAGAAATCCATTTCTATCCCGGTTCTTGTAACCTCCTTTATCATGGATATTGCCTCTGGCGATTTTGTCAATATCTTTTTTGCCATCAACATAGCGGTATCCATAAGCTCATCGTGATTTACAATCTGCTGAATCAGTCTTAATCTAAGGGCATCGTCTGCATTAAATTTATCGCATGTAAAGAACCAGTGCAGTGCATTTCCAAGTCCTATTATACGCGATAATCGTTGTGTTCCGGTTCCTCCGGGAACAACACCAAGGTTTGCTTCAGGCATTGAGAACTGAGCCTTATCTGAGGCTATTCTTATATCACAGCTAAGTGCAAGCTCAAGCCCGCCCCCAATAGTGTATCCATTAAGTGCAGCAATAACCGGTATTGGTAGTTGTGCAAATCTGTTGAATATATGTTGTACACGGCTAACTCTGCGTCGTGCTTCCTCCTCTTTCAGCGATACAATTTCTGCAATATCAGCTCCTGCTGCAAACGATTTACCTTCGCCTGTAATTATAAGCACCTTTGCTTTGTTATCCATCACTGTATCAACAGCTGTGTTAATCTCCTCAATAAGATCGTGGCACAAAGCATTCATAACCTCAGGTCTGCTTAGAGTTAATGTTGCTATTTTATCTGATATATGTAGTTTCAAATGGTTGAATTCTGCCATAATATTAATTTATATTCAGGTAAAAGTAATAATATTACTATTCTATACTTAAAATTATACCAGAATTTACTTATATGCATCTTTACTGTAGATATAAGATATATTACTTTTTACAAAAGACACTGTTATAAAGGCTTAAGCGGGTACTTAAGCTATATTAAAGAGTACTAAATTCTGCCTTATAACGAATGACAATATGAGCAAGTACGTTTTTTCATTGAACTTACTTTTCAAATTGCAGAGTCGTTTATCTCTTTCGTTTCAATTTTTTCTTACACTCCGCATTTATTATAATTGCATATTATCGGCTTTTTCATCTTATTTTCAATAAACATTCAATTACCGATTCTTCTCAATTTAATATTTAGATCCTGAAAAATTTTCCATCCCTCAACAGGAGGCTGACTAATATAATGACTTAACATATTCTTTTTCAATCTAGGTGTAGATTCAGGAATATTACACATAAAATGAAATAAATAATATAAAACATCATCTCCGAAATCATTAAAAATTAATCCATCTGTATTCAAAAAGAAATGTTTGTGCTTACTAGAATTTACAACAAAAGTCCCATCTAAACAACATAGTAAATCAAATTGCAAATTCAACGGAATCGATTCTCTAGAATAAAAGTCAACAATCTTTTCTATAAGATTCCTTTTATTGCTATAAGTTTTATCTGAGAAAATAATTCCAGGTACTTCTAATGCGAGTAATTTTTGTTCCTCCGTCAGACTATTTCTCAACAACAATCCATCAGTAGCGCGTTTCAATAACTTTACCGACTGAATCTGTGTTAAAGCCCTTTCAATTTCATCTTTATTATTAAAGCTTGGTTTCAACTCTATCGCATAATCGACACCCTCTGCTACAATAAATGAATACATATTATTAGCCGCTAAAGTATGAGGATGAGAAGGGTTGATTATAAGAATATCTATTGAATTACTTCTATTCCCAAATGAGTCTGAAATATTTCCCTTTGCAATTTGATACGGATAAGGAAAGTAGTTCCTGAAGAAATTATGCAAATAGTTTTCTCTTCTGTCTGACACTTCTTGTGGAGTTCCTTGACCTTCTAAGCTTGCCTTATCAAAATCAGATATTAATTCATTTCTTTGTATTCTCAGAATCTTTTGCAAATTATTCATATTTCAATTTTTCTAATTACCGATAATTTCTGTGGATAGTTAATGATTTATTGTGATGCTTTTCATCTGATTTACAGACAGGTCTGTGTGTTTCATAATTGTTCTTGTCCTATCAGAAATCATTTGGGTAATGCACACTGTACGCTCATTCATTTTGCCAGACAGCATACTACATTTATTCATATGAAAATCTATAATATCGTCTCCGCTAAATCTATTCTCAGACACAAATTCATTAAACATTGTACGGTGATCAGATACCTTATCGGGTGAATACCCTAAACATGAAGACCAGATATGTGGTTCTGAATGATCCAGTTGTAATTTAAATATCTCTTCTCCATCCCACCTAAACTCCTCTAATCTTATCACTTTATTATTTCTCTCAATAGATATTATAGTAAATGGCTCTATATTAACAAAGTCATAAAGCGAAGAGAACATAAAGAAGCTATCGTACCTGAATCGGTTCATAAGCATTATCTCATGGCTCTGAACATATGTTCTGCCAGCTGTATGTTCATTAAATGCTCCACACATAACCGCTGCCACAGTTCCTCTTGCATCTGCAATAATCCAACTGCCGCTTGTTTTTAAGTCTTTAGGGTAAAAAATAGTACTTCTACCAATATCCATCGACTTCGGAAAAACAGATTCCTCTTCGCCGGGTATGGCATCACGGTTCATTGTAAATGTATAACTACTATCTCCTAAAGGTATATATGATATTACACACATCTTAACTTATTAAGGTATTGTAGTGTTGAGACATCTTTTCCGAATGTCTCAGGTAATTTAACATCCTTAAATTTATTTGCAATTGCCAAACGCAAAAGAGTCATATGGTGTACTGCATGATCGTAGCAATAACCAAGCTCTCTGTATACATTTGTTTTCAGAGTCATTGCATCTGTTGAATCTAACGAAAAATCTGCTCTTAATGCCAGATTATGGCTACTCTCAATCTCTTTAAGATTATCAATTATAAAGTTAACTGTATCAGAAATAAAAGCATGATCTATTTCAAGATCACCATCTCTTTTTCTGTCGCCATAATTTATAACACCTGTATCCATAAAGTCTAACAGGCACAGATAGTACTCCAGTATATGCCTTACATTTTCACCTATAGTAGATCCTCCTAACGCAACCATACGTTTAGATATACCTTCTGAGCCTATCTGCTCAACTACATTTGCCAGATTTCTTAGATTATCAACAGATACTTTTATTAACTCCATAGTATTTTGTTTAAGCTCATTGAAGTTAAAAAAAATAGTAATTGAATGGTAACTTTTTAACGTTTGAATTAGTGATTTATATTATTTTTTATGAAATTTTCAAAAAAAAGGGGCATCGTATACCGATACCCCTCATAATTATATTATAAAACTATGTTTTATTTCATCAATCCACGTCTCTTTAAAAGAGGCTCAATCTCTGGTTCGCGTCCTCTGAACTTCTTGTAAAGTTCCATTGCCTCTTCAGTCCCTCCACGAGAAAGTACATTGTCTCTGAACGATTTTGCAGTTGCCTGATCAAACAGTGATGTCTCTTTAAATGCCTGAAATGCATCAGCATCAAGAACAGCAGCCCAGATATAGCTGTAGTATCCTGAAGAGTACCCAGGATCGCCATCAAAGATATGCTTAAAGTATCCGCTTCTGTAACGAGGTACTATTTCATTGATAAGACCAATCTTTGCCATTGCCTCTTTCTCAAACTTGTCTGCATCTATATCTTTAACCTCAGTTATAGTATGGTAATCCATATCTAATAACGATGCTGCAAGATACTCTGTTGTAGCAAATCCTTGATTAAACAGTCCACTGTTCTGTATCTTCTGAACAAGCTCCTGAGGAATAACCTCACCAGTCTCATAATGCTTTGCATAAAGAGCAAGCATCTCTGGCTCAAGTGCCCAGTTCTCCATTACCTGCGATGGTAGCTCAACAAAATCTCTTGCTACAGCTGTACCAGAAAGGCTGTTGTATCTACAGTTTGAAAGAAGACCATGAAGACCATGACCAAACTCGTGGAAAAGAGTCTGAACCTCATCAACACTTAATAGTGCAGGCTTATCACCAACTGGTTTTGAGAAGTTACAAGATATTGAGATAACAGGCTCAATATTCTTACCTTTTGGAGCTGACTGCTTACGGAACGATGTCATCCATGCACCAACTGATTTTGACGCACGTGGATGCCAGTCAAGATAAAGGATACCAATATTCTTTCCATCAGCCTCTTTTACCTGCCATGTAGTAGCCTCTTCAGCATTATAAAGTGGTAGGTTATGAATCTGTGTAAATGTTATTCCGAATAGTTTGTTAGCCAACGCAAATGAACCATCTCTTACATTATCAAGCTTAAAGTAAGGACGTAACATCTCTTCGTCAAGATTATATTTTGCTTTCTTAACCTTCTCAGCATAGTACCACCAGTCCCAAGACTCAAGTTTAAAGTTTCCTCCTTCAGCATCAATAATCTTCTGCATCTCTTTAACCTCTGCCTTAGCATTAGGAAGAGCTGCTTTCCAAAGTTTATTCAATAATGCATATACATTCTCAGGGTTTTTAGCCATTCTGTCTTGCAGAAGGTATGCTGAGTAGTTATCGTATCCAAACAGGTTAGCTTTTTGAACACGTAGTTTAACAAGCTCGTTAATAATTGCTTTATTGTCGAACTCATTATTGTTGTTTCCTCTGTTTATATATCCCTTATATAGCTTCTCTCTAAGATCGCGACGAGTTGAGTACTGAAGGAAAGGCAACATACTTGGTTTAGCAACTGTAAACAGCCACTTACCTTCCATACCAGCCTCTTTTGCAGCAGCTGCAGCACCGGCAACAACACTCTCTGGTAGTCCGTCAAGATCCTCTTTCTTATCAAGAACCATCTTAAATGCATTTGTCTCTGCGCTAAGGTTCTTACCAAACTTAAATGTAAGTTCTGAAAGTTTTTTACTAATCTCTTTAAGCTTCTCTTTTTTCTCTGGCGCAAGGTTAGATCCACCCTTCTCAAATCTCTTAAATGTTTGAGTTAGTAATCTCATCTGCTCTGGCTCAAGATTTAAGTCTGCTCTGTTTTCATAAACAGTTTTAACTTTTGCAAAAAGCTTATCATTAAGCATTATCTCGTTCTGATGTGCCGAAAGAAGTGGTAATACTGTTTCAGCCACAGAGTTCATTGCATCATCACGATCTGTCTCTATAAGGTTAAAGAATACCGAGCTTACTCTGTCAAGCAATCCACCACTAAACTCAAGTGCCTCAATAGTATTCTCAAATGTAGGTGCATCAGCATTATTAATAATAACCTCAACAGCCTCATTCTGCTCTTTCATTGCCTTATTAAAAGCCTCTACATAATGATCAGACTTAATAAGATCAAACGGAGGAACACCAAATGGTGTATCCCACTCTACAAAAAACGGATTTCCCTCAGAAGCAGCTTTCTTTTCAGGTGCATTCTGACAAGAAGTGAATATAACTCCCGCCATTGCTAAAAGTGTTAATGATTTTTTAAAGTTCATTGTATGTCCTTTTTTATTTGTTATTTAATATTGACTATAAATTAACGGCAATAAATAGTTATAAGCAAATTATTATAAAACATGGTTTACTTTTTAATCATTTTATACTGGAATACACATCTGTAAGTCAACACAATAAAAAAAGGTCTTCTCCCGAAGACCTTTAGCATATCTAATCACTATATCTTAATACCTAAAAGTGGTTTAAACTTTAATGGTATCAACACGTCTATTACTTCTTTTTTGTTATTGCATTTGCAACAAAGAAATAGGTTAAAAAACCTAACGCAATACTTACAAAGAATACTCCATAAGGCATAACACTTCTGTGATCAATCATATTAGGATAATACGATCCTATAGCCTCTATAACTATTAAACCTACACCTCCAAAAAGAGCAACAAGTCCCCATTTTAATGCAGGAAATCTGTTTACATGATCTTCTCGATCGTTTATATCAACATGTGGATTCAGAATCTCTGCTTTATCAAAATGCCCTGCCTTAATCAGCTTACGTCTTAAAAGATGCGACGAAAAAAGTCTGATAATTGTAATAATACTATAAAATACAACTGCTGTAACTAATAATGGTAATAAATCCATAACTTATAATTTTTAATTATTAATCTGTTTATATTTTTTATCTCCTGGTTTGAACCCGCATTTGTAATCATAATCTTATGATGAATAACTATTTTCATGCTTTGTTTCAAATCGTTTTCTCATATGACTTTAGCCATAAAAAAAAGGTTGCAAAAAAAATGAAAATTTTTTTTCGCATTTTTATGCAACCTAATTTTCATAATGGTGTCTAATGAATACAGATGAATGAAAAAGAGTTAATACAGCAGGCTATTGTAGGTAATCAGCAAGCGTTTAGGTTTCTTATTAAGAAATATGAGCGTCTTGTTTTTCATATTGCCGGACGTGTAACCGGACCTACTGATGAGCTAAATGATATTTGTCAGGATGTATTCATTAAAATATATAAACGATTACCATCGTTCAGGTCAGAATCTAAATTATCTACATGGATTGCGACAATAGCCTACAGAACAGCTATTGATTATGTTTCGAAAAAGAGGGTAGATACGGAGGAGTTGAATAATGATATTCTTCCTGACGAATATATAAGAGATACAAAGAGAGATCCGGAGTATATATCAATAAAAGAGGAACAGAGAAAGATGCTTCATGCAACTATTAATAAATTACCTGATAAATATAAGAGCATACTAAACATGTTTTATCTTGAAGAGTTTAGTATTAAGGAGATTGAAAAAATTACGGAAATGCCGGCTGGCACAATCAAAAATTATATTTTCAGGGCAAGAAATCTTTTAAAAGATGAGTTATTAAAACATCAGGAGTTTAAGGAGGTAAAGTATGAGAACTAACAATATAAATAACGACTATAAAGACAGCATATCAGATGATAAATATCTTTCTGATATTATTGATGATCTGATATCAGAGAGCCTTGATACTGATAATAGTTTCATTATCCCTGATAATTTTGCAGATAGTGTTTGCAAAAAGATATCAGAAAGAGCCGCGGTAAGAGAGAGATTTGAAAAACTAATGTTTATTCTTGGTGTATGGGTTCTTTTACCAATTATTGCAACACTTATATTATACTATTTTAAGGTAGACTTTATTACATCTGTTATCAGTTTTGGTATAGAGTATAAATATCCACTTCTATTTGCCATAATCTGTTTTATATTAATACAGACTACAGACATTCTGGTTTTTGCACATCAGAAAAAGAGTAATTGACAAAAAACAGACTTTAGTTAACATATTTTTTCAACCGGATAATTACAATTGGTAAATATCCGGTTTTCTTATATTTTTACTTATGTGATTTTTGTTTCGCTGGCTGTTATTACTGCTTTTTAGAACATATATACAACAAAAAACATCTACCTTAACAGAATATACATTGTGTACTATTTTACAACATTTTTAACGAAAAACATTAAACTTTTAGCACAAAACACTATATTGTTGCCCGAAAAGCAAAACTAAATTTAATAATTATGAGACTTTTTAAAACACTTTTGACAGCACTGGTATTTACCATTGCCACGTCGGGTCTGCTGTTTGGACAAAACAGTAAGATCAAAAATCTGAAGATTGAGGAGTACACACTGCCAAACGGTCTTAAGGTTGTTCTAAACGAAGATCACTCTGTTTCCAGAGTATTTGGTGAAGTAGTTGTAAAAGCAGGTGGTATGCACGACCCCAAAGACGCTACGGGAATGGCACACTACCAGGAGCACATGTTATTTAAAGGAACAACAAAGCTTGGTACATTAAACTGGGAAAAAGAGCAGGTACACATTCAGAATATTTTCAGATTATATGACGAATTAGGGAAAGCTAAAGACGATTCTGAAAGAAAAAGAATCCAAAAAGAGATTAACAAAGAGTCAGTAGAGGCTAACAAATATGCTATTAATAACGAGTTTTCATCTGTAACACATGCAATGGGTGGTACAAATATGAATGCAAACACAGGCGAAGATCGTACAGTATATTTTAACTCATTTCCTCCAAATCAGGTTGAGAAGTGGCTTGAGCTTAACTCTCACAGATTTGACGATGCTGTTTTCAGAGGATTTCAGGCAGAACTTGAGGTAGTTTACGAAGAGAAGAATATGTACGATGAAAGTTTCTTCTCACGTATATTAGAGAACTTTAACAAAGAGTTCTACAAAAAACACCCATATGGTCAGCAGACTATTATAGGTACCAAGGACGATCTTAAGAATCCATCGCTTACAAAGATGTATGAGTTCTATAAAACATACTATGTTGCAAACAATATGGTACTTATACTAACTGGTGATTTCAACTCAGATGAGGTTAAACCTTTAATTGAGAAAACATTTGGTAAACTGGAAAACAGACCTCTGCCTGAGAAGATAGAGTATAAAGAGGCTCCTTTTAATGGCAGAGAGTATGTAAAGGTAAAGATGTCGCCTATAGCAATTGGTATACTTGGTTTCAGAACTACAAACAATGGTCATCCGGATGAGTATGGGATGAAAGTTCTTACTCAGGTATTATCTAACGAGAACGAAACTGGTCTGCTTAACCAACTTACAATAGACAATAAGATAATGATGGCTATGGCGTTAGATTTAAACTATAATGAGTATGGAGGATCGTACATTATCTTTGCTCCTAAGATTATAGGTCAGAGTCTGAATAAAGCAGAAGCACTGGTTCTTGAGCAGCTAAACAGAATTAAAAAAGGTGATTTTGACGATTCTCTAATAGAGACTGCTAAAAAACAACTATACACTCAGATAGCAACATCATTAGAGAGTATAGAGGGTAAAGGAGAGTATATTGGAGAGATAGTAGCGCAAGGTAGATCAGCAAATGAGGTTAATGAGTTTAGCAACAAAATTGAAGGAATTGACAAGGCTAAAATTGTTGAGCTTGCAAATAAATACTACACAGACAACTTTATTGCATTCCACTCTAAAATGGGATTCCCTAAAAACAATCCGATAGAGAAACCAGGTTTTGAGCCACTGAAAACAAAGCAAAATGCAAAGAGTGATTACGCTAAGTTCTTAGCATCAATTCCTGTTAAGGAGGCTAAAAGTATTGCTATTGATTTCAACGAATCTTCAAAAGAGATTGACATAAACAACTTTACCAAGCTACATGTTTCTGAAAATAAGATAAACGATATATTCTCACTTAGCATAAGGTTTGATTACGGTAGCAAAGAGGATAAGAATATTGATCTTGCAGCTAACATAATGAACTATTGCGGAACTGAAAGCAAAAGTCTTAAAGAGCTTAAAAAGAGTTTCAGCGAGATTGGTTGTCAATACTCTGTGTCGGCCAGCAAATATTACACTACTGTTAATGTAAGCGGATTAGAGCAGAATCTTGAAAAAGCAGTAGGTCTGATAAATAGTCTAATTAACAATGCAAAGGTGAGCGATGGTGATGTTGACAATGTTACTTCTCAACTTAGATCTGAGCGTAAGATGGAGGCTAAAGAGCCTGCGCAAAAGGCAATGATATTGGTAAACTATGTAATAGCAGGTGAAAAATCGCCATACCTTACAAGGTTATCAAAGAAAGAGATTAAAAGATTTGATGCGGAAAAGACAAAGGCTGCATTTGACAAAGCAATTAAGCACAGTGCAAATATATTCTACTGCGGAACTAAACCAGTTACAGAAGTAGAAGGTGTAATAAAGAGTAACCTTACACTAAATAATAGTATAAAAGGTACAGGTCTTGCTTATGAAGCTATGAAGAGTTACGATAAAAACTTAATATTCTTTTTGCACCACAAAAAGGCTCTTCAGTCAAACATATATCTGTATATGACATCAAACAACAGAACTAAAGAGTCTGATCCGTATGTTGATGCATTTAATACATATTTTGATGGCGGTTTCTCTGGTATTGTTCTTCAGGAGATAAGAGAGAGCAGATCGTTAGCATACTCAGCTTGGGCAAGTGTAATACAGCCTCAGTTTAATAATAAACCAAATTTTATGTTGGGTAATGTTGCTACACAAACAGACAAAACTTTTGAGGCTTTAGATGTATTTAAAGATCTTATCAGAAATATGCCTGAAAAACCAGAAAGAATAGATATGATAAGAAAATATCTTATTGGATCTACTATATCAAACAATCCTCATTTCAGAGATATCTCAGAAAGTATTGAGGATTGGAAACGCAGAGGTTATACAAATAATCCTGCCGATGATAAAATCAAGGTATATGAGGATATGAAATTTGACGATATTGTTAAATTCTACAAAGAGAATATCAAAGATAAACCATATGTAACAATCATTGTTGGAGACAAAAAGAAGGTTGATATGAAGAAATTATCAGAATATGGAGAGGTTAAGATTCTTAAGCTAAAGAATATTTACAAGAAATAATTCTGAGATATACTAAATACAAACTATTAAAGTGGGTTCATTAACGTGAATCCACTTTTTTTATTCTAATACTTCAAAAACATCGCTAAAGCCCGTAAATCTTCAAAAACTACATTACAATTAAACAGGGAGGTGGTATATATTAAATACGGTACTATAACATCTTCAAAAACTAAAAAATTTTTCCCCGATACTAAATTATAACTAAAAAGACTAATTTCAAAGAAAAGTGTAATTTTTCTATAGATATTTTGTTATAATATTTAACTTTGAGCCTTCAAAAACTAAAAATCGTTATGATTAAAGAACAATTAGACCTGAATATTTACGGAATTGATACTCCATCAAAAATTTATCATAATTTGTCCTATGATGAGTTATTTAAGCATGAAATATCGCCATCACTATCTGGATTTGAAAAAGGTTATGTTACTGATCTTGGAGCGGTGACAGTTGACACTGGTGAATTTACAGGTCGTTCACCAAAAGACAAGTATATTGTTGTTGATAGCGAAACAGAGAATAATGTATGGTGGAAGAATGATCACAGACCTGCATCTGACAACAAGCCTATTGATAAGAAAACATGGGATCATCTAAAGAATTTATGTACAGATCATCTTTCAGGAAAGCGATTATATATACAAGACGGATATGCCGGAGCAAATGAGGACACCAGATTAAAGGTAAGATTTATTTGTGAGGTAGCCTGGCAGGCACACTTTGTTAAGAATATGTTTGCAAGACCTTCTGACGAAGAACTTGAAGATTTTGAACCGGATTTTGTTGTGTTTAATGCATCAAAAACTATTAATCCGCACTGGAAAGAGCAAAACCTTAATTCAGAAGTTTTTGTAGCTTTTAATCTGGAGGAGAAGATGGCCGTAATTGGCGGAACGTGGTATGCCGGAGAGATGAAAAAAGGTATTTTCTCTGTAATGAACTATTTTCTTCCGTTGCAAAATATTGCAGCAATGCACTGTTCTGCAAACATGGGCAAAGATGGTGACGTGGCTCTGTTCTTCGGTTTATCAGGAACAGGAAAAACAACACTATCAGCTGATCCAAAACGTTTATTGATTGGCGACGATGAACATGGTTGGGACGACAACGGTGTATTTAACTTTGAAGGAGGCTGTTATGCTAAAACTGTTGATCTTGATCACGAAAAAGAGCCGGATATATTTAACGCTATAAGACGTAATGCTCTGTTGGAAAATGTTGTTTTTGATGAGACAAGTGGCAAAATAAACTTCTCTGACACAACAAAAACTCAAAACACAAGAGTATCGTATCCAATACATCATATAAATAATATTGTTGAGCCTGTATCAAGAGGCGGACATGCTAAAAACATTATATTCCTTACTGCCGATGCATTTGGTGTATTACCACCGGTTGCTAAGCTTACACCAGATCAGACAAAGTATCACTTTATAAGTGGATACACTGCCAAGGTTGCCGGAACAGAGAGAGGTGTTAAAGAGCCAGTTCCTGCATTCTCGTCGTGCTTTGGAGCTGCATTCCTTTTACTTGACCCTACGGTATACTCTAATGAGCTTATCAGAAAAATGGAGGAACATGGAGCAAACGCTTATCTTGTTAATACCGGATGGATTGGTGGTGCATATGGCACAGGTAACAGAATAGATCTGCCATCTACAAGAGCTATTATTGATGCTATACTTAACGGAGACCTCGATAATTGCGATTATGAAACAGTTCCTGTTTTTGGATTAAACATTCCGAAACAAGTACCAAATGTTAACTCAAACATACTTAACCCAAGAAACAACTGGAGTAACCCTGAAGACTGGGACAGAGCAGCAGTTGACCTGGCAAAGAAATTCATCACAAATTTTGAATTCTTTACCGACTCAGAAGAGGGTTTAAGACTTGTTGAGGCAGGACCAAAACTATAGGTAAAAATATAATACATTTAAAGCAGTGTTTCTCAGATTAGAAACACTGCTTCTGTTTTTACGTATAACTGTAATCAGGTATAAATAATTTGCATTGTAGTCTATTATTTATACCTTGCGCCTCGCAAAATCACATATTATGCACTTAGGACTGAATACACTATTAATTGTTATAGCTTATATTTTGGGGTCGATACCCTCTGCCGTTTGGATTGGTAAAATGTTTTTTGGTAAAGATGTAAGAGAGCACGGCAGCGGTAATGCAGGAGCAACTAATACTTTTAGAGTGTTAGGTCCAAAAGCAGGATTCCCTGTTTTTGCAATTGATGTTTTTAAGGGTTGGTTATCTGTAAAGCTTATATATTTCACATATTACTATATTCCTGAAACCGGAGATTATATTAATTTCCAGTTTCTGTTAGGTGCTGCGGCACTTATTGGTCATATATTCCCTGTATTTGCTCAGTTTAAAGGCGGAAAGGGAGTTGCATCACTACTAGGAATTGTATTGGCTATACATCCATGGGCTGCTCTGGCTACTTTTGGTATATGGTTTATATGTCTGCTTATTACAAGGTTTGTATCGTTAAGTTCAATGATTGCAGCATTCAGCTTTCCGGTATTAATAATAGTTGTATTTGAAACAAAAACCCCATCGTTAATTATTTTTTCACTCGTATTATTTGCCCTTTTACTATTTACGCATCAAAAAAATATTGAAAGACTCATTAAAAGAGAAGAGAATAAAGTTAACTTTAGGAAGAAAAATAAACAGTAAATAGTGTCCGGGTTGATATTTACTGAAAACGATTGTTAAACAATTGTTTAGTAATAATTGACTAAATTTTATCTATTTATGAATGAAAATAATTCTGACGGGAATTATGATGTTATTGTTATTGGAGGAGGAATTAGCGGACTGACATCTGCCGGATTATTTAGCAGATTAGGTTACAAAGTAGCGGTATTGGAGATGAGTCACAGACCGGGAGGGTATATTTCCGGATTTAAACGACACAAATACAGATTTGATTCTGCTATACACTGGCTAAACCAGACAAACAAAAACGGACTCGTATCCCGTATATTTGACATTATTGGAGAAGATTACCCTAAAACAAAACAACAAAAAAGAATAAAGCGCTACAAGAACAGAAACCACGATTATATTCTCACAAGCAACCCTGAAGAGCTAAGATCCAGATTAATTTCAGATTTCCCTCACGAAACAAATGGTATCAATAAATTTTTCGAAAGAGCTAAAAAAATAGGCCGATCGTTTGACAACTACAACAAACTTTTTCTGCCTCCGGGAAACAAATCAATAATAAAAGGTTCAAAGGCTATATATGAGTTGTTACGTTTTATTAAACCATTGGTTAAACTGGTACGATATTCTGGTGAAAAGGGTACTACAAAAGGATTAAAGAAATTCTTTACGGATCAGAAATTACTGGATATATTCTGTGCCGAAGAGGATATTTTATCGTGCCTTGTACCTATAGCATGGGCATACTATGGCGATTACCAAAGTCCGCCACAAGGTGGTAGCCAGATGTATGCAGAGTGGTTAGAGTATATAACACAATATTATAACAATCAGATATTCTACAGAGGCAAGGCTGAATCTGTAATTGTAGACAATGGTATATGCAGAGGTGTTAAATACAGTGTACGTGGCAAAGAGCATACTATATACGGTAACAACATTATTTCTACATGCAATATAGAGACTCTTTATAATGAATTACTACCCAAAGGAACTGTATCTGCTAAGCTGATTGACAAACTGGAAAACGCTAAATTATACTCATCATCTTTTACTATTTCGTTAGGACTTAACTGTCCGGCAGAAGATCTGGGTTTAGGCGAAGAGTCTGTTCATTATACCACAGACAATATACTCAGAAAAGATCATAACTCCGGCGATCCGTACAAAACAGCATTATGCATTCTAGCACCATCTGTAAGAGACAAAACTCTAGCTCCTGAAGGTAAAGGAACTCTTACTATTTATATACCTGCAAACATTGAGTATAGAGATTTTTGGCAAACTGAGAGAGATGCTGATGGGAATTTTATACGCACCGATGCCTATAAGAAATTAAAAAAAGAGATTGCTGATATATTAATTAACAGAGTAGAAGAACTCCTTATCCCAAACCTGAAAGAACACATTGATTATATAGATATAGCAACACCTATTACTAACTACAGATATACTGGTAATAAAAATGGAACAATAATGGGAGCCAAACCCGGTAAAGAGAATATGAAAGCCAGAATAGCCCATTATAAAACATCTGTAAAAAATCTATATGTAAGCGGACATTGGTCTGAATTAGGAGGAGGAGTTCCTATCGCTGTAAAATCGGCCATGAATACAGCTCTTCTTATTTTAAAGAATATAAACAAGCCTGCCTACGAGAACATATCACTATACATGACAGGCAAACTAAATATTAACGATCTTGAAAATGCCGGTATTCTGACAATGTATGACAACTCATATAAACCGGAACCAACACCTGCTCAAAAGGTATAACATAAATAAAGCCGGAACACTATTTAAAATCGTATTCCGGCTTTTTAATTATCTTTTCTTCCTTGGCTTCTGCCCTCTTGTTTTAGGCTTTTTATATTTAGCTTTTATCTTCCTTTTGTAAGATCCACCCAGATTAACCTTCTTATTCTTATCCTTCTTTTCATGAAACCCATCACTATCTGACGATGATCTCTTCTTTACAGGTTTCAGATAATCTTTATCATACAAAACAGGTCTTTCTTCATCTGTATATATATCAGATATCTGAACATCCTCAGGCATCTCTATAATATCAACAGGCTGTTTCATGAAAGTCTCAATATTCATCTGATACTCCATCTCAACCTCATTTACAAATGATATAGCCTCTCCTCTCTTATCAGCACGTCCTGTACGTCCAATTCTATGAATATAGTTTGCAGGCTCATCAGGCATATCAAAATTTATTACATGCGATACATTCTTTATATCAAGACCACGTGCAATAATATCTGTGGCTATAAGTATCCTTAACTCCCCACTCTCAAAATTACGTACCGATGCAAATCTATTATTCTGCGATTTATTGGAATGTATAACACCAATCTTTTCGGGATCAAGATGTGATATTTTTTCATATAACCTATCAGCAAGCCTCTTATTGGCAACAAAAACCAATACCTTATCCATATCATCACTACTGATCAACAACTTCTCAAGAAGATTTACCTTTGTAAAGAAGTTTGGAACATGGTAAACAGCCTGATTTATCTTATCAAGCGGTGTACCTGTAGGTACTATCTCTATCTTCTCTGGCACATTGAAGTACTCAAGTAATATATCCTCAATATCATCATTCATGGTTGCCGAGAACATAAGATTCTGCCTTTTCACAGGCATAAGATCCAGTACTCGCTTAAGCTGTGGTCTGAATCCAAGATTAAGCATCTCATCAACCTCATCAATAATAAGCTTCTGAACAGATTTAAAGCGCAACTCTCCGCTTAATGCAATATCAAGCAAGCGCCCAGGTGTTGCAACAAGAATATCCAATCCATCAAGCACAACCTCTTTCTGTGTATTAATATTGGTTCCACCATATATTCCTGCAACACGCACTGTCATATATGTTGTAACCTTCTTTATCTCATTCACAACCTGCTGTACCAACTCTCGTGTAGGTACAATAATTACTATTCGCGGATTACGAATATCAGCATACTTTAATTGTCGTAACAGGGGCAGTGTATATGCCAATGTTTTTCCTGTACCTGTTTGTGCAATACCAATAACATCTCTTCCTGACATTATTACCGGAAAAGACACAGACTGTATTGGTGTTGAATATATATACCCTAAATCATTTAATGAATTAAGGAGTTGTTTATTCAGATTTAACTCTTCAAATAATACCGACATCTATCTAAAATTTTGCGCAAAGGTAGTTGGAAATTACTTTACATCAATACTTTTTATGCTATATATTATAAACTATATAAAATACCTGACAGGTTTATGCAGATTAACTCTACTTTAGATACTTATCAGGTATCCTGTTTCCTACTGATTCATTCTCCCATATTATTGACACTATCTTCCATTTACCTCCTTCATAAACAAGCTGTATGTTATTTATTCCTCTGTTTCGCTCAGGTTTATCGTTAATACTTGTTCCGTAACTCTGAAAAACCTGTGCTATATTGCCATATATATTAATTGTATTCTTATACACTTTCTCTTTAAAACCATATTCTGAATAGAATCTCCAGCTTCTTTTAATAAACTCATCAACTGTAAGATGAACAAATGCAGTACTATCCTCTTTTGTTCCTACCCAACCCAATCTTGCATTCAAACTAAACAGATCACGAAATGCTGCCTCATCCCTCTCAACACCTTTAGGGCCTGATATAATTTCAATTAATCTTGTAACAGTAGTATTAACACCTGCAACACTCTTCTTTTCTCTCTGAGAAAAAGCACTATTTACAAACAGCACTGCAATAAAAAGAAAACATAATCGTTTCATAGGCTTATAATTGTTTTTCATTTGTCATACAGAACTCACATTTACAATCAACCCTGCATGTAATTGACCATTATAATGCTTCGTTTCATATACACAATCTTATATTACACAAAAAATGGCCACCATAACGATGACCATAATATTAAAATATCTTAAGTAACTATTTTTAGTTTAACTCTTTGTCAAGGATCTTTACCAACTCTTTAAACTCAGATTTAGAGAAACCCGTTTTATGGCAAATAATCTTACCATCTTTGTTTATAATCACATTACGCGGAATATATTTACTCGCATACAAATTATAAACACTCTTGTCTGTATCTGCCGCCATAGGAAACTCCAACTCTCTGTCTGTCACAAACTTCTTCAGTTCTTCAGCAGAATGTCCTCTTCCTACTGATACCAAAACAAAGTCTTTATTGTCTTTATACTTTCGCCACACACTCTTTTGCAACACCGGAAACTCTTTAATGCACATCGGACAAGCAATAGCAAAAAAGTTAACAAACACTGTCTTTCCTTTCAAGTCAGACAACTTTATAACATCTCCGTTTAATGTTGTTACCGAAAAATCAGGTGCAACATCTCCAACATGTGATACTGTAGATATTACAACATCATCAACCTCTGATTTTTCAACAACTGGACTCTTTGGGTTCTCTTCACTGTTTTTTGTCTCCTTAACACCACCTGTACAGGCAAACAAAGCACTTAACGCAATAACTAAAAATGTAAACTTCATACCTTTCATACGCATTTCATTAACTATAGGTTCTCATTATAGCGCAAAATATATAAACATGTGTAAACTGACAATATATTCATTAAAAAAATAACAATAGGCAAAGTTAACAACAAATCACTTAATCAAATAGCCTTACAAGCTCCTCTCTGTCAATAACAGCAAGAGGATTATTACTATTTATAAATGTATCGGCCAAAATAGCCTTCTCCTCTTTCAGTTTCTGTATCTTCTCCTCAATTGTACCTACTGATATAAATCGCTGAACAAACACATTACGCTCCTGTCCTATTCTGTGCGATCTGTTTACAGCCTGATCTTCAGCAGCAGGATTCCACCACGGATCCAAAATAAACACATAGTCGGCCTCAGTTAAATTAAGTCCTACACCACCCGCTTTAAGTGAAATCAGAAAAATATTATTTGCATGGTTCTTAGTAAATTCCTCAATAATCTTTGCCCTGTTGGTACTCTTTCCTGTTAATATTGAATACTTATGTTTCTTATCTTTAAGATAATCTTCAAGTATCTCCAGATATTTAACAAACGAAGAGAATATCAACACTTTATGTCCTTCTGCTAACACATTCTCCAGATTGGTTACAATATTATCAAACTTACCAGACGACATTTCATAAGTTTCATCAATAAGTTTAGGATGATTTGCTACCTGACGCAACCTTGTTAAAGCCTGAAGTATAATAAACGAACTACTATCAACATCGCGGTTCTCAATATCATTAAACAGAGAATTTTTAATCCCTTTACGTTCATTATCATATATCTTAAACTGATCTCTGTCCATCTCGCACCAAACAATTTGTTCCGTTACCGGCGGCAACTCTTTAGCAACATCCTCTTTCTTACGCCTTAATATAAATGGCTCTATAATACTCTTGAGTTTATCCTGTACAGCCTCACTCTTATTTTTATGTATACCTGCAACAAAATGGCGTTTAAAGAAATTTAACGATCCCAACAATCCAGGATTTATAAAATTAATCTGAGCCCACAAGTCAACCAGATTATTCTCTATAGGTGTACCAGTAAGTACAAGTTTATGTTTACTCTCAAGACGATTAACGGCTTTATATATCTGCGAATTCGGATTCTTTATATACTGACTCTCATCAAGTATAATATACTCAAACATATACGTTTTAAACATCTCAATATCAAGACGCATTGTTCCGTACGATGTAATAATTACATCGTAATAATTAAAATATAATGTTGTTTTGCGTCTTTTAGCACCCTTATATATTAAAGCTTTAAGTCCGGGAGTAAATTTACGTATCTCATTTTCCCAATTATGTACTAACGATACAGGTACAACTAACAGCGACACTGGTTTTTCAATCACCTTATTCTCTGCAAACAACTCTCCTGGTTCACTTTTAACCTCAATATTATGCTCCGATATTTTATCCTCTTTTATCTTTTGCAACAGAGCAAGAGTCTGTATAGTCTTTCCTAATCCCATATCATCTGCCAGACATCCGCCAAAACCACTTCTGTTAAGGTACCTCATCCACGAATATCCAACTTTTTGATACTCTCTTAACGATGCTTTAAGCCCAACTGGCATATTTCCGGGTGTGCTTTCCTTTTTATTAAAAACCAGATCCTTATCAATTGCTTCACTATCACTATTCTCAAGAACCTTAAAATGATGTCGCTGAAGCTTTATCTTTCCTTCTGAAATATCACCAAACTGGAACAGATCATGATACTTGTCAATATACTCCTGAGGTATAATCAGACACTCTCCCGAATCTAACTGAACCTCTCTGTCACCCTTTACTATACTTCTTTTTAACCTTTGCAGATTAAGCCCAACATTATCAAGCTCAGCTGTAAAATCTACCTCATAATAACTATCCTTTAACTCATAAGAATGATCAAAACTCACGTTACCAAGATAGTAGCTTGTATTATTATGCTGCTTTACAGTAATATTATTTTTGTTAATAGTTTTATTATTACTATTTACCCAGTTAACAAGATCATAACAACTAGATTCCTCATCAAGAACAAAGCTACCCAGATTATCAGGCATCAATCCCTTATTCTTAAGATCCTCTATTATATGCTGCTCACCAGATATATCTCTGGTAAAACGCTCTATAAAATAGTTCCCTTTAATTATATTAAGTTTTGAGTATTTTACCTGATCACTTTCAGGAGATATTCTTTTATCATCATATTTGAATGACAACTCCAGAAAATGATTACCAAATACCCCCTCCTTTATCTCAAGTTCCGATGTCAGAGTAGGTTCTTTATCAATAATATCAAATCCTTTACTAATAACCTTATGACTGGCAGCTATTCTTGCAACAAATTTTTCGAAATATACCTTTTCACTCTTCTTAGGAATATTTATTGTTGATCTGTTAAGAAAAGGCTGAACTATCTTACCGTCAAGATCAGAAATTTCATATATAATATTATCAATAATAAATATTGCAGGTTTATTTACAAGAATAAAACTGTTGGTTGATATCAGATTTATCTGTTCATTACCTTTATGTAATCCTAAACTATAACTAACACCTTCCTCATTACGATCAAAAACAAATATAGGCTGAATACTATCCCTGTTAAAAATCAATTGATCGTCCTTATGAATACTACTAAACTTCTTCTTTTTAAAATATACAGGAATATCTGTCTTAAATGCAATTCTTAAACAGTCATACATCTTAGATTCTATATAAGGTCTTATTATCTTCTCAACCTTATCCTCCTCAACACTATTAATAAAATCATTTATACTCCTGTGTTTGGAGTACGATCTGTACAGTTGCTGATCAGAGTATTTTCCTGCAATATTTATTATCTCGGCTTGTTCTTTGGTAAACACTCCACCTTTAATTGCAGATGTATTAATCTGCTCAGAGATATTATAAAAGCTCTGCGACTCTTTTATAGTTATCAATACTGGTAAAACAATCAATCCAAAGCGCCTGTGCTCAGATACAGTTAAAGCAAATTCCGTTCTCATATTTACACACTTCTTCTTACAGCAATACAAACAAATCTGTTAAAACTAATTCAGAAAGATACAACTATCTGACATTTAAATACCAATTATCAAGTTTTGTATTAGCCCGATTTCGCTAATTAAAGGGGTTAAATGTAATCACTTTTTTTGTCCCGGTAACAGAAGCCAAACTATACTTATCAAAATGTTATAAACAGTTAAACAAGATTTACAACAGACAAACAAATGGTTATTTATACCTATTCTATTTAAAGTGTAACAATATTTTATAATACAATATATATCAATAACTTTAGAAAATTAACAAAGTATATAGTATTTCATTTTTTAATAATTCATTTGTATACCTCAATATGTTTATTACCTTTAGAGGTATAAATAATCATGACTATAACCAAAATTCAAATAGCAGATGAATAGACCATGCTAAATATTATACAGACCCACATTATACTAATAATTTCAAAATCATGGTCTGTTTCATCTGTAATATAACTAATTAAATGAAGAGAATATTTAGATTCATATTACTAATTTCATTGTCGATACCCCACTGTGTGCGGAGACTATAGAAGATAGTATGTCTGATATTAATCAGAGTAAAGGAACTCTTTATAGTATATTCTCTAATAATGTGAATGTATAAAAAGCATCATTAGAGAAAACAATATACTATATCAAAATATATACTGATGGCAAATACAACTATTCTTTATTAAGAATAGAGTATAGCAAACACACTACTAAACCTAAAGAAGACTGCCTGGGAAGACAGTCTTTTTTTTATTTTTGTTTCCGTAATAAATAGATTATTACTAACTTAAATACAACTAAACAATAAACCATTATATAGTCCATTCAAAATACTTCACCAGAACAGTATTTTATACCCCGGTAGTAATATGCACTTTAAAAAGTTAATATTATTAATTAAAGGTGAATTACAATGAAAAGGACAAACCACAACAACGGAGATCACTTTGATCCTAAAGGAAAACAACCCACAGAACATACTATAAAGAAATGGCAGAATGCCAAACATACAATGGCATTTGAAGACAAACAGGACTTTATTGAGATGAAAAAAGGTTTCATTAAAGCACCTGATTACAGAGTAATAAAGGATGCAAATGGCAAAGTTGTCTGGGATATGGAACAGTATGAGTTTCTATTCAATATAAAAGAGTATAAAAGCATACATCCCTCATTACAAAGACAAGCTATGCTAAATATGAATTACGGATTATATGAGGTTGCAAAAGATAATATATATCAGGTAAGAGGTTTTGATCTTGCAAATATCACATTTATAAAAGGTAAAACCGGATGGATAGTATTTGATCCTCTTACATGCACTGAAACAGCAAAAGCTGCTTATGAGCTTTTTAAAGAAGCTTTAATAGAGATGGGTAAAATTGATGATGCCAATAGAAAAGTTAAAGCTGTTATATACTCCCACTCACATGCCGATCATTTTGGTGGAGTAAAGGGTGTTATTACACCTGAAGACGCTAAGAATGGTAATGTTGAGGTTATTGCTCCAAAAGGATTTCTTGAACATGCTATTTCAGAAAATGTTCATGCAGGAAATGCTATGAGCCGTCGTATGTTTATGCAGTATGGTTTAATGCTTGATGCTCACCCATGCGGACATGTAGATCAGGCAATTGGTAAAAATACAGCTACAGGAGAATTAGGACTTATTGAACCAAACGTAGAGATAGTTGATGACTACGAAACAAGAGACGTTGATGGCATAGAGATGATATTCCAAAATACACCGGGCACAGAAGCTCCTGCAGAAATGAATACATACATACCTCACCTAAAAGCGTTCTGGGCTGCAGAAAACATTGTGGCCACAATACACAACATATACACATTAAGAGGTGCACTAGTAAGAGATGCACTATTATGGTCAAAAAAGATTAACGAAGCGCTGTATGAATTCGGACAAAAATCAAACGTGATGTTTACAGCACACTCATGGCCACGCTGGACAACCAGAAGGATACAGGAGGTTATGAAAGATCAACGAGATATGTATGCAAATCTTAATAATGGTGTACTTCATCTGGCAAACAAGGGTGTAACAATTAATGAAATACATAATGAATACAAAATACCCGAAACTCTGGAGGATAAATGGCATACAAGAAGCTACCATGGTTCTGTAAAACACAACAGCAGAGCTGTAATCAACAGATATCTGGGATACTGGGATGCCAATCCGGCTACACTTATTCCGCTTTCGCCATATGAAACTGCCCCACTATATGTAGATATGATGGGTGGCTCTACCCCTATTATATACAAAGCAAAAGAGTTATACAGAGACGGACAATACCTTATGGCTGTTGAGATTCTAAATAAACTTGCATATGCAAGACCTGAAAATCAAGAAGCAAAAGATCTTCTGGCAGATTGTTATGAGCAGATAGGATATCAGCAAGAGAGTACAAGTTTACGTAACAGTTTCCTTGCCGGTGCAAACGAACTCAGAAACAGGGTACCAAAACTTGCTGCATTAAAGAAATCAGGACTAGATATGGTAGATTCTATGACAACAGAGTTATGGCTTGAGTATATAGGAATAAAAGTAGATAATAATAAAGCTAAAGGATTAAAATTTATTATAAATCTAACAACCGAAGAAGAATATCCTCCGGGATTGACAGATGAACTTAACATTAAAGTAGAGTCACTTGTTGCTGAAATGAGCAACTCTACATTCACTGTAATAAATGGTTACCAACACAATGAGTGTGACCTTAAGCTTGTGGTAAAACGTAAAGATATTGTAGAGGTAATGAAAGGAGAAACCACAATGACCGAACTGATAGAGGATTGTAAAGCAGAAGCAACTGTAAATCCTGAATCAGAATACGACGACCCTATTGATATAATAAACGATCTGGAATCTACACTTGTCAACTTCAGATTAGGATTTGAGATTCTTCCGGGTACAAAGGCATTCCCTAATATAGAAGAGGTTAATCAAACAAAACCTCTACAGGTTGATATACCTTCTGTTTTGGGAAGTCTTCAGGTATTAAGAAATGACATAAGCACTAACATAAAAGAGTCCGAGACAGCTGTTAACCACAATATATTGAATTAATCACCCAATGGGCTGTATATACACTATACAGCCCTTAACCATTATACCTCTTTACATCACAAAAATATCCATACGTCTCTTTTGGTGAAATACAGAAACATAGATTAAAAATACTACATTGATCCAACTTCAATACACTGTATAATTTTTAACAAAAAATCACAATATAAAACCATTATAAATAATCATCACAACACTGAATACCAACAATATAGATCATCACCAAAAAGTGTCATAAAAAATGACAGTTTTGATATAAAACTCCAATAAAATATATTCATACTGTATTATTAAGATATTAGTTTACAATCAAATTAACTGTTTATGCGCATCGAAAGAATTGACCATTGTAAAAGGAATATTACAAGTGATACCAATATAGATCTTACACTACTAAATGATCTTATTGAGAAATATCAGAATAAGAGAGGAGCAGCAATATCGTTGCTGCAAGGGGCACAGAAAATATATGGATATATCCCAACCGAAGCCTTTGAATACATCTCAGAAAAAAGCAACATTGAGGAGAGCATACTATATGGTGTAGCAACATTTTATACTCAGTTCAGATTAAACCCGGTAGGAAAAAATATTGTAAAAATTTGCCATGGCACAGCATGTCATGTTCAGAATGCTACAGATATTACCGATGCTCTGAAAGATGAACTAAGTGTGAATGATGGGGAAACCACCGATGACGGAGTATTTACCCTTGAATCAGTTGCCTGTCTTGGATGCTGCTCTCTTGCACCGGTTATGATGATTGGTGAAGAGACGTACGGAAATCTAACTACAGATCAGGCAAGGAAAATAATTAAACAGATCAGGAAAAACGAACAACAATAATATACTATGGATAAAACAGTAATTGTAGGACTCGGAAGCTGCGGAGTAGCAGCAGGAGCAAACAAAGTATATAGTTGGTTAGAGAAGAATGTAACCGAAACAGACAACAAATATACCCTAAAAAAGACCAGTTGTATCGGAATGTGTTACAGAGAACCTCTTATTGAGGTTATAGACAACGGAAAGAGCTACATATACGGAGATATGACTCCGGAAAGAACTGAACAACTCATAAACAAACATATAATAAACAATAGTCCTGTCAAAGAGTGGATTGTAGCAACAAAAGAGCACGATGCTCCGGAGAACTATTTTCTGGATCTTCAGCAAAAAATTGTAACCGGAAACTGCGGAGCAATTGATCCGGAAATAATAGAGGAATACGAAGCAAAAGGTGGGTACAGAGCTATAAAGAAGATAGCCGAAAACAGTATATCATCAGCTGATGTTATACAAGAGGTTATTGATTCCGGTTTAAGAGGACGCGGAGGAGGAGGTTTCTCTACAGGAACCAAATGGCGGTTTGCAGCAGGATACGAATCTGACAATAAATATATTATATGCAATGCTGACGAAGGCGATCCGGGTGCTTTTATGGACAGAAGTCTTCTTGAAGGTGATCCACACGCCGTATTAGAAGGTATGATAATTGGAGCATATGCAATAGGCGCAAACAGAGGTGTTATATATTGCAGAGCAGAGTATCCTCTTGCTATTAAAAGACTTAACATAGCTATAAATCAAGCACGCGAAAAAGGATATCTGGGAAACAGTGTAGCAGGAATAAACGGATTTAACTTTGATCTGTATGTAAAAGAGGGTGCCGGAGCATTTGTATGTGGCGAAGAGACTGCTCTTATTGCATCAATTGAAGGTCAAAGAGGAATGCCGAGAAAACGACCTCCTTTCCCGGCTGAATCAGGTTTATGGGAGAGCCCTACCAATATAAATAACGTAGAGACATGGGCTAATATTCCGGTAATTGTGCGTAACGGAGCCAAAGAGTACGCCAAACTAGGAACAGATAAAAGTAAAGGAACAAAGGTATTTGCCCTGACAGGAAAAATAAAAAATGGTGGTTTGGTTGAGGTTCCTATGGGAATATCTATAAACGACATAATATACAAACTGGGCGGAGGAATACAGTACGACAAGAAGTTCAAAGGCGTACAGTTAGGTGGACCTTCAGGAGGATGTATACCAGCTCATCTTGGCGAAACATTAATTGATTACGACTCTGTTAATAAAACAGGTGCTATAATGGGCTCGGGAGGAATGGTTATAATGGACGAATCTACATGTATGGTAGATGTTGCCAGATTTTTTCTCGACTTCACATATAAAGAGAGCTGTGGTAAATGCACATTCTGTAGAGTAGGAACAAAAAGAATGCTTGAGATTCTGGAACGAATTACTGAGGGCGAAGGCGAAGAAGGTGATATAGAGAAACTGGTTGAACTTGGCGAACAGATAAAAGAGTCGAGTTTGTGCGGACTTGGACAGACTGCACCAAATCCGGTTCTGTCAACAATACGATTCTTCAGAGACGAATATGAAGCTCATATAAAATCTAAGAAATGTCCGGCAAAATCGTGTAAAAAACTCATAACATATAAGGTAGATAAAGAGAAGTGTATAGGCTGTACTGTATGTTCACGAAACTGTCCGGTGAACGCGATAGATGGAGACAGAAAAGAGATACACTTTATTAGACAAGAGGACTGTATAAAGTGTGGTGTATGTTATAGTAGATGTAAGTTTGACGCTATTGAACTACTGTAGTTTAATGATTAAAAACCAAGAAGAAAATGCAAGAAAATACTCCTATAAATATAACTATTGACGGCGAACAGATAGTTGCCTCAAAACATGAGACTATACTTGATGTGGCAAATCGTATGGGAAAAAAGATCCCCACCCTGTGCCACGATCCCAGACTCAAACCATTCTCATCGTGCTTTGTATGTGTTGTTGAGGTAGAAGGAACAAACAACCTTCAGCCATCGTGCTCTACAAAGGTTACTGATGGCATGGTTATACAAACCAATAACGACAAAGTAAGAGCGTCACGTAAAACAGCATTAGACCTGTTGCAAAGTAATCACTATGCAGATTGTACCGCTCCGTGCAAACAGACATGCCCTGCCGGAGTTGATGTTCAGGGATACATCTCGCTTATGGAGAAGGGACTCTACAAAGAGGCTGTTGCGCTTATAAAAGAGGTTAACCCTCTGCCTGCAATATGCGGACGAGTATGTGTAAGACCATGCGAGGTAGCATGCAGAAGAAACCTTATGGACGAAGGGGCTCCTGTAGGTATTGATTACCTGAAGCGATATGCATCAGATGTAGACCTTGACTCAAACAACAGTTATAAACCGGAGGTAAAACCTTCAACCGGAAAACGCGTTGCTGTAATTGGTGCTGGTCCCGGAGGTCTGTCAGCAGCATACTTTCTTCAACAAGAAGGCCATCAGGTAGATATATTTGAATCTAAACCATATGGTGGCGGCTGGTTACGGTACGGTATTCCGGAATACAGATTACCAAACAATCTGCTTGACAAAGAGATAGAAAAGATTACAGAACTTGGTACAAACATATTCTTTAACAAAACACTTGGTGATAATCTGTCATATAAAGATATAAAAGCAAACTACCACTCTACAATACTTACAATTGGATCGCAAAGAGGTACACTGCTGGGAACAACAGGTGAAGATGCCGAAAATGTATACTCAGGTGTTGATTTTCTTAGAAATATGGAGGTTACCGGAAAACCGGCAGACTTTACAGGCAAAACAGTTGTAGTAGTTGGTGGAGGAAATACGGCAATGGACTGCTGCAGAACAGCCCAACGATGCGGTGCTGAAAAAACATATGTGGTATACAGAAGAACTGAGGCCGAAATGCCTGCAAACCCAATAGAGATACACGAATCAAAAATAGAGGGTGTAGAGTATCTGTTTCTTACAAATCCTGTTGAGGTAAATAAAGACGATAATGGAAAGCTAAAATCGTTAACACTTATAAAAATGGAGCTTGGCGAACCGGATGCTTCCGGAAGAAGAAGACCCGTTCCGGTTGATGGTTCTGAGTATGAACTTCAGGCTGATTATGTTCTGGCTGCAATAGGACAAAAAACTGACATTAACTTCCTTAACGATATTAACAGTAATACCGATCATGGCGAATTAAAAGCTAACAGATGGGGTGATATTGATGCCGATTCAAAAACACTTGAAACAGATATTAAAGGTGTGTTTGCTGCCGGCGATGGTGTAACTGGTCCTGCAACAATTATTGAAGCTATTGCACAGGCAGGTATCGCTGCACATAGCTGTAATCAGTTCCTCAATAATCAAAAAATAACACCAAAAACAAAAGAGTTCTTAAGCAAAAAAGAGAACTTTAAAAATAACCTTAAAACAGATGTTATTGGCAGATATGCCAGACGTAACAGATACGAAATGCCTGTACTACCGGCAAACGACAGAATAAACTTTAAAGAGGTTGAACTGGGATACACTGATGAAAACAGAGTAAAAGATGAGACTCACAGATGTTTGGAGTGCGGATGTACAGAGGTATTTGATTGCAATCTTAAAGACTACTCAACTGAATATGGTGCCGATCAGAACAGATTTAAAGGCGATTTTGTAGAGAAACCTATCGATTTTTCTCACTCGTTTATAGAGATTAACAACAACAAATGTATACTATGTAGCAGATGTGTGAGAATATGCTCTGAGGTAGTTGGAGCTGATGCTCTGGGGCTTATTGAGAGAGGATTCACAACATATGTTGCTCCAAGTATGGGCAAATCTCTTAACGATACAAACTGCGAAAGCTGCGGCATGTGTATATCAACATGTCCTACAGGAGCAATAACGGAGAATGTTACATTTAAACCCGGTCCTGTAAAACCAGAAATATCAAAGAGTATCTGTATGTTCTGCTCTGTAGGTTGCAGTATAGAGTTACATCACAACGGAGGATTTGTAACAAAATCTAAAGGTGCAAAAGGATTAATAAACAGCGATACTAATCTGTGTAAATATGGTAAGTTTGGATACCGACTGATAAACAGCGGATCAAGAATAACCAAACCCCTTATAAAAGAGAATGGCACCTATAAACCAATATCATTTGAAAAAGCATTTGAATTAATTGCAGACAGAATAAAGAATACAACACCAGACTCAATGGCATTCTTTGCCGGTGCAGGTCTTACAAACGAGGATATGTACCTTATACAAAAACTTGCCAGAGCAGGTGCCAATACAAACAATATTGCCAGTTTTAGCTATATTGATAAAAACAGTGCTTACAAAAGTAACTACAGACTGAACACACCATTTGAACAACTTCCACATACCAGCAACATATACGTTCTTGGTATTGATCTTACAGAAGAGAGTGGTACTGTTGGTTTTCTGGTAAACAGAGCACGAAATAACGGCAGTATCATCTCTGCTCTAAACAGAGATATATCTGAAAAATTTGCGCGTAAAACAGACGAATTTATTAAGATAGAGTCATATTATCACTTTATAAAAGCAGCAAACCATTATCTGTTAAGTTCAAACAAGCAAAATAGCCTGTTTATAGACGACAGAACAACAGGTTTTAACAAATACAAAGAGAAGCTGCTAAAAGAGGATTTCAACCATATATCGGCACTGTCTGGTGTTGATACAGATACAATACAGAGATTTGCAGAGGAGTACAATAAGAGTCAGCATGCTGTAATTATATTTGCTGAGAATAGTACCGATTCAGCAACATCTGCTGAGATACAAAATCTTGCAATAATTACCGGAAAGGCCGGAAAAAGAGCAAGTGGTTTAATAGCACTGAAACCTCTCTGTAACTCACAAGGGGTATTCGATATGGGTATTGATCAGAGATATGGGGTTGCACAAAGAGATATTACAGACAGAACATTTACAGATATAATGAAATCTGTCTGGAAACTGAGTACTTTCCCTGAATACTCAGATACCAAAACTATAGCCGAAAAGCTGGATGAGAATACAATTAAAACCATGTTTATATTTGGCGAAGATCCAATAGGTTGTAGTAACGACAAAGACAGAACAGATAAATGGTTTAATAATTCCGACTTTGTATTGGTACAAGACTTCTTTATGAGCGAGACCGCTTTTAAAGCAGATCTTATACTTCCGGCAACATTCCCATACGAAACAGGAGGTAGTTACACTAACTCTCAGAAAATAGTACAACAATTTGATAAGTCAATTACATCAGGAACAGATGTACCTTCGTGGAGACAGATATCAGAAATTACAGCACTGCTGGGAGGAGATAAAATATTGTCTGTTGACGATATCAGATTAGAGATGTTCTCATTCCTTGTAACAAATGAGCCTGATAAAATTGCATTCACATCTGAAACATATACCGATGATGACTGTTTATTCAGTTACGGCTGTAGTACTCTTAACAGAGAGATGAGTAGCTACTTTAAAAACCGACTAAAACATTAATTATGGAGAAGGACTTACGAACAACCTATATGGGGTTAGATTTAAAGAACCCGATAATAGCAGGATCTACCGGACTTACAGGTGATATAGAGAACCTTAAAAACCTTGAGGAAGAGGGTGTAGCTGCGGTAGTTCTTAAATCGATATTTGAAGAGGAGATATTTCTTGAACATGAAGCATTACTGAATCAGGACGATCCGTTTGGATCAAAAAGAGAACAGCTTGATTATATGGACATGCAGATAAGAAAAGAGAATATCAACAAGTATGTAAACCTTATAAAACAGGCTAAAAAAGAGCTGTCTATTCCTGTTATTGCAAGCATAAACTGTGCATATACCACAGGGTGGTTGTCATTCTCTAAAAAACTTGAGATTGCCGGAGCCGATGCTATTGAGCTCAATATGTTCTTCTCTCCTTCTGATATAAAACGTAATTCAGCAGATATTGAGAAACTATATTTTGATGTTATAAACAGAGTTGGATCATCTGTTACTATACCAATATCGTTAAAGATATCATACCACTTTACAGCACTCGGAAATACAATTATGAAACTATCTGAGTCAGGCATTAAAGGAATGGTTCTCTTCAACAGGTTCTTTAGTCCCGATATTGATATTGATACAATGAGCGTTAAACCATCGTTCGTTCTGTCTGATCCGTCAGAGATTGGAAAATCGTTAAGATGGGTAGCACTATTCTCTGAAAGAGCCGGATGCGATATTTGCGCCTCAACAGGAATACACTCAGGCGATGCGGTAATAAAACAACTACTTGCAGGAGCTAAAGCAGTTCAGGTAGCATCCGCGTTATACGATAAAAGAAGTGGCATAGTTAAAGATATGCTGAGTAAAATTGAAAACTGGATGACCAGTAAATCGTTTACATCAATTGACGATTTCAGAGGACGCCTTGCCGTAAAAAAAGATGATGACCCTGCACTCTACGAACGATCACAATTCATGAAATACTATACAAAATAGATATTGTATTTATATCCTATAAAAACAGACCCCGAATGTTTTATCTCATTCGGGGTCTGTTTGTAACAGGCTATATTTTAGTCTATATAGAGTTTTTTACCTCTTGGATACTTTACAGTATACTTTATTATAACCTTTTTTGTCTGTTTTGGTTTCAGGTGTAGTTTCCACTTAAGTTCACCACTATCTTCATCTATAGTAGCACCTGAGTGCTCCTCTAACTTAACCTTAATATCTGAATCTGATGATACCGGGTATTGATCATACAGATCAAGATCTACAGCATACGATTTATTGTTTTTTATAGTAATCTCCCAGGCACGCTTCACTTTCTTATATGAACTAGTAAAGCTTTTTTCTGTATATTTTTTTATACTCTCTCGTTTAACAACAATATCAGGATCACGACCAACAGATATATTCATTGTATCACTTGTTGTACCCATATCAAGATGAGTATCGCCCATATATGTTCCTTTAAGATACAGCTTTGCCAAACCATCAGACAGATTGTATTTACTGTAGTTTGTAAGCCCTGCCATAAGGTATGTATCTGACGATAGCTTTGGTACAGCTGAGTAGGTGTATGTAACATCAACAGGGTACTCTACCATCTGCACATCATATGGTTTATCATCAGATGGTATTGAGTATGGTGTATCTATTGAGAACTCTACAGATGTCTGCCCTTTATTAATCTCCATTGGTATATTATAGACAGGCTTCTCTCTCTTTTTAGGTTTATTAGATTTAAATAAAGATTTACTTTTAACACCATAAGCAACAACAACAACCTCATCCAGTGATATATTTTCCGGATTTAGTACAATATTAATTACTCTACTGTTCAGCCAAACTTCATTACTTCTATATCCCATTGCACTAAACACAAGTTTATCGGCACCTTCAGGAACGTTTATTGTATATTTACCATCAATATCTGTAGCCACACCAAGATTGGTTCCCTTTATTACTACATTTGCCCCGGGAATCCCCAAACCATCTTCTGAAGAAGTTACTCTTCCGGATATTTGACGAAAAACCCTGACACCATTATCTGAACTATTTATACTTCCTATACCTCTAATCTGTACTCTGTCATATGATTTAGACATAATATATGGCCTTAATGTCGGTAAATCTTTATTCTTTTGAGGATTCCCTGTTGACAGAATCATCTTTACATTACTCCAGTCCTCACCTGAACTCTGTTTAACCTTTGCTTTATACATTAATTTCAGCAACGATTGACTATTTTCAGTACGAATATCATATTCAGGACTCCATGAAGCATCATTAACCATATAGGTTACATCAAGTTTTGCTTTAATATCTTGTTTTACAGATACTGTTATATCTATTCTTGAAGTAACCTCCTTACTCTTATGATTAAGTTCTTTTAACTGTTTATCAAAAACAGATAATCTATTAATAAGTGTTATTATTCTTTTTGCCAGTTTATCTTTTTCATTGCTTATATCTGTCAACTGTTTTCTATAATAATCTGCAGCTATTTTGAATTCTTCAGTAGTCAAACCATTTTTCCCTCCAACTGCCCTGTTTGTCATTAATAGGTTTTTCTCCTTATTCAATACTTCTACAAGATTATTGAGTAATTTTATACTATCGTTAACTATCACTCTTTTTGCTGACAATTTATTAGTATTACTGTTAAATATATCTTTTGAAAAATATGATAGTTCAGATGTCACTGACAGAATAGTTATACCATTTGATGCAGAGACCTGAATATTATCTTTCTTTATATCTTTTGGAAGATTATTAATTGTAAGTATATAACTCCCATTTTTCAAGTTTGTCTTTACGCTACGCGTTACAGCGGCTCCTCTTTTGTAAACAGTAACTTTTGTTACTTTACTTTTTACAATTTTCTCTTTTTGTGCAAATATTAGTGATGGCATCAGTAATATCAGCACCATATATAAAAATCTGTTCATAAATATGCTATTACATTACTAATATCTATCTAACCACTACATTTGAGTATTTAGGGTACTTAACAATATATTTAAATACAACAGTTTTTTTCTCTCGTGGTTTAAGCTTTATCTTCCATTTAAGTTCACCTGTATCTTTATTAACTACAGCTCCTCCATCTTCAGTTAAGTCTACCTTTATATCACTTGTTCTTGATACCGGATATTGATCAGTAAGATCTATCTCAACAGGCACTTTTTTATTACTCTTAATTGTTATTTCCCAGGCTCGCTGATCTTTTCTATAAGATCCGGCAAAACTCTTTGAGGTATATTCCTTAATACTTTCACGCTTAATAATTATATCTCTGTCATATCCTAACGATACAGATAGAGTATCATTTGTTGTAAACATATCAAGATATGTATCTCCCTGATATGTATCTTTAAGGAATAATTTTGCATTACCACTCAACAGATTAAAATCTGTGTAATCAGCAATACGAGCCATAAGGAATACTGATGACGATAATTTTGGTACTGCTGAATACCTGTAACTTGTTGGTATTTTATACTTAACCATAGACACATCTCTTACCGCATCGTCCGTAGTAATTGTATAACGCTGATCTATTCTGAATTCAACAGATGTTTGAGTTTTATCTGTATACTTATCTGATTGCTTTGAATATGACCTATCACTATAATTCGAAAAATCCAGATTATAAGGGTCCAGTTCAGGTTTTGTATTACTAGCATACGGATTACCTGTTGACAGTACCAATTTAACATTATTCCAGTCCTCACCAGTTTTCTGTTTTACCTTAGCATTATAGTATAAATCTACAGGTTTGCTTACCTCATTAACACGTATTGAGTAATCTGGTTTCCAGCTTGCATCAGCCACAATATAACGTAACTCTATTTTTTTACTTACCAGCCTGTCTGCTGAAACCACAACTTTTACAACACCAACAGGTTTATCTATAGGGGTATCATTTTGCTCAAGATGATTCTCTATTTTATCAAGGTCTCTTTTTATTCTGCCTTTAACTATGTTTAGTTTATATTTCTTTGTCTCAATTTCAGTAAGCCTTGTTCTGTAAAACAGAGCTGCTCTTTTTAGCTCCTCTATACTAACTCCATTTTCGCCACCAATAGATCTGTTTGCATATATCATATCCTTCTCATCATCGCAAATATCTATAGTCCCATTAATCAACACCATACTATCAGACAACTCAATACGTCTCTCTTCCAACTTTTTAGTATTTGCATCAATAATCTTTCCTGTCAGATAATCAATACTCTTTGTTACAGACAGAATCGTCAAGCCCTTTGATGCTTTTACTTGAATATTATCTGCATTAATCTTATGTGTAAGGTCATCAAACACCAGAGTGGTTTTTCCTTTACCTACAGTTACATTAGCAGTTCGGGTTATCTGTGCTCCTTCACGGTATACTGTAACCGATGATATCTTACTCTTTACCTTTTTCTCGTTTTTTGCATAAACAGTTAGTGTTGCCACTATAGCAACAGTTAGCATTAATAATCTTCGCATATAATTTAGTTTTATGTTTAGTCAATTTAAAAGAAAGCAGTTATAATCTAAACTCATGTTTACAGTTGCTGCATATACATTTGGCCTTTATGTTACCCATTGGTATAAAAGATATAGCAGAAAGCATTACAAATAATAGTGTTTTAAATACATTACGTCCCAAACCAAATTTAATATTGTCAGATCCGCATTCTGTACATAGTACTTTTTCGTTGGCATCCGATTCTATAACTTCTTTAGCTTTCTGTAAATCTTGTTGCGATACTACTATCTGAACTCCTGCACCAAACATATTGTTATAGTGAGGCATTATGGTTGTGCTATTCTCATTTGTTGTAAAAGCATAAACACCCTCATTCTTTAATCTTCCAACAATAAGGTTTGCTTCAACAACATCGTTACATGTAGTAAGAGTTACTGTTTTCATAAATGTTCTATTATGATACTTTAAACAAGATGCCTAAGGTATTAAATATATTGTTATATAAAACATCTATAAAACCAATATAATCGTTTAATTACATTACTTCTCATACTTATGTATATATCCGTCAAAGTTTTCTTCGGTCAGATACATAGTATTGCCTTCGAAACGGTAAGTATAACGCATAGGAATTATTGATTTGCCGGATGATGATCTAAAGTTTATTATAAGCAGATCTTTTGTTGAACCAGTAATAGCACTCTCTTCCGTTCTGAAATAGTAGTCTGTATTTTGGATAGTTGTTCCGTTCTCAACAAACTTAAACCCATAATCGTCATCGAATATAAATTTTTTTATTTTACCCGTATTATCTGGTGTATAGCTTACAGAACCACCATAGGTTATTTTCCAATCCCACTCTCCTACTATCTTCTTTTTAAGTTCCTCATTCTTCTCACAACTACAAAGAGTTACAAACAGTATTACTACAGATAAAACAGATATTATATTCCTCATGGTCTATTCAATTTTACTAACCTATCTAAATTTCTTTATTTAATTTAACAAAATATGTGCTGAAAATCAACTTATTCATTGAACAATCATATTGTTATTAACTGTTTTAGTCAATAATCTTCATCTCCGTTCTTCTATTTTCCATTCTTCCCTCTTCTGTATTATTATCTGCTATAGGTTTTTCTGCTCCATATCCTTTACTTATAATACGATCAGAACCAATTCCTTTATCAGTTATATACCTTTTAACTACCTCAGCACGATTATTAGAAAGTTCCATATTCTCTGCCTTAACTCCTGTGTTATCAGTATGTCCGCTTATCTCTATCTTTACTGTGCCATTAAGATTCATGAAATCAACAATCTTGTTAAGTTCAACAAATGATTCTTCCTTAAGGGTGTATGAGTCTATATCAAACAGTATATTCTTAAGTATTACAGATGCATCTTTCTCTATAGGTAACAAATGAACTGTTTTCTTATAATCTTCAATACTGCTATCTACAGGGGTTATATTATCTGAGTAGAACAAATACCCTCTCTTATTTACATTTATAGCGTACTGCTTATTATTTATTACAGGAAACAGAAACTCTCCTGTAACAGAATCTGATATACCAACATAAACAGGTTCTGCATTATCAAGTCTGAATACCTCTATACCAGCTTCAAGAGGCATTGCTGTTTTTTTATCAATCACAACTCCTCCAAAATACGATGATGCCAGCGGTCTTATGTCTTGTGGTAATTCAAATGTATATATATCTCGTCTGTTTCCTCGTCCTATATCTGTTGCAAAGTATGCCTTGTTTCCACTTGTATTTACTATAAAACCCTCTTCATCTTTATTTGTATTTATAGGATAACCCAGATTTTTAATGTCAGACCATATTGTATCACTTTTACGTTTCACTCTGAATATATCACGCCCTCCCATTCCTGTGTGTCCGTCTGACGAGAAATATAAGGTCTCCCCATCCGGATGTATAAATGGTGCTGATTCATCAAACGGTGTATTAACCTTTGGACCCAGATTAACAGGTGCGCTCCACTCTCCATTATTGTCTTTATGCGATACATATATATCAGAACCACCGTAACCGCTTTTCCTGTGACTCACAAAATACAGTGTCCTTCCATCAGCCGAAACTGTTGGCTGAGCCTCCCAACGGTAACTGTTTACAGGACTCCCAATGTTAACTGGTGCACTCCACTCATCTCCTGTAAGCACAGATTCATATATATCGCAACGTCCTCTACCATCGGCTCTGTTACAAGCTGTAAAATACATTGTTCTACCATCAGAGGTCAGAGTTTGTGCTCCTTCATTAAGATCCGTATTTACATTCTCACTAAGCGATATTGCCTCAGAAAATTTATTTATCACAACAGAATCTGTATATACAAAGTTTTCATCGCATATTACTCTGCTATTATCATCCTTAAAACATATTTTTCTTGTAACTATCAGCTTCGATTCATCTGCATTAAGCGATGGCCAATACTCATCGTGTTCTGAGTTTATATATCTCACCTTTACAGGTTTGTAATCAACAGGGTTCTCTATCGCATTAATAGCAAAATTACAGTTAGATATAAACCTGTCTGCTTCATTCAGATACTCTTTAACCAATCCTCCACTATTTTTATAACCACTAAAGTACCGTAATGCATCGTTATAATCGGGAATAGCAAAAGCTAATCTTCCTGCCTGCATAAAAGCTTCAGGAAAATATAGAGAATCTGTCTCTATTGCTTTTTTATAATATACAAGAGCATTCTCTTTATTGTCTATATCGTTGTATATCTCGGCCAGAACAATAGTTACAACAACATTCTTTGGTCTTTTTTTATGATATTTTTGCAATAATTTAAGGCATTCTCCAATATCACCGGAGTTCTTAAATCCGTATGCTTTACTTATTATCTCCTCTACCTTTTTTGTTCTGTAAACATCCTGTCCTGTTACTTGTATTGATGTTACAAGAAGTATAAATATTAGTAGCTGTCTTACTATTTTCACGTATTCTGTTTTTATTTATTTGGCAAAAACAGGTTCAATACAGATACTCAACTCTATTTCTGCTTATGGCAATGTTCGTTGTTATATGATATAAATAGTGTATGTAATCACATTATAAGCACACACTATTTATACGTTTATTTATCTTTTTGAGAAAAGCAGAGGGAAGTCTCTGTCCCAACCATTCTCTACCCAGCCGGCTGGTATAGCCTTCCAGTTATTACTATTCTCAAATGTAATAACACCTTTATCTTTAATATACTCTATCATATAGTATCTTATATCATGATCACTATACCATACTGTACGCTTCTCAACCTCTTTTGAAGATAATCCTGCACCATTCAGAAGATGTCCTCCTCCTCCATTTGCTCTGTATGAGTTAACTGCAACTTTATACTTCTTATCCAGCATAAACTTATCTCCATTACTCATAGATTTTATAGTAATTCTCTCTCCAGGTTCTTTTCTTACATCAACCGTATATATTATTCCCTCAGCTGAATCGAAGTTATAAAATGCTCCTGCCAGTTTAAAAGCATTAATAGATTTATTATACTCTATATTCCCCTGACTATCGCTCTTTAGTAACATCAGGTGATCTTTTGAGCTTTGCATTGTGTTAAACCATGCTTCATATGAGTATTCCAGATAGTTTTTTATCTCTTCTCCGGTAAGCTCTATTGCAGTAAGCATATTTTCAAAACGGTACAGTTTAAACAGATCCGAAACAAGTATATCACCCTTGGCAATCTCTGTTTTATAGCTCAAAGGCGCAGCAAATGATATATCAGCTTTAGATGTCTCTAATTGTACTTTATGCAAAAAGCTCATAAACTCAGATGCTCCATAGTAAGCCGGAAGCGATGATATTGATTTTGAACACTCTCCAACCTTTGTATTACAATACTCTATAATCTCCTTGTGTTTATAATCAAATGTATTTATAAATGCTGTATCAGGCTCAATATTCTTCATAGAAACAATTTCGCCATTGATCTCAACATCATACTCTCCTGTTTCCTGACTCTTAACAAACGATATTTTTGCAACTCCAACATTTCTTGCTGAACTTCCCGGATCAACAATCCAAACATCATCTCCGTTTGTATCATCTATTTTCTTGGCCAAAACATCGTGATCGTGTCCTATAAAAACCACATCGAACCCGGGAACATTTTCAGCTACCAACAACGATGCATTCTCATTTTTAGCATCATATGTATTTGCACCTCCATATGTTGCATCATGTCCTGCATGAAACAATCCTACAATAAAATCAGGCTTCTCTTCTTTCTTTATTATATCAACCCATTTTTTTGCCGTAGAAACCATATCATCAAATCGCATTCCTTCCCACTTTGTTTCAGGCAGCCATTTTGGAATACCCGGAGTAGTAAGACCCAAAACAGCTATTTTATAACCATACCGCTTTACAACTGTATATGGTTTAAAATATGGTTTCTCATTCTTCACAGATACTACATTTGCGCCAAGCATAGGCATATTCAGGCTCTCCATAAAGTTATCATAAACCCTGTGTCCTCCTTCAATATCGTGGTTACCAACAGTTACGGCATCATACTTCATATAGTTAAACATTGCTGCTGCAATGTGGTTATCAGGATTATTTATATTATCGTAATATACAATTGGTTGCCCCTGAAGCACATCACCATTATCTAATAATATAACCTTACTGTCTTTCTCGCCACGTAACTTATTTACATATGCACTTACATGAGCCAAAGAGCCTTTTGTTGGCTTCTGCTTAATATAGTTGTATGGCATAAATGACCCATGCACATCGCTTGTTTCTACTATATATATATTAAAGGCATCCGGTTTCGCTGTTCCTGAACAAGAAACTATCAATGCAACTGTTACTATCAGTAAAACACCTTTAACAAATCTGAATAATCTGCTCATAACATTATATTTTATATTCCTTTCTAATAGAGAATCATATTAAATAACATCAATACTGATTATGCTGTACTGTTGAGATTCATCCTAAAATTACTATTTTTATCGACATATTTAATCAGTACTTATAAATAATTGTTGAAAGATTAATTCCTTGCAACAATGTGTTCGTTAAAACATTCTTTATTAGTAGGATTTTTGTTTTTATATACGTAAATTTTATACAATAAAATATTTCAGATGAAGAGGCTAGCGCTATTTACAATTATCGTTTTTACAAGTTCAGTTATTTTTTCGCAGGAAAAGAGTTTTTCTCTTAAAGAAACGCCTCAATCAAAAAGATGGGTAGACTCAGTATTTAACCAAATGTCTCTTGATCAGAAGATAGGTCAACTTTTTATGGTTGCCGCATACTCAAATAAAGATAAAGCACATTCTGCTTTTTTATCAAGATTAATATCAAAAAACCATATTGGAGGATTGATATTCTTTAAAGGAGATCCTATTAAACAGGCTGAGATGACAAATAAGTTTCAGCGTATATCTAAACTACCTCTGTTTATTGCTATTGACGGAGAGTGGGGATTGGCAATGCGTTTAAAAAACACTCCTAAATATCCAAGACAGTTAACTCTTGGTGCTATAAGAGATAACCGTATGATATACAGAATGGGAAACGATATTGCCGATCAGTGCAACAGAATGGGTATTCACATTAATTTTGCACCTGTTGTTGATATAAATACCAATCCGGACAACCCTGTAATAAATAGCCGATCGTTTGGAGAAAACAAATATAATGTAGCTTTTAAAGGTTTATCATATGCATTAGGTCTGCAAGACAGAGGTGTTATTGCAACCGCAAAACACTTTCCGGGTCATGGCGATACCAATACCGATTCGCACAAAACATTGCCTGTTATATCACACAACAGATCAAGACTAGATTCTATTGAGTTATATCCTTTCAAAACCCTGTTTAATTCAGGTGTTGAAGGTGTAATGGTGGCTCACCTGAATATTCCTGCACTTGATAATACAAGTAAAAACGCTTCTACACTTTCAAAGAAGGTGGTTACCGATCTTCTTCAAACAGAGCTGAATTTCAAAGGACTCATCTTTACCGATGCTCTTAATATGAAAGGTGTAAGCAGTTATCACAAACCCGGAGGGCTTGAGGTTATGGCTCTGCAGGCAGGCAACGATGTTCTTCTTTTTCCGGAAGATGTACCAAGAGCTTTAAACGCTATAAAATCAGCACTAAAAAGGAAGAAACTGAGTAAGAGCGATGTATTCAGAAAGGTTAAAAAGATATTGCTTGCCAAATACAATACCGGAAATACTGAAAGAAAAACTATAGAGATAAACAGTCTTGATAAAGACCTAAACAAACCGGAGTATACTGCTCTTATAAGCGAACTGTATGAAAACGCTGTAACTGTACTAAAGAACAGTGGCGATATCCTTCCTATAAAAGATATATCTGAAAGACGCATAGCAACACTTGCTATTGGACGAGAAAAAGCCGGTACATTTCAACATATGATTAACCTGTATTCTGAGATAGATCATATCTATATAAAAGATATTAAAGATACAGCAGAGGTAGCTGCTGCATTAAAAAAAGCATATAGCTACGATCTTGTAATATGTTCCGTTCACAATACAAGTCAGAGCGCATACAAAAAGTTTAATATTAAGCCTGAAATCGGGAATATTATCAGACAATTATCTGAAGGCCCAAGAGTAATTGTTGATCTTTTTGGCAATCCATACGGATTAAAATATTTGGGTGATATCTCAAAAGTTGATGGTCTGATTGTATCATATGAAGATAATGATATGGCAGAGGATGCTGCGGCGCAGGTTATATTTGGAGGTAAAGAGGCTACAGGAATATTGCCAGTTACAACCTCTGATTATAAAGAAGGCGAAGGGATAATTACAGAAAAGATAAGACTGGGATATAGTGAGCCAAAAAACTGCGGTATAATTGCAGATAGCCTTGCCAGAATTGATTCACTTGTATTAAGAGCTATTGAGAACAGAGGAATGCCGGGTTGTCAGATTATTGCTGCTATAAAAGGTAATGTTTTTCTGAACAAAACATACGGATACCACACCTATAAAAAAAAAAGAGAGGTTAAGGTAACCGATCTGTATGATATAGCTTCAATAACCAAGGTTACAGCAACTATTCCCTCGTTAATGAAGCTATATGACGACCGTAAATTCTGGATTGACCGTGACCTTGAATTTTATCTACCAGAACTACATGAAAGCAATAAGGCTGATCTGAATCTTAGAGATATTCTTACTCATCAATCAGGTTTAAAACCATGGATCAATTTCTATCTAAGATCTATGGAGCCTTTAAATGAGAATGAGAAGCTTATATCAAACAAGCTGTCTGATACATATCCTCTAAAGACATGGAAGAATATGTATATGAACAGGAATTACACTTTCAAAGATGGATATTTTGTTCACGAAAAGAGCAATGAGTTCTCTATAGAGGTAGCACCGGGTGTGTATGCAAGCAACTCAATTATTGATACATTATATAGTATTATTAATGAGTCTGATCTTCTAAAGAAAAAAAGATACAAGTACAGCGATCTTGGTTACTATTATCTTAAACAGATAACAGAGAGGTTATCAAATAAATCCATTGATAATCTTACATATGATTACTATTACAAACCTCTTGGAGCAAAACGTTTAACATACAATCCTCTAAACAGTTTTAGCAAATCGGAGATTGTACCTACAGAGAACGATATTATATACCGCCGAAACCTTCTTCATGGTTATGTGCATGATCCGGGAGCAGCACTTATGGGTGGTGTAGCAGGTCATGCAGGTCTGTTCTCTAACGCCAACGATCTTGCAAAATATGCTCAGATGCTCCTTAATAAAGGTAAATATGGCGGTAAAAAATATCTTCATAAAAACACTGTTTCGCTCTTTACCCAATATCAATTTCTTGAGAATGATAATCGTCGTGCATTAGGTTTTGATAAACCAAATCCTATAGACAGAAGTAAAGGACCAACATGCGAATCTGCCACAACTTTAAGTTTCGGACACTCCGGTTTTACCGGATGCCTTATGTGGATTGACCCTGTTTATGACCTTGTTTATATTTTCCTGTCAAACAGGGTGCATCCTGACCAGTACAACACCTTAATAATCAAAGAGAATCTTCGCACAGATATACAGCAAATCGTATATAATTCAATTGACAAAAACTGGTAAATCAAAAGTAAATTAAGTATATTAGATATAAATCATAAGTTTTACTTTGAAAAAATCAATAAATCATAAGCAGAAAAAGATATTATAAAACAATGTTTAATAACAAGTTCTCAGAACTCGTTTTTTTTTCGTTTTATATAAGTTATTTACCGCAACATTAATAATTTTGCAGCGAGATTATAAAATACATACATATATCATGAATCCAACACATATCGAACACATCGGCATTGCCGTTAAAAGTTTAGAGGAATCAATTCCTTACTACGAAAACATTTTAGGTTTAAAGTGCTACAACATTGAAGAAGTTAAAGATCAGAAGGTAAAGACTGCTTTCTTTAAAGTTGGAGATACTAAAATTGAGCTTCTTGAGTCAACAGATCCAGAAGGACCTATTGGAAAATTCATTGAGAAGAAGGGCGAAGGAATTCATCACCTTGCTTTTGCAGTTAAAGATATTGATGAGAAACTAGCAGAGGCAGAGTCAAAAGGTGTTCGTTTAATTGACAAGACGAGCAGACAAGGAGCAGAAGGATTAAACATTGGTTTCCTTCATCCAAAATCAACATTTGGCGTATTAACTGAATTATGTGAAGACAAAAACAAATAATAGAATTTCACAATACAAATCCGATGAGCAACCAAGACAAAATTAAAGAGTTAATTGAACTAAGAGCGAAAGCTAAATTAGGTGGAGGAGAGAAACGTATTGAATCACAACACAAGAAGGGTAAATTTACTGCCCGCGAGCGCATCGATATGCTACTTGATGAGGGTAGTTTCGAGGAGTTCGACATGTTTGTGACACACCGTTGTACCAACTTTGGAATGGAGAAAGAGCAATATCTTGGCGACGGAGTAGTTACCGGAACGGGTACTATTGATGGTCGTGTAGTATATGTTTTTTCACAAGACTTCACAGTATTCGGAGGATCATTATCTGAAACTTTTGCACAGAAGATATGCAAGGTTATGGATATGGCAATGAAAATGGGTGCTCCGATAATCGGAATTAATGATAGTGGTGGAGCGCGTATTCAGGAAGGTGTTAACTCACTTGCAGGATATGCAGAGATATTTGAGCGTAACATTCTTGCATCGGGTGTTATTCCACAAATATCAGCAATTTTTGGACCATGTGCCGGAGGTGCTGTATACTCGCCAGCACTAACTGACTTTATCCTTATGACTGATAAATCCAGTTACATGTTTGTAACAGGTCCTAAGGTTGTAAAAACAGTTACAGGAGAGGATATTACTACAGAAGATTTAGGAGGAGCAAATGTTCACGCATCTAAATCAGGTGTTGCTCATTTCTTATGTGATGATGAGGAGGAAGGTATACTTCTTATCAGAAAGCTTATTTCATACCTGCCTCAAAACAACCTTGAGGAGGCTCCTATTACTGAGTGTAATGATCCGATAGAGCGTATTGATGAAGCTCTTAACAATATTATTCCTGAGAATCCGAATCAACCATACGATGTAAAAGATGTGATTTACAGTATTGTTGATAATAGTGAGTTCTTAGAGATACACAGAAACTATGCTAAAAATATTATCATCGGTTTTGCAAAACTAAACGGTATGTCAGTTGGTATAGTTGCTAACCAGCCAAATTTCCTTGCGGGTGTTCTTGATATTGAATCAAGTAGAAAAGCTGCAAGATTTGTTCGTTTCTGTGACTCATTTAATATACCATTATTAACACTTGTTGATGTACCGGGATTCTTACCAGGAAGTACACAAGAGTACGGCGGTATTATTATTCACGGTGCCAAACTTATGTTTGCATACGGAGAAGCTACTGTACCAAAAGTTACAGTTACACTACGTAAATCATACGGTGGTGCACATGATGTAATGAGCTCTAAGCAACTACGTGGAGATGTTAACTACGCTTGGCCAACAGCAGAGATTGCAGTAATGGGTGCAGCAGGTGCTATTGAGGTACTTGAAGGGCGTAAACTTAAGAGCATTGAAGATCCTGAAGAGAAAGCAAAATATATTGCAGAAAAAGAAGAGGAGTACAAAAAGCAGTTTGCAAATCCTTACAACGCTGCAAAATATGGATACATTGATGATGTTATTGAGCCTATGAATACTCGATTCAGAATAATCAGAGCATTCCAGACTCTTGCTACTAAAAAGGATACTTTACCTCCAAAGAAGCATAGTAATATTCCATTATAAGAACTTAAAAAAACAGTAAATAATGAGTACTTTATTAAATGCAATAGGTTCTGAAGGTATTACAATCTCAATTGTAGGTATTTTTATTGTCTTTGCAGCACTTTTTACTTTGTCGTTTATCTTTAACACTATTCCAAAGATTATCAACTACAAAGCCCGTAAAGAGCAACGCAAAAAAGACAAAGCAGTTGTGGTAGAGGATGATCTGACTATTGATGGTGATACTAATGCCGCAATAGCAATGGCTCTTCATATGTATTTCAGTGATCAACACGACGATGAGAGTGGCATTATTACAATTGAGAGAAGTGCCAAAAAATACTCTCCGTGGAGTTCTAAGATTTACAGTATGAACTCATATTTTAATAAAAAGTAAGTTAACTAACAGGTAGTTAAAAATATAAAAATGAAAAAGTTCGATTTTACCATAAAGGGTAACAAATACGAAGTTGAGATATCATCATTTGAGAACAACATTGCAGAGATTGAGGTAAACGGAACTCACTACTCTGTTGAGGTACACCAAGAGGTTAAAAAATCTAAAACCCCTACATTGGTAAGACCAGAAGTTGTTAACAAGAGAACTGAGAGTAAGATTAAAAAATCTGTTGGTGGAGTATCATTTGCCGTTAAAGCTCCGCTACCTGGTACAATATTATCTGTATCTGTTAATGTTGGTGATTCTGTTAAACGCGGACAAGAGCTAATGATAATGGAAGCTATGAAGATGGAGAATAAGGTTCTTGCTGAAAAAGACGGAACTATTAAATCTATTAAGGTAAATACAGGTGATGCAGTACTGCAGAACGATGTACTAATCGAAATGGAATAGAAAACAGATAGAGATGAAGAAGATCTTATTAACAATATTAAGTACACTTATACTGATTGGGTCTGCATTTGCAACAGGCAATGATATAGAGAAGACTCTTACATCAGGTAAATGGCTTAATAAATCAGACGGATATAAAGTAAGTGCTAAATCGGAAACAACTGTTGAGAGATATAAGGCACTGAAGTTCCGTGATAACTTCAAGTTTGAGCTGGATTCTGTAAAGAAGAAATATGTAGGTGAGTGGTCTGTAAATAATGGCGTTGCCGTACTTAAATTTACAGATAACCGCATTGCTGATAAATATATTTCTGTTACTGCTGATGGCAATATTGAGACAGATGGTTTTATATACGAAAACAGCTCTGATGCATGGGCTGGTATTGTAAACTTCTTTGAGTTCTCAGGATTTGCAAACGTACATGGTGGTAACTTAGTTATGATATTAGTTGGTCTGTTTTTCATATTCCTAGCTATTAAATATGATTACGAGCCACTACTTCTTATCCCAATTGGTACAGGTATACTATTGGGTAATATTCCGTTCTTTCAGGCAGAAGGATTTAACCTTCAGTTAGGTATTTATGAAGAGGGTAGTGTACTGAATTACCTGTATTTTGGAGTTACGGCCGGGGTATATCCTCCGCTTATCTTCCTTGGTATTGGTGCTATGACAGACTTCTCGTCACTTATATCTAATCCAAAATTAATGCTTCTTGGTGCAGCTGCACAGGTAGGTATATTCCTTACTTTTATAGGAGCTCTTTGGTTAGGTTTTGCTGCGCCTGAGGCTGGTGCTATTGGTATTATTGGTGGTGCAGATGGTCCTACGGCTATCTTCCTGTCATCAAAACTTGCTAATGGTATGAATATTTTGGCAGATGGATCTACTGTTAAAAACCTTATTGGTCCTATTGCTATTGCTGCGTACTCATACATGGCTCTTGTTCCGGTAATACAGCCACCTATCATGCGTCTGCTTATTACAAAGAAAGAGAGATTGATTAAAATGAAGCCACCTAGAGCGGTTTCTAAACTAGAGAAGATATTATTCCCAATAATCGGACTTCTAATGACAGCATTCCTGTCTCCTAGTTCACTTCCTCTATTAGGAATGTTATTCTTTGGTAATATACTTAAAGAATCAGGTGTTACTAAGCGTTTGGCTGACACAGCAAGAAACTCGCTTATTGATATTGTAACAATATTGTTAGGAATTACTGTAGGAGCTTCTACACAAGCTGACGTATTCCTTACTCCTGACTCACTTAAGATATTCGGTCTTGGAGCAGCATCGTTCGTAATAGCTACAGCAGGAGGTCTTCTGTTTGCTAAGTTTATGAACCTGTTCTTAAGAGGCGATAATAAGCTTAATCCGCTTATTGGAGCAGCCGGTGTATCTGCTGTACCAGATTCAGCTCGTGTAGTGCAGGCAGAGGGTCTTAAATCAGATCCATCAAACCACCTGCTGATGCATGCTATGGCACCAAACGTTTCTGGTGTTATTGGTTCTGCTGTTGCAGCGGGTATATTGTTAAGTTTCTTAATGTAAGAAAACCATTTAATATATATTAATTAAAACAGTACCATCAGGTACTGTTTTTTTTTATATTTACAGTATGATGATACTGACACTAGTAAATCTTCTAATAACTATATACAATAAACAGTATTGATAAATGAGAAAAGTAACAATATTATTTACAGCAATAATAGTTATTGTTTTTCTGAATGGCTGTCAGAAGACAGATTACACTGAATTAAATCTTAAACCTGAACTTAAGGTTAATACAGAACATGTTATTGCAAAAGACAAGAGTATAAAACTGGATATAGATATATCTACTCCTTACTATGTAAAAGAGAGTGTTAAATCTTTAATTGTTAAACAATTTAAAGGTTCAGATGAAATTAACTCAAAAACAACAGCCATAAACAGCAAATGGTATAAGGGTACTGTTGAACTTGAGGCTACAAATGAAGCTCACAAATATGATATTTCAATCAAAATGATTGACACAAAACTTGATACAACCACACTAAAACTGGCAATTGAAACTAAATAATCAAACTAAATATGACTACAGAAAACACAAAGAAAACAGAAGAGATTGATTTAGGAGAACTTCTTCTCAGACTTTATGGCTTTATAAGAAGAAATATCTTAATATATGGTGCTGCAATTATTATAGGAGGAATTGTAGGATACCTGATCCCTAAAACCACAGCTGTTACTTACTCAACAAAAGCTATTGCAAGTATAAAGTCTATTGATCCTAATATTGCAAAATCAATTATTGATCAGTTCTCTGATTTTATATCGCTTGAAAAGGATTATTTTGATAGTAATAAAGAGACAATTGGCAACATAAGTAAATTAATTGCTGAAGTTGAATATAAAGATGAAAAGGTATCTTCAGGCACACAAGGTGATGCTTTTTTAAATATTACTGTTAATACAACAATTCCTGTAGACAGAGAAGTTCTTAAAAACAGTATCATTGATTTCTTTATGCAGAATCCTTTTATTATGGAGGAGTCTGAGATATTCAAAAGACAATCGCCTGAACTTATAAATAAGTATGAAGAAGAGATAGCTAAAATAGAACTTCTACAAAAAGAGAGTAAAACTCATAAACGCAATCAGCAAGTTGTAATAGAAAATAATAGCAAAAGTCTGAACGAGACAATAATTCAGCTGTTCACTGCAAAACAGTCTATTGAAAAACAAGTAGAGCTGTTTGAACCTGTAAGATTTGTTACTGATTTTGGTCCGTTTATCTCATCCAAAACTAAAGGTGTAAAGTATGCTATGATGTTTGCTGCACTGCTATTTGCCTTTACATTCTTTACAACTATTATTATATCATTAAACAGAAAGATGAAAGCTAAAAATATTAAGTAATCATGATTAGTTATATTAGTATTCTACTATTTACAGTACCTATTGTTGTTCTTGGTACTGTAATGATAATTATTATTAGGTTATTCCTGAAAAATGAGAGAGAGAACAGACGTTTAAATACAATTGTTGAGGATAGAAAGATAGCTCTTCCGTTAAAATTTCAAGCATATGAGAGGCTTGCAATGTTTCTGGAGAGAATTACACCAGAAAACCTTTTAATGCGTATTAATAAGCCAGGAATTAACGCCAGAGAGCTTCAGCAACGATGTATTATAAACATAAAAAAAGAGTTTGATCACAATCTATCGCAACAGGTATATGTATCAGTTGACACCTGGTTACATATAAAATCAGCTAAGAATAAGATAGAGAAGCTGATAAATGAAGTTGGCAGTGAACTAACTCCAAAAGATAATGGAATGAAGTTCTCTACAGAGCTATTAAGTACATATCTTAAAAACCCGGAAGATCCGGTTGAAAGTGCGAAAAGAATGCTGATAAAAGAGGCTAATACAATGTATTAATCCTATAAAAAAATAGTTTTAAAAAAATAAGGTATCCAGATCGGATACCTTATTTTTTATCTTTCAGGAGATATTACTACTCCATTTCTTCGTACTCTTCAATAATCTTACGAACTTCATCAGGAGATACTCTACCATAAGTCTTCTCGCCTACCATTACAACTGGTGCAAGACCACATGCTCCAACACAACGCAGACAACTTATTGAGAATTTTCCATCTTCTGAAGTTTCTCCTACCTCAAGCTTAAGGATACGCTTAAACTCATCAAGAACTTTCTCTGCACCTCTAACATAACATGCAGTACCAGTACAGATAGAGATAGGATATCTTCCTTTAGGTTTCATTGTAAAGAACGAGTAGAACGTTACAACACCATAAACCTTAGCAACCGGTATATTAAGCTCTTCAGCAACAACCTCCTGTACCTCAGCTGGTAGATACCCAAAGATACTTTGTGCTTTATGAAGAACGTTAATTAACTCTCCCGGATCGTTATTGAATGACTTACAAACCTCTTTTAAGGTTTCCAGGTCTTTCTTCTTTAATTCTATTTTATATCCAGACATAATAATTTCTTTAAATCAAAAATTGAAATACACTTAATTAATCCTCTTTAACACGAATCTCAGGCTTCTTACTATCATAATGTGTATGAAGCAGATGATGTGCTTTATCACTCATAGGCTCACCTAAAAAGTTCTTATACAATTCTTGTATATGAGGATTTTCGTGAGATTTACGTATAGCTTTTCCTTTATCTTCGCGATAAAGAGCCTCTGCACGTTTCTTAAGGATTGTTGAATCGCCATGGTGTAATGGCTGACCACCACCACCAATACATCCACCAGGACATGCCATAATCTCAATTGCATGGAACTCAGACTTTCCTGATCTTATATCCTCAAGAAGTTTACGAGCATTACCAAGACCGTGAGCAATACCAATATTCAATTTAAGACCATCAAAATCAACTTCAGCCTTACGGATACCTTCTAAACCACGTAGTTGTTCAAAGTCAACCTTCTCTAATGTTTTACCAGTATGTACTTCGTAAGCAGTACGTGTTGCTGCCTCAATTACACCTCCTGTAACACCAAAGATAACTCCCGCACCAGTTGACTCTCCCATAGGAGAATCAAAATCTTCTTTAGGAAGAGTGTTGATATCCATGTTAGACTGTTTAATAAGGTGTGCTAACTCTCTTGTAGTTATCGCAAAGTCAACATCCGGATTTCCGTTTGTAGCAAACTCATCGCGCTCTGACTCATATTTCTTAGCAACACATGGCATTATAGAAACAACTACAAGATCTTCTCTCTTTACAGATATCTTATCAGCAAAGTATGTCTTAGCAATAGCTCCAAACATCTGCTGTGGAGAACGTGCTGTTGAAGGAATCTCTAACATATCAGGAAACTGTGCCTCAAAGAAGTTAACCCAACCCGGACAACATGAAGTAAGTATTGGTAACTTAACCTCTTTATCACCAGCAAGGAACTTATTAAGACGTCCTAATAGCTCAGTACCTTCCTCCATAATAGTAAGGTCAGCAGCAAAGTCAGTATCAAATACATAATCAAATCCTAATCTGCGTAGTGCAGCAGCCATCTGACCTGTAACAAGTGTTCCTGCTTCCATACCAAACTCCTCACCAAGTGCAGCACGTACTGCAGGAGCAGTTTGTACAACAACTTTTTTGTTAGGGTCAGCAAGTGCACGAATAACGTTTGGTGTGTTATCAACCTCAGTAAGCGCTCCTGTAGGACAAACTGCAACACACTGTCCGCAATATGTACAAGTAGACTTCTGAAGATCCATCTCAAATGCAGGAGCAACAACAGCATCAAAACCTCTGTTTATTGCAAAAAGAGCTCCTACAGTCTGTACGTCGTTACACATAGTCTCACAACGACGACACATAACACACTTATCCATTTCGCGGATAATTGATGGAGAGTAATCTACTTTATAAGTAGACATCTCTGCATTATCCTGATATGGGATCTCTCTCACACCAAGCTTAACAGCCAAATCCTGAAGCTCACAATGTCCTGACTTAGCACATGTTAAACAATCTTTTGGGTGATCTGATAATATAAACTCAAGTACAGTTCTGCGGGCATTAATTACACGCATACTGCTTGTTCTTACAACCATACCTTCATCTACATTTGTAGAACATGAAGGAGCAAGGTTACGACGTCCCTCTACTTCAACAACACAAATACGACAGCCACCCGGCTTGTTCTCGATATTCATGTTATGAAGATCCATATAACATAAAACAGGGATATCTATACCTAATTTTTTTGCAGCCTTATAGATCGTAGTTCCTTTTTCTACTTCAACTTGTTGGCCATCTATCGTTAATTTTACTAAACTCATTCTTGATAACCCTCCAGATTATTTAATGAAAATTGCGTTAAACTTACACTTCTCAATACAAGCACCACACTTAATACATGTAGTTGTATCGATAATATGAGGTTGCTTTCTCTCTCCCGAGATTGAACCTACAGGACATACTCGCGCACACGCTGTACAACCAACACAGTTCTCTGCTTCAATCACATACTGCATTAGATCTTTACACACCCCTGCTCTACACTTCTTGTCCTCTACGTGCTCTATATACTCGTCGTAGAAGTTCTTAATTGTAGATAGTACAGGGTTTGGAGAAGTCTGTCCAAGTCCACAAAGTGAAGTATCTTTAATCACTGTACACATATTCTGTAGCATCTCAATATCTTCTTTAGTTCCATTTCCTAAAGAGATTTTATCAAGAGTCTCATACAGACGCTTGTTTCCGATTCTACATGGTGCACACTTACCACATGATTCCTCAACAGTAAACTCAAGGTAGAATTTAGCAACAGAAACCATACAGTCGTCTTCATCCATTACAATCATACCACCTGATCCCATCATAGATCCAGCTGCAGTAAGAGTATCAAAGTCGATAGGAGTATCAAGGTGTTCTTCAGTTAAACATCCTCCTGAAGGACCTCCTGTCTGAACAGCCTTAAATTTCTTACCATCTTTAATTCCACCACCAATTTCAAAAATAACCTCACGTAGGGTGATTCCCATAGGAACCTCAATAAGTCCTACGTTGTTAATCTTTCCTGCAAGAGCAAATACTTTTGTACCCGTTGATTTCTCAGTACCAATCTTACTAAAGAATTCAGCTCCTTTGTTAATAATTACAGGAATATTAGCGTAAGTCTCAACGTTGTTTACGTTTGTTGGTTTTCCTTTGTAACCAGACTCAGCCGGGAATGGAGGTTTTACTGTAGGCTCACCACGCTCTCCCTCCATAGAGTGAATAAGCGAAGTCTCCTCACCACAAACAAATGCACCAGCACCATAACGAAGTTCAATATCAAAATCGAATCCAGAACCCATTATGTCTTTACCTAACATACCAAACTCTCTTGCCTGATCAATAGCAATCTTAAGACGCTCAATTGCAAGAGGGTACTCAGCACGAATATAGATAAGACCTACTGTTGCACCAATAGAGTATCCGCAAATAGCCATTGCCTCAAGAACTGAGTGTGGATCTCCCTCAAGGATAGAACGATCCATGAATGCTCCCGGATCTCCCTCATCGGCATTACAAACAACATATTTCTGATCAGCATCGTTTTTGCTAGCAATCTCCCACTTTAATCCTGTTGGGAAACCTCCACCTCCACGACCGCGAAGACCAGATTTCTTTATTTCATCAATAACCTGAGCAGGTGTATACTCTGTTACACTCTTACCAAGTGCAGCGTAACCATCACGAGCAAAATACTCATGTATGTTCTCCGGATCAATAAATCCACAGTTACGTAAAGCTAAACGAATCTGCTTCTTATAGAATCCCATGTGTTTAGAGTCAGATACAATCTCCTCTTTCTTAGGATCTTTATAAAGCAAACGCTCTACTTTTCTACCCTTAATAATGTGCTCGTCAATAATCTCTTTTGTATCTTCAGGCGTTACCTGAGTATAGAAAGTGTTATCAGGCATGATTTTTACAATCGGACCTTTTTCACAAAATCCGAAACATCCTGTAGGAACAACTTGTACATCTTCTGAAAGTTGTTTCTCATCTAACTCTTTCTTTAAGTTCTCAACTATAGTATCGCTCGCAGAAGCTCTACAGCCGGTACCGGCACATACCAGCATATGCATTTTATATTTTGCCATCCGTAGGTTCCTCCTAATTATTTATCGTCAATAGTTTCGTAATTCTGTGGGATAATACCATCTACAAGCTCACCATTCTTGATGTACTTCTCAATGATCTCATCTGCTTTTTTCACGTCAACATAACCAAATACTATTGGTTCCTGACCTGGTAGAATAACCTCAATAGTAGGCTCTGCATAACAGTAACCCATATCTCCGGTTTGAGAAACTACCGCCTCTACATTACGTTTTGGCAACTCTTCTGCAAAATAGTTGAATACCTCTTTGGCACCTGATGCGATACCACTAGTAGCCATACCAACTTTTACTTGAACGAGGCTCTCAGGGTTATCTCCCTTTTCCCTCAAATCAATCTTAGACTTAAGCTCTCCAGAGAGCTTTTTTAAGTCAGCAAGCGATTTAATTTTCGACATAATAGTACTATTTTATTTACCTCTTATTTTTGCTATAAGTAATACAAAATTAATCTTGTTATTTACATCTATATCATATTATACAGATGTTCTTTAGCTTATTTTATAATTTGTAATTCTTCTAAATTGGAGTTGATAAATTCTTTAAGATAAGCCACCACCTCTGGAGAACTAACAGGCACATCTCCAAGGGCTTCCTTTACCTCGCGCGAATCAAACACAAACTGGTTATCTGATACGCTGTGCGAGTAGATAAATTCTACGTTTGGAGTACCACATACAAGCATTGATACAACCCCTGCTATATCCCCCATAACAGGTCTGTCTATGTTATCATGAATAAATCTCACAAGTACGTTTGTTCCTTTTCCCAGCTCCGATTCTATCTTCAGATAACCTCCTGCCTGTTCTGCATTTTGCTTAAAAAGTGATATCCCTAAACCTACCTTACGTGTTGTGCGTGTTGTATAAAACGGATTTATTACCTGCTTTACGGTCTCTTCAGACATTCCGCGCCCATTATCGCGAATCTCAATATCGTAGTTATTCTCACTTAAATCTTCGTTAACTATTACCTGAACCAGATTAGCTCCGGCTGATACTGAGTTATGAACAATATCCAATATGTGTAGTGACAACTCTTTCATTCTCTATCTTACAATTACCTCTCTGCCTTCTTCTCCTCTTAGAGCTTTTGCAATTTCATCAAAGTCTGGTCTCTCAATGCTAAACTCTGTATAAACATCACCTATATTTTCAAGATAATGCGAATCAGAACTTCTTACTATAGATTTCTCTGTCAGAATTTTATTATTATTTTTCAGTTCTTCAAGATCAGCAAATTTCGATACCCCTACAGCATCAAAACTCAAACCTTTTGGAAAAAACCCTAACTGGCTAATTATACTGTTTTTAGTTTTATCTATATGTGCAGGAAAAAATATTCCGCCCAACTCCTTAACCTTATCTGCTACTTGTTCTACTGACTGATCAAGTGCTGAAAGTAATAACCTCTCCTCCTCAAAAACAATATCCTCTTTCCTGTCTACAGCTACCTGATATCCAAAATATTTAGGATCGTTCTTAATATCTGGCAAATGATCGTCAAGATAGTTCTGAAAAAGACTAAGCTGTACATTACTTTTAAAGAATGCCAGACAGTGTACCTCTTCAGATGTAGTTACCTCTGCACCACACATAACAAACAGACCTTTTTCTGAAGCCAGTTCAGCAACAAGGTTACATTGTCTGGTGGTATTATGATCAGTTATGCCAATTATATCAAGTTTTCTCTCTTTTGCTCTGGCAACAATATTTGCAGGAGTCATATCAAGATCTCCACAGGGCGATAATAAAGTGTGTATATGCATATCTGCTCTGTAGAGTCTCATTTTTTTAGCAATTTAACAGGTTATATATTTGCCCGGCTATATTGTAGGTTGGTAAGCTAGTACCAAGTACCGGAATACCCTCCTCTTCGCAATGCTCAATTGTGTCCTGATCTGGTTTATGGTTATTAACCAAAACAACTGCTGACAACTCTTTAAGCGAAGCTATAGCTGCAACATTCTTATGAGTTTGTAATGTTATCCATACCTCACCAGATTTACTGTTCCCCATAACATCACTCAACAGGTCAGAAACATATCCTCCCGTTATCTCGTTTTCCAGTCCTTTCTCGCCTGAATAAACGATTAAATCCAACTCATTAACTAAATCGACAACTTTCATATGTCTAAATTTGTTTTTTAAAGGTCATATGGAACTCCGCATTATAATCATCCTCGTGTGTGTGAAAATTCCTTCTCATGCTTCGTTTCATCTGTTATTATTTATTTAGGATCTTTATTCAATCTGTTACGCCCCCATATTCTCTCTATTATCCTTATTGCATGTTCAGGACTTAACCTGTGATGCTTCTCCATAACCCTCTGCATAAATACACAGTGCGATAGTGTTGCATTCTTTTGTGCAATATCTTCAGCCAAAGCTTTACATGTAGGGGCTCCACATGCTCCGCAATCAAATCCGGGTAAGAAACTAAGCAGCTTTCTCGATTTTTTCATCTTATCAAGTGCTACCCCCAGATCCTGATCTAAAATAATAGATCGTGCTTTTATCTCTTTTAGATGATTTACCCCAAGTATATCATCTTTATGTTTCGCCATATCAGCTAAACGTTCCTCTGCCAACGATGAGTCTGCTTTTTCTATACGCTCAGCTCTTTTTCTTAATCGTTCAATTGTTAAAAAGCGATTTCCGGAAACAAGTATTCCTCCGGCACAGCTCTCATCGCAAGCTCTAAGCTCCAGAAAATCTATTGTCTCCTCTTCATCGTTCTCAACCATCTCCAGAAACTCAATAACATTTGTTATCCCGTCAACAGCAAGGCTTCTGCCATTCATATAAGGAGCTTCTCCATTTGTAAGACTCCACAATATACTTTTTGATGATAGTTTGCCCATATCTGATGATATTGCTTCATCAACCTTTTGGTTTGATATGGTACGGTATATACGATCGTAGATGAAGTTCATGTTTATAACCCCATCTATCTTTGACTCATCCTCTCCTTCAGGACTTTTTACAGCTGCAATTTTTGCGGCACAAGGTGTTACATAAAAAATCCCAATCTCAGACTCCTTAAATCCCTCCTCCTGTAATTTCTTTTTATAATATACTGCTGTAATATCTGATGGTGGGTTTATGAGAACAAGGTTCTCTAATAATGAAGGAAAACGTACCTGAATAAGCCTTACTATAGCAGGACAGAATGTTGAAATTAATGGTCCTGATTCCGGTTTAGCTGTATACTCATTATACGCTTCTGCAACTATATCTACCCCTTGCTCAACTTCAACAACATGGGTAAATCCAAGCTCATACAGTACATTATATATCTGCGATGTTTTTACCTTCTCAGGAAATTGCCCGATAAGTACTGATGGAACAAGAGCAACACGTGCTTTATATTTAAAAATCGATGCTAAATCGTCATGCTCTACATATATTGCCGAAACAGGACAAACCCTGTAGCAATCACCACAATCAACACATCTGTTGCTATTTATATCAGCAGTACCATTCCACACACGAATAGCCTCTGTAGGGCAAACCCTCATACAGTGCGAACATCCTATACAAACATCTGCATGAACCTTTAACGCGTGATGAAAATGCTGCTTCTCCATAAAATCTATAAATTAACAATAATCTCTACTTCGGTGCCCACTCCCACTGTCGATTTAATATTCAGCTCATCAACATTCTTTTTTATGTTTGGCAATCCCATACCAGCACCAAAACCCATCTCTCTGACTTTTTGTGATGCTGTTGAGTATCCTACCTCCATAGCTCTGTCGATATCAGGAATACCAGGACCTTCATCCTTTAACAGAATATTTATACGTCCTGTATCAATATCAACTGTAATGTTACCTTTATATGCATGAGCCACAATATTAACCTCTGCCTCATAAAGCGCAACAACTATCCTTTTAATTATTTTCTGATCTATATTTAGAGCTTTAAGGTTTTTCTTTACCTGACTCGATGCCTTACCTGCATTAGAAAAATCTCCGCCCTCAACCTTATAGTCAAACTTCATATTCAATTCTTTCTCACAAAACCAATCTGTTATTAGTAGATAGGTTTTAATCCGTTTTTATACAATTCACCAATAGCTCTGAACATTGATAACGGCGATTCCAACACAACCATCCCGTTATCAGATGCAAGTTCAAGCATCTCTGGCGTTACTCTTTTATTTCTGACAAATAGTATATACTTTATATCAGACATCTCAGCAGTTCTTATACTCTGAAGATTTGTTAATCCTGTAATAAGAACAAGATCGTCAGTCTCAATCGTAAGAACATCACTCATCAAGTCAGAGGCAAAACCAAATTCCACCTCTTCATTAAGGCTCTCCTCTCCCACACAAACCTTGGCGGTTACGCACTCTACGATATCCTTAATTTTCATCTGTCTTTTATATTATCTAATGTATAAATATCACACAAACGTATCACAATACAAAGCATACTGCTAATAAAGTGTCCTAAAACTATGCAAATATAGTAATTTCTGTTATTCAATTAACACTGTTATCAGCATAACAAATACAGAAACATGTTAATATAGAATGAATCTACACAAAAAAGGGAGCCTGCAACCAGACTCCCATTATAAAACTTATAGCAAAATTTAGTACCTATTACGTTTTCTATAGTGAGTATGCAATAGTTCGTGTGATTTATGCCCCAGAGGCTCTTTTAAGTAATCATTATACAAGGTTATTATCTCTGGATTTTCATGAGACTTTCTCAATGGCATTCCCATATCCTCATCGTAGATAGCTTTTGTACGTTTACGTCTGATCTCAGCATTAGTTGGTATAGGCTGACCACCTCCACCAATACATCCACCAGGACATGCCATAATCTCAATAAAGTGGTATGGTGATTCTCCCTTGGCTATCTGATCCATTATCTTTCTTGCATTTATCAGACCATGCGCTACAGCAACTCGTAACTCAACTCCCTCTAAGAAATCCCATTCAGGTAAACATCCGTTTATTCTTATAGATGCCTCTTTTATACCCTCTTCTCCTCTTACAGCTGTAATATTCAGGTTCTCAAACGGAACATCTCTGCCAGTAATAACCTCATAAGCTGTACGCAACGCTGCCTCCATAACTCCACCAGTAGCACCAAAAATAACTCCGGCTCCTGTTGACTCACCCATTATACTGTCGTATTTAGATTCGTCAAGATCAAGGAAGTTCAAACCAGCTTGCTTTATCATATGCCCTAACTCACGTGTTGTAAGGCCAGCATCAACGTCTCTGTAGTTACTACTGTTCATCTCAGCTCTGTTTGCCTCATATTTTTTAGCCGCACAAGGCATTATTGCAACAGATACAATATTTTCAGGGTTAACACCTGTTTTATCTGCATAATATGTCTTTGCTAATGCCCCAAACATCTGTTGTGGCGATTTACATGTAGACAAGTGTCCTAAATGATCAGGATACATATGCTCTATAAATTTAACCCAACCCGGCGAACAAGATGTGATCATAGGTAAATCAACAGTTGTATCGCCCTCTTTTACAACTTTTTTAAGACGAGATAGCAACTCATTACCCTCTTCAACAATAGTTAAGTCTGCAGAGAAGTCTGTATCAAGAACTGAGTCTATACCCATCTTTTTCATTGCAGTAACCATCTTTCCGGTAACACGTGTTCCAACAGGATAACCTAACATCTCTCCCAATCCTACACGTACAGAAGGTGCTGTATTCATAACAACATGTTTCTCCGGGTCACCAATAGCATCCCATATCTCATTATAGTATCTGCGTTCTGTAAGAGCTCCTGTAGGACAGCGGTTAACACACTGACCACAATTAACACATACAACCTCATTTAATGGCAGGTCAAGGAACGTTGATATCTTCATATCTTTTCCTTTATGTGCAACACTTATAGCATTTACTCCTTGTAATTCAGCACATGTACGTACGCAACGTTGACATCTAATACATTTCTTATCGTCCTTCTCAATAGACCATGAAGATTTGTCAACCTCCAGATCATCTTTCAGCACACTTAAAAACATATCGTTATCAACATTATACTCAGCAGCTAATGTTTGTAACTCACAGTTTGTACTTCTGTAACATGTTGTACACTGTGTACTATGCTCCGATACTAACAGAGAGATTATATCTCTGCGTGAACGTCTTACCATTGCACTGTTTGTTCTCACAACCATACCATCTTGTGCAGGATAAGCACATGATGCCTGAAGGTTACGCATTCCTTCAACCTCAACAACACATACTCTACAGTTTCCGGCTACACAAAGATCTTCATGATGGCAAAGCGTAGGGATCTTAACATTTACTTTTTTAGCAGCATCAAGAATAGATTGCCCTTCATCAACAGCAACCTTAATTCCATCTATCGTAAGATTTATCTTATTATTCATTTCTGTTAATTTTTAGATTAATAGATCATCTCCTCACGGAAATTATTTACTATTGATGAAAACGAGTTTGCAACAGATTGTCCTAAACCACATTTTGATGTTATCTTCATTGTTTCTGACAATTGCAGCAATGTCTCAAGATATTCTGAACTCTTTTCACCACTCTTAACGGCTTTTATTCCTTTAAGTAGTTGCTGACAACCAACTCTGCATGGCGTACACTGTCCGCAAGACTCCTCTTCAAAGAAATCAAGATAGTTAAACAATACATTATACATTGATCTTGAACTATTAAAGATCATCATTGATCCTCCTGTAGGAACACCTTCAAAACCAATTACAGTATCCTTAAATTTCTTTCTAGGAACACAGAATCCTGATGCCCCACCTACCTGTACAGATTTTGTATCACCATCGCCAAACTCTTCAACAAAATCTTCAAGTGACATACCAAGCTCTAACTCATATATTCCGGGTATTGGTGTATCTCCTGATATCGAAAATACTTTAGATCCTCTTGAATCTTTTGTACCTAACTCCTTAAACTGTTTTGGTCCTACATGGCATATCATATAAGCATAAACCAATGTTTCAACATTATTAATTACAGTTGGCTTACTCATATAACCAGATACAGTAGGGTAAGGAGGTTTATTTCTTGGCTCTCCTCTTTTTCCTTCCATACTCTGGAATAGCGCAGATTCCTCTCCACATATATATGCTCCACTACCCATAAATATCTCTATTCTGAATTCCACACCAAGATCATCAAGAATTTTATGGAACTCTACCAACTCTTTTTCAAGTTGATCTTTAAGATAAAGGTACTCACCACGTAGGTATAAGAAACCTTGTTTTGCACCAATAACTCGTCCAACAACTGCCATACCGCCAAATACCTTCTGTGGCACTCTTGATAGTATCTCTCTATCTTTGAATGTACCAGGTTCTCCTTCGTCGGCATTACAAATAATGAATTTTTCAGGCTCTTCCTGTTCAGCTGTGAACTTCCACTTAAGTCCTGTAGGAAAACCGGCACCACCTCTTCCTTTCAGTCCCGATTCTAATATATCGTTTACTATATCTTTATTCTCTTTGGCAAAAGTCTTTTTCAATACCTCCTGAGGATCACTTTTCTTACTGAATATTAGATCAACTCGTTTCAAATTATTATCTGACATAAGATTAATTTTAAGGTTTTTACTACTGTTTTCTGATATATTCTGCCAATATCTCGCGTGCTTTGTCCGGAGTAAGCTCTGTGTAAGGGGTATCATTTATAAGCATCACAGGTCCTTTATGACACCATCCCAGGCAGTTTGTGCTTAAAAGTGAGAACTTCTTATCTTGTGTTGTCTCACCTAATTTAATCTTAAGGGTATCCTCAATAGCTTTTACTATTGGTTTCTTACCTTTCATATCGCAGGTAATAGTTTTACATATCCTGATAACATATTTTCCTCTTGGTACTGTATCAAGGAAAGAGTAGAATGATGCTGTTCCAAATACATCTGCTGATGAAATATCAAGTTGCCTTGCTACCTCTACCATAGCTTCATCTGAAAGATAGCGCTCCTTAGCTACCACACCTTGTAATATAGGAAGCAGACTTTCTCGTTGTCTCCCATACTTATCGGCAAGTTCATTAATAAGATTTTTAAGTTCTAACATAGTTTCGGTTTTAATTGTTATTTAATTAACACTGTTAGTTTTGTTCTCAGATTTTACCTCTATATATCTGATTTACATTATCAAATTACTGAATAGCACTTTCTATTACTATGATATTTTCATGCTTTTTATATGATTTTTGTCATATATTACATTTTGTTAGTAACAAAATACAGACACAAAAAAAACCGCTCAAACGAGCGGTTTATAAGGCTTATACTAAAAGTGTTATCTATTTAACAATTTCCATCTCCTCTATAAGATGTTTAGCTCCGGCAAACTTATCTATTATAAATAGAGCATAGCGTATATCAAGTGTAATATTCCTGCACTGCGTAGGATCATACATAATATCGCTCATAGTACCTTCCCAACATCTGTCAAAGTTTACTCCTATAAGATGCCCTTCTGAGTTAAATACCGGACTACCTGAATTACCTCCAGAAGTATGATTTGTTGCAACAAATGCAACCGGAACTGTACCTTTATTTGCGTACTGACCATAATCTTTATTCTTAAACAGGTCTTTTAATTTATCCGGCACATCATAGTCATAAATTTCAGGATTGTCTTTTGCTATAATTCCATCAAGTGTTGAGTAGTACTCATACTCAATAGCATCTTTTGGCGAGTATCCTTTTATTTTTCCGTATGCAACACGCATTGTAAAGTTTGCATCAGGGAACAGAGTCTTATCAGACTGCATCTTCATAAGACCTCGCATATATTTTCTGTATAATTTATCCAGTGATGCATCAAGTGTTTTATAATCAGTTTTTACTTTATCTGAATGTACAAGATTAAAATCTATATATACATTATATATAGGGTCGTTTTTAATCTCGTCAAACTTACCTTCAGCTAATGATGCCATTATTCTATCCATCTTACCTTTGTTGACAAAAATAGATTTACTGTATAGAATCTTCGAAAATTCCATAAAGTCTCCGTTATACTTTGTATCAACTGTTTTAAAGAACTCTGGATAGAATTCCGGTGCAAGATCGTTCTTGTATGCTTTCATCATCTCTACAAATACAAGCTGATCTATTGGCAGGTAATAATCTTTAAAGTAACTCTTAACTTTATCATTTAGCTTTTCAGCCTTCTCTTTTTTCTCTTTATCTGAATATGTATCATACTTAAGAACATAGTCGTTAAATCTGCCTGCAAGACCTACTGCCTCTGAAGCCATTGCAGCCTCTCTGTAATAATCGTATGCTAAAGAGAGATTATGTATTTTACTATACTGCTCTTTGAATCCGTCAAGAACATTTCCGTACTCAGTTTTTAGCTGAGAGTTTGTATTAAACCAGTTCTTAAATCTGTGTTCCTGTTTTTCCTTAACATTAACAGCATCTAATCTGTTAAGACCTCTTATAATACCTTTCCACTTTTTCCATGCATTAGCAACACGTGCATATTTTGATGAATACTGGATTCTTACTTTATCGCTCTTATCCATCTCATCTCTCATAATGTCAAGTCGTGTTGTTCTCAGAGCAATTTTATGAGGCAGAAGTGTGTTTATCATAAAATCAACGTCCTTTGAGTAAAGATACTCCTCTGTACTTCCTGGATATCCCATTACAAATGTAAAATCATCTTCCTGAATACCTTTTAACGATATTTTAAATGATTTCTTTGGTACATAAGGAACATTATCAGGCGAGTATGCAGCTGGTTTATTATCCTTATCTGCATATATTCTGAACAGACTAAAATCTCCGGTATGGCGTGGCCACATCCAGTTATCTGTATCGCCACCAAACTTACCTATTGACGAAGGTGGTGCTCCAACAAGTCTTACATCTGTAAACTCTTCGTAAACAAAAAGGTAATAGTCGTTACCATAATACAGAGGTTTAACTACAGCTATATACTCATTACCTTTAGTAGCTTTTGCAACAATACGTTTCTTATTCTTAGCAATAACCTTCTGTCTCTGCTCTTCAGTAGCATTGCTCTTAACTCCTTTAAGAACCTGCTTTGTTACATCGTCAATACGTACCAGAAACTTTACAGATAAACCCGGTGTAGGTAACTCCTCTTTTCTGTTCATTGCCCAATATCCGTTTGTAAGATAATCGTGCTCAACAGATGAGTGATACTGTATTGCTCCATATCCGCAATGGTGATTAGTCATTATAAGTCCCTCTTTACTTATAAGTTCGCCAGTACACCCACGACCAAATATCACAATTCCGTCTTTCATACTTGCCTGATTGATATTGTAAATATCATCTGCAGAAAGCTTAAGACCTTTTTGCTGCATGTCTTTTATGTTGAGTTTTCCTAATAACGACGGAAGCCACATTCCCTCATCTGCCATTATTGTTGTAATCATTGAGATACTCAACAAAATTGTAATTACAGTTTTTCTCATTATTTATCGTTTTTAGTTGTAATCTAATATATTATGCTCCAACAAATTTAATTAATTCAGTATATAGTTGTTGAACTGGCAAGCCCATTACATTAAAATAAGAGCCCTCTATTTTCTCTACACCAACAGCTCCAATCCACTCCTGAATACCATACGCTCCGGCTTTATCATAAGGCTTATATTCATCAACATAGTACTCTATTTCTGAATTGGTAAGTTCTCTGAAAAACACATTTGTTGTAGATAAAAATCCCTTTTGTTTTCCTTCTGCTCTTAAATATACTCCTGTATGCACCTGATGATTTCTGCCCGACAAAGATTTTATCATTCTTATAGCATCTTCTCTGTTCTCAGGTTTCCCTAATACATTTCCATCTATTGCTACAACCGTATCTGAGGTTATTAATATATCTCTGTCTGACAACTCTCCAAAATTATCAGATTTACATTCTGCCAGAAACAGAGGCACCTTCTCAGCACTCATATCATCCGGAAAAACCTCATCAAACTCAGGTCCGCACTTTACATTAAAAGTAAGACCTACTAGTTTTAACAACTCCTTTCTGCGAGGCGATTGTGATGCCAGAACAATATTGTATTCTGACAATAAACTACTTATCATATGTTTATATTATTAAAATAGGCGAAAAACAGAGAAAAAATTACTCCATTAAACATTATTATTTTTGTCAGCAGGTTTAGTTTTAGGTAGTCTGACGATTTTGTTGCTTTTATAAGTTTATACAATAAAATAACCAACGGAGCTATTACAAATATTACAACATAAATCAGCGAAAGTTTATATGTATCAGTCGCAAATTGTAAATATGGCAATAGGTAAATCAGGAATATTATAACTATTGTTGACAGTACAGACAGAAGTATTTTTGTACTCTTATAACCTGCCACTACCGGAAGAGTTTTACGCAGTAGTTGCTTATCTCCATCAACACCGCTACTATCTTTTATTATCTCTCTTATAAAGCTTACAGTAAATGCAAAAAAAGCAAATATGAATATCCAGTAAAACAGTCGGTAATCATTAAAATTCATTACCCAATCTACTAATCCTTTATGAGGATATATTGCCTTAATATCAAATACCCATACCAAAACAGGAACTGATCCGGTTAATAATGCTACAAACGTATTGCCTATAAGTGTTCTGGGTTTAAAAAACGATGAATAGAACCACAATACTGCGGTTGATAATATAAATATTACAGAGTAATAAGGCTTTCCTATTGCAAATGATACTAAAACACCAAAAACAATTCCAACTGTATTCAGCACCCAGTTCATAAATATTACTTTGCGTCTGTTAATAAACTTACCCACCAAAACTCTGGATGGGCGGTTTATCATATCTGCTCTGGTATCAAAGTAATCGTTTATAACATAACCGGCAGCGGTAATAGCAACCATTGCCAGCACCAAAAAGGCAAAGTTCAGGTGCGACAATTGTGGGGTTAAAGACAGTTTATTAAGGATTGGAAACAATATACAATAGCGCATTGCTATCATTGTAAAACCAATCATAATTACATTAGGCCACCTTATTAATCTGTACAGTTTATTCATTACAGCCACTCATCTTCATTAAACCAATCGTCATTTAATCTCAGTACCTGCTCTATTACATCTCTAACACACCCCTCGCCACCTTTCAGGTGCGAAATATATCTGGCACACTGCTTTATCTCAGTAACAGCATCTTCAGGGCATGTTGCAAGTCCGACTTTTTTCATAACAGGATAATCTGGTATATCATCTCCCATATACAATATATCCTGATAGTTAAGATTATATTTATCTATAAAGTCGTTCAGGTCGTCAAGTTTATTCTTTGATGCAAGATATACGTCATTTACACCAATTCCTTCTAACCTCATTCTCACTGTAAATGATTTACCTCCTGATATAATAGCTATTGGATAGCCTTTTTTTATTGCATGAGCAATTGCAAAACCATCTCTCATACTTGATGCTCTAAGAAGCTCTCCTGTAGGATGTATAAGAACCTCTGCATTAGTAAATACTCCATCATAATCAAAAGCAAACGCTTTTATCTTACGTAAATCTTCTTTGAAATTAGCCATATTATAATTTTTACTTTTTATATCTATAAATACTATTCGTCATAAATTTATAAATATCACGAAGATTTTCTTTTCCTTCCAGCATTTTTAAATGCTTTTCTATAACATCTTTATCATTACGTACTGCTGGTCCTGTTTGTGCATCAACCGGCGATAGTTTATCTATCTTCTCAACAGTCTCGTTTATAAGTGGTTTTATGATATCAATACTTAATCCTGCACTATTCAGAATTGAGTCTGCAATAGCAAACATATGATTTGTGAAGTTACACGCAAATACTGCCGATATATGCAACAACATTCTTTCTCTGCTATCTGCTACAGTAACCTTTTGAGTAACAGATTGTGCCAAATTTTGTATTGTATCCAGAACAGTATTATCTGATGCCTCTATAAAAAAAGGAACACTATTCATCTCAACACTCTTTTTAACAGAGAATGTTTGTAAAGGATACAATACACCACACCTCTTTATATTATCTGTAAGAATATCTATACCAACACTTCCGGAGGTATGCATAACAATACCTTTTTCTTCTTTTAACTCCCGAGAAACTTCAGATATGGCATCATCTGAAACCGATACTATATATATATCAGGTTGTTTGTCAGAGACAATAGTATCTGACACTTCTGCGTTTATTTTGTTTGCCAGTATTCTGGCATTTGCTTTTGTTCTGCTATATACCGATACAATTTCATGTCCGGCTTTATGCAACGCCAACGACAGATGTGTTGCAACATTTCCAGACCCTATTATTGATATTTTATATTCAGACATATACTACGTTTTAACACAAAAATATAATATTTATAGCTGAGAATATGATATTCTAAAGGGTGTCGACAGGAATTACAATTTTAAACAGTGTACCCATATTAACAACAGACTCAACATCAATCTTTCCGCCAAGTTTGTCTATATAAAATTTTGTTACAGTAAGCCCTACTCCAACCCCCGGACTGTTCTCATCAATCTTATAGAATGGATCAAAAATCTTATCAATGCACGATTTGTCAATACCTTTACCCGTATCTTCAATATAAAATACAAGCGATTTTCTTACATTGTCATACCCGGCTGTAAAGGTTATGTTACCTGAAGCCGTGAATTTTATTGAGTTCTCAATAATGTTTTTAATGGCTTTAATAAGTTTTGCATCATCAGTTTTTATCCTGATACCATCTGCATTAAAATTATATCTAAGGTTTACCTTACTATTCTTATAATCTGAAAACTCACTCTTTACTCCTTCAAGTAATGTATTTAAATCTATCTCATTATATACAAAAGATAGTGCATCTGCATCAACCTTTGATATCTCCATAATATTAGATATCAGATCGGTTAGTTTTTTACTGCTATCATTCACTATATCTGTATATCGTGCCCTTACTTCTTTATCATTCTCTTTTGCAACCAGATTTGTAAAACCAACTATTGCATTAAGAGGCGTTCTTATCTCATGACTCATATTGGCTATAAAAGAACTCTTTAATCGTTCAGACTCTTCAATCTTCTTTTTTTGATCCTCTAACCTGTTACGTTCATGTTTAAGTGTCAAAGACAACTGATGCTCCGCTATATAACTCTTCTCTAATCCTTTTATAAGAAGCCAGACAAAATACAGTTCGAATATATTGATAGAGAAAAAGTTAACACATAATATAACATAATAGCTGATATCCTTAGTAAACAAAAAGCTATATTCACTTTCTCCTCTGATATTTAACGATATTAAACTTACGCATACCAGTACATTAACAAAAAAACAGATTAATCCATATCTTATTCCGTCAATTAACAGTGCTATAAGAGATACTCCCATTAACAAAAACAATCCAGACTCTATACTCTCATTAATAAAGAAGATACTTAAGACATAAAATGTAACTATGAGGAGATGCTTTTTAAGGTTTATATTCATTCTGCGCAACAGAAGTAACAACCAGAATTCCAAAACTATAATCAACTCAACAATAATCAGAGTATGTTTACCCTGTATATACAAAAATATAGTGCTTGGTACTACACTAAAGATTGCCAGTGCAGATAAAAAAGCAAGTGAGGTTAAGAACAGTTTATTCTTAAGCTGCGCTGTTATAGACTCTCCGCCAATCTTAACATTGCGATAGTAGTCATCAACAAATTCTGTAAAAAATCTAATTATATTCAAGTAACACAATTTTGTTACTCAAGATAAAAAAAAACCCGCAAAAAAGCGGGTTTTAATATCATATTTCTAGAACAAATAATTAGTCTAGTTTGTGAATTGCTAATCCAGAACGTAGTTTTGGCTCAAACCAGGTTGTCTTTGGAGGCATGATATTTCCTGTATCAGCAATATCTATTAATTGCTGCATAGATACCGGATAAAGCGCAAAAGCAACAGCCATTTCGCCATTGTCTACTCTACGCTTAAGTTCTCCAAGACCTCTGATTCCACCAACAAAGTCAATACGCTTTGAAGTACGAAGATCATCTATGCCAAGAATGTTATCAAGTACATGGTTAGAAAGAACTGTTACGTCAAGTACTCCAATTGGATCATTGTCATCATAAGTACCCTCTTTAGCAGTCATTTTGTACCACTTACCATCAAGATACATGCTGAATTCGTGAAGTTTTGCAGGAGTATAGATATCCTCACCCATGCACTCAACAGCAAATTTATCTTCAATCTTAGCAACAAGCTCCTCTTTAGATAAACCGTTAAGATCTTTTACCACACGGTTGTAGTCAATAATCTTAAGTTGATTATCCGGGAAGTGTACAGCCATAAAGTAGTTGTACTCCTCATCGCCTGTATGATTTGGGTTTTGAGATTTTTTCTCAAGACCAATACGTGCTGCTGCTGCAGTACGGTGATGACCATCTGCAACATATGTAGCAGGAACTTTAGTAGCAAATAGCTCTTCAAGTCTCTTATTTGTATCAGCATCGTTTACAGGCCAGAAGTGGTGACCAAAACCATCCTCTGCAACAAAGTCGTAATCAGCTTTGTTATTCTTAACGATATCCTCTACTATAGCATCAATCTCTGGTACAGCTTTGTATGAGAAGAATACAGGCTCAATATTAGCATTCAGGTAACGAGTAAGAATCATACGATCCTCTTCCTTATCCGGACGAGTTAACTCATGCTTCTTAATTACACCTGTATTATAATCCTCGCAAGCTGCGTTCGCTACAATACCGTACTGAGTACGTCCGTCCATTGTTTGAGCGTAGATGTAGAACTTAGCTTCACCATCCTGAACTAACCAACCCTTATCCTGAGCTGTTTTAAAGTTTTCAACAGACTTATTATAAACCTCTTCTGAGTGAATATCTGTTCCTGCAGGACAATCAATCTCTGCTCTTGTAACATGTAGTAGCGAACACTCTTTTCCTTCAGCCATCTTAGCTGCCTCTTCGCTATTCATTACGTCATATGGAAGACAAGCAAGATCTTTCGCAACCTCTTGGCTTGCAGGACGTAATCCTTTAAATGGTTTTACTATAGCCATCGTTTATAAATGATTATATATTAATAATTGTTTATTTATTTACTCTGAAAGTTTCGTCGCCATTAGCAAGGAACTTAACAATCTGGTTTGCTGCTGCAACACCTGCATTGATGTTAGCCTCAGAAGTCTGAGCACCCATCTTTTTAGGTGTAAAGAAATATCTACCAGCAAACTTTGCTGCAAACTCATCTGCATTGTTTGGTGCAATATCAGACAGGTACATGAAGTCATCTCTTGTATCCATTAGTCTGATCATATCCTCCTCGTTAATTACCTCTTTACGAGCTGTGTTAACAAGTGTTGCTCCTTTTGGCATCTTATTCAACAGGTCAAAGTTAATTGATCCTTTTGTTTTATCGTTTGCAGGAATATGAAGAGAGATATACTGACATGTTGAGTAAAGTTCCTCTACTGAACCAAGAACAGTAACTCCATCATTCTCAATAACAGCTTTATCTACAAACGGATCAAATGCAAATACTTCCATTCCGAATCCTTTTGCAATAATTCCTACATAACGTCCAACATTTCCGTATGCATGAATACCAATTTTCTTACCTCTTAGCTCGCTACCAGCTTTACCATTAAACTCGTTACGTGCCATAAATACCATCATTCCAAGAGCTAACTCAGCAACAGCATTTGAGTTCTGACCAGGAGTATTCATAGCAACAATGTTACGAGCTGAACAAGCTGCAAGATCAAGATTATCGTAACCTGCACCTGCACGTACAACAATCTTAAGGTTTTTAGCAGCATCAACTACATCTTGAGTAACCTTATCTGAACGTACTATTAAAGCGTCAGCATCAGCAACAGCATCTAACAACTGTTGTTTCTCAGTGTACTTCTCTAGTAATGCAAATTCATTACCCGATTTCTCAGCAACCTCTTTTATAAGCTCTACAGCAGCCGGTGCAAAAGGTTTTTCTGTTGCAACTAATATTTTCATATGTCTTAATTTGTTTTTTTTAATGTCACATGGAACTCGCATTTTAGGCATTCTCATTTGTGAGAAAATCCTTTGTTAATGCTTAGTTTCATCTGTCATAATTGTTTTAAAGTTTTGTCAGATTGTCAAACATGTTTAAACAACACATATTAACTTATATCCGACAGTTACTATATTTTTGTTTATCAACAAACTACAAGGCTATCAACATAAAATAGCGATATAAATATATTGCTGATATTTTATTCCCCCAAAAATAATGTAATCCTATAAAAAAGAGGCAGTTTTTCCGATGATTTTACAAAAAACATCAGTAAACTACCTCTATAATATTTTTTATAAGTCAGTTCTTATAACCAACTTTAGAAAACTATATATATAGCAAAAGGCGGTCATAAGATTTAATACTACTTATTATGCATTAGCTTTTTCAAACTCTCTCATGCAGTCAACAAGTGCCTGAATGCTCTCTTTTGGCATAGCATTGTAAGTAGAAGCACGGAATCCACCAACTGAACGGTGTCCTTTAATTCCACTCATTCCTTTTGATGTAGCAAATGCTAAGAAATCCTTCTCAAGCTCAGCATACTTCTCTTCCATTACAAAACAGATATTCATTAAAGAACGATCTTCAACATTCTTTACAGTACACTTGAAAAGTGGGTTACGATCAATTTCATCGTAAAGAACAGCTGCTTTCTCCTCGTTTAGCTTCTGCATCTCTGCAAGACCACCTTTTCCTTTAAGCCACTTCAATGTTTGAAGAGCAGCAAATACAGGAAGTACAGGAGGTGTGTTAAACATTGTATCAGCATCTACATGAGTCTTATACTTCATCATTGTAGGAATCTCACGCTGTACAGAGTTTAAGAACTCATCTTTAATGATAACAAAAGTAACTCCCGATGGAGCAAGGTTCTTCTGTGCACCACCATAAATCATTGCATACTTTGAAACATCTACAGGACGACTAAAGATATCAGATGACATATCTGCGATCAATGGTACCGGAGAGTCCATATCTTCCTTAATCTCTGTTCCGTAGATTGTATTGTTTGTAGTAATATGGAAATAATCTGCATCTGCAGGAATTTCATATCCTTTTGGTATGTAGTTGTATGTAGCCTCTTTTGATGATGCAACCTCAACAACCTCACCAAAGAAGTTAGCCTCTTTCTGAGCTTTGTTTGCCCAAACACCTGTGTTAAGGTAAGCCGCTTTCTTGTTAAGGAAGTTATAAGCAATCATTAAAAACTGAGTACTTGCTCCACCACCTAAGAATAGAACTGAGTATCCTTCAGGGATATTAAGCAACTCTTTAAAAAGAGCTTTAGCCTCGTCAAACATTGCAACACACTCTTTTGAACGGTGCGATACTTCCATTACCGAAAGACCTGTACCAGCAAAGTTCTGGATACCTTTTGTTGTCTCTTCAATTGTAAATTGAGGCAGGATTGAAGGACCTGCAGAAAAATTATGAGTTTTCATAACCTATTGAATTTAAACTAATTCTATAATTAATATAATTACTTAGCAAAATTGATAATTAAAATCAAATATACGCATATTTACGAATATGATTTTCAACATATTTACACATTTTTTTGCATCTCATTAAACAACACAAGCGTATTACCTGACAAAACAGGTACACTATTAGTATAATCTACATTAAAACAGTGTTCAAAAACATCATCTAACCCAAAACTCTTTAATCTTTTAAGTTGCGATACCTTTTTTGCATAGTCTATAAGATTATCCTTTGCCAAAAGCCACAAATCTTCTGAGGCTTTTGCTGAGTCGTCATCTGCAACATAACCTTTGCTCTTTAGTATATTTGTAAGAGCTCCGGCAAACAGTGTATCTTCTATATTAAACTTACCTTTCCATCCGGCACAAAGTACTATAACATTATCATTGTTAAGCGAAGCAGCTTCTGCAATAGCCGCCACATTTAAGAATGATCCTATAAGAACCTGTTTTGCATTGTTTGCCATATCAATACATCGTGTTCCGTTTGTTGTACTATATACAATAGTTGACTCAGTAACCCTATCTTTGGTAAAGTTAAATGGCGAATTTCCAAAATCTGCAAAATCAAGTACAGATCCATCACGTTCTGCTGCAACAACGTAGCCTTTAGCTTTATACTCTTTAGCCTCATCAACAGAAGCTACAGGTATAAGGCTTTGCGCACCGTTTGCAAACGCAGTACATATTGCTGTTGTAGCCCTCAGTACATCTACCACCACCACAACACTGCTGTTGTTCTGATAATATTTGTAAAGATCAGGCGATAAAACAACTTCAATTTTTGGACTTATACTCATTATTATTTTTAGATTACGGGCTGCGAAGATAGTAACTTTGATACTATTTATTAAGAAACTCCATAAAATTTATTCTCGATTTTTAAGATAAAGTATTCTGGTAAAAGCTTTGCTAAATAATATAAGGTAAAGAAGCTATCTTATATAAAAAAAGCCGGGACTACACCCGGCTTAATATATTATAATATAAGTACTGTAATTAGTCTTTATATATTGGTAGTGTTACAACCTCTGCTTTAAGAGTTTTGTTTCTTACCTGAATAAATATCTCAGTACCAGCTTTCCAGAAACCTTTGTTTAGGTAAGCCATACCAATACCCTGCTTCATCATTGGCGACATTGTACCAGAAGTAACCTCTCCAATCTCGTTACCTTCAGCATCAACTACCTTATAGTGCTGACGTGGAATTCCTCTGTCAACCATTACAAATCCTTTAAGACGCTGTGGTACACCATTTGCTTTCTGATCTTCCCAGATCTCACGATCTATAAAGTTGTTACCCTCTACAAATTTTGTGATCCATCCAAGACCTGCCTGAATAGCTGATGTCTCATCGTTAATATCGTTTCCGTAAAGACAGAAACCTTTCTCAAGACGTAGTGTATCACGTGCAGCAAGACCTATTGGTTGAATACCAAACTCCTCACCAGCTTCAAATACAGCCTTCCAAAGTTTATCAGCATCTTCATTTGCAACATATATCTCACATCCACCAGAACCAGTGTATCCTGTTGTTGAGAAGATAGCGTTCTCGATACCTGCAATATTCAACTTCTTAAAAGTGTAATACTCCATATCCTCAACAGGCTGATCAACTATTTTTTGCATTGCCTTAAGAGCTAATGGTCCCTGAACAGCAAGCTGAGCAATCTCATCAGAAGCATTGTAAAGCTCTTTTCCAACTTCCATTCCCATCTCTTCAGCAAGCTTAGACATCCAAGCCCAGTCTTTATCTATATTAGCAGCATTTACAACTAATAAATAAGTCTCAGAATCTATTCTGTATACTAACAAGTCATCTACAATACCACCTTTTCCGTTCGGAAAACAAGAGTACTGTACTTTTCCGTCTGTAAGAGCAGCTACATCATTTGATGTTGCACGCTGAACCAAATCAAATGCTTTTGGTCCTTTTACCCAAAACTCACCCATGTGAGAAACATCAAAAACACCAACTTTAGTACGAACATTAATATGCTCCTCATTAATACCTTTGTACTCAATTGGCATGTTATAACCAGCAAATGGAACCATCTTAGCTCCCAGCTCCTCATGAAATTTTGTAAACGCTGTTTGTTTCATCGTGTATATTCGTTTTAAGATTCTGATGTTATCATACAGTTCAGATATTGCAAAGGTTACAAAATCAGTATATCAAACATCAAAAAAATCAAATAATATTTTAAAAAGTAAATTCTTCGCAAATGTAATATTTTTTATTACACACAGATACTCTATGGTAACCGTTGTGAATAGTAAACATCAATTCGTTAAAAGAAAAACAACATTATGGTGTAAATGTTATATTATTATATCAAAAAATGAGCAAACACTGGTAAAATAAAAAAAAAGTGTTGTATCTTAAATTTTCAAACAAACCATATCATGAACAACACATACAAATACATTAATTTAGAGTACCTTATGGAGCTATCAGATGGTTCCAAAGAATTTATTGAGGATATGATAAATATCTTTATTGAACAGGTTCCGGAATTCTCAACAAATATGAACTCTTTTTATACAGACAATAAATGGGAGGAGCTATCAAAGCTTGCTCACAAAGCAAAATCGTCTGTTGCAGTTATGGGAATGAGTAAACTTGCCGACGAACTTAAGTCGCTTGAACTTATGGCTAAAAAAGATGAGTCAACTGAAAATTGCAAAGCTATTATCGACAAATTTATTGTAGAGTGCAACGGTGCTGTTACCGAATTAGAAACTCTTATAAAGGAACCTTAAATCAGACTATTATTATGTATAGAAAAACAGCCTCGTAACTTAATAAGCTACGAGGCTGTTTTGTTTTATACTGTATCAATCTCTATAAATTCTTTTCAGGATACATCTCGTCCCATAGTTGTGACTGATTCTTTAACTCTTTATTAAACCAGCTAATTATTGTATAGTGCCACTCAACCCTCTTTTTAAAGTCAAGTACCCAATGATCCTCTCCGTTAATTAAAACCATCTCTGCTTTCTTACCAAGAAGCTTAAGAGCCATATAGTGTTGTAAACTCTCGCCTACAGGTACATTAGTATCAGATGTTCCGTGCAGAAGTAGTATTGAGTTCTGCATCTTATCAGCATTAAACAGCGGGCTGTTATCTACATAAAGCTCACGGTTATTCCACGGATATGATCCTCTTGAAGCTCCTGCACTATATGTATACCCCCAGTTTCCTTCGCCCCAGTAACTTGATATTGAACTAATACCGGCATGCGATATAGCAGTTTTAAATATATCTGTTCTGGTCTGAAGTGTCATTGTTGTAAATCCACCATAAGATGCTCCCATACATCCTACATTATCGGCATCAGCAGCAGGATGAGCTTTAAGAAAAGCCTTTGTTCCGTCAATAATATCATCAATAGCCTCTTTACCCCATCCGTTTACATGAAGCGCAGCAAAGTTCTGACCAAATCCGGTTGATCCGCTTGGTTGTAATACATAAACCATGTATCCGTTTGCAGCCCAGATATTCTTTGGATATCTTCCGCCAAAACTTCTGTCAACAGGTGATGTTCCTCCATAGTAATATACTATTACCGGATATTTCTTAGAAGCATCATAGCCAACAGGATAGTATACTCTTCCAGTAATTGTTGTTCCTTGTTTATTTACAAAATCCCACTTATCTGTTTTACCAAAGGTCATTTGAGAGAACATATCAGTTTCTGTGTCTGATATAAGTGTATTTGTTCCTCTCTTAGTATCCATAAGGTACAACCTGTTAGGTGTAGTAATGCTTGTTCCGCTATACAGTACGTATGGTTTTGCCTTTGCAAAGCTTGCTCTGCGTACACACTCAACCTCTGTGTTCAGAGTTTTATACTCACCACTCTTAACCGAGTAACTGTACATACGTACAAAATCTTTATCCGCAGCATACAGACCAATAGTATTGTTGTTAATCCAATCTGCTGATTTCACCGATGGATTAAAATCTTTAGATATCGGATTTACATCACCTGTATTCAGATTGTATATATAAATCTGCTGATCGTAACTATTTGGTATTAATCCCGGTTTAAGATTCATTCCTGTCTTACCAAATGTTTCTGACGATCCTTGTACCAGCAAATTCTCTCCATTTGGTGAATAACTACAGTAACCTCCATAGTTTTTATCCTTCCATATTATCTTAAGCTCATTGGTATTCAGGTTTAACTCATAAAGGTTCTGCTTACTAAAAGGCACCTCTGTAAAATCATCGTACGATGTAGAGAAGATAATACGGTCTCCGGCAGGATGAATATCATGTAATGACGATGACAAATTACCATATGTAAGTTGTATTGTTGATCCTGAATTTACATCCAGTTTATACAGGTACGATCTGTTTCTGTATCCTTTTAGTCTGTCCTCCGGATTATAAACCCTCTTAAGGTCGCCAATTTTGTCAGCTTTTTTAGATACTGTATATATTACAAAATCTTCAGTAGGCGACCACGAACAGTAGTAAAGATCTTTTATACCCTCTGCAACCATAGTCTCTTTAAGCGAAGCAACATCGTAAACAAACAGGTTATTTGCACCTTTAAAGCTAACTATATAACTAAGTTTGTCTGACTTAGGCAGCCACTGCATGTTTCTTAGTTTTGAATCACGGAACAGAGCTACTCTTTTTCTCGACTTAACCTCTACTATTTCTGTATACTTTGTAGATTTACCATTGGTTGCATCTACTGTTGAGTGGTTAATTAACATATATTTTCCTGACCATGACAGCGATGCTCCACCAATCTTATTCCCTCCTATCTCAGAAAGTACATCAATTGTTCTCTTAGGGTTAACAGAGAACAATACTTTGCTGTTGCTATAGTCTTTATCAGCTGTATATATCGGCATAAATTTAAGAGACTCGTTCTTTGGCACTAGTACCTTAAATGTTAATCTGTGTTTTCCTGTATACAGATTAAGAGCTATTGATTTATCTGATTTACCAACCGCTTTTTTACTTGATTTCATCACATTATCAAGATAAAAATCGAACATAGCATTAGTTGTTACCTTCAATTTCCCTTTTGTATACCTGTCTACATTTATAAATGCTGTAACCATCACAAGGTTATACTTATCTGATTTTCCGAACAGAACACTATCAGCTGTAATGCTTTTAGTTTCCCACTCGTAACTTTTACCAAGGATATTTACACCTAATCCGGCATATGGCCACTCATTTGTGAACGGAACATATAACGATTTAAGCAGATCGTAATCAGAATAGGCTTTCTGATCAACACTCTTTACAGAGTTAAACACAGGTTTATGTACACTCTTACCTCCGGCTACCAGCCAGTTGTCAACCTTTATCTCTTCTGCAAATACCGATACTGTAACGATAAGAGCAGACAGAAACAATAAGTAAAATCGTTTCATAGTTATATTCTATTTGTTATTTGTGTAAATAGTTAATACCTGCTTTGCCTTTAATGCAAAACAGCAAGAAAGATAAATATTTAGATTTACGTTACCTTAACAATTAATGGATAAAATGGTGCGATAAGTCATAAAAAAGCCGGACACACATAAGGTATCCGGCATATCTGAATTATGACTTTAAAATCTGCTTAATTACTAAAATATTCCAAAGCGTTTACTCTTTTTTACAGTATTAGGTCTGTTAATATCAAGAATCTCCGTCATCTCAATCTCATCAAATCCATCAAACAAAGCCTCAACCCCCTCTTTCATTTTAAGATCCATTTCCTCTTTATAAAGTGGGTATAGAGCAAAGAAGTTAATAGTCTTATTTTCCAGTTTTAGTTCGCTAAACTCTTCACCCAATGCAAGTGGAGGAAGTAGTAACATACAACATAATTTTGTATCCGGGGTAAAAGGTAATGCAGGATCACCATTCGGGATAGTATGTCCCCACCACAGCCATGTACTATACTCATGCGGAAAGCGTGCCAATTGTTTTAACCAACGTAGCGGCCAGTAGTTCTCCTCTTTTTCAAACTCCTCTTCTGATAACTTCCACTCTGGTGGCAGACAGATACACAACTCAGCATGTGTTGCATCCTCTGCTCCTTCAGGTGCATTCATCGGAATATCACTCATACCTGATGTAACAAGCGTATGAAAAGGTCTCTCCTCTGTTGCTTTAACCCAATACAGGTCTAAATGAATTTTATCTGATACCAACTCATGAAAAACCATCTCAACCTTACCTATATGCTTCTCTATATGATCTGCAATCTCCTCTGTTGAAGCCTCACCTGATGGTGCCTGAAACCCCTTTGGTTCAACATCATCGTATCGGTATATTCTTGCACCCGACTCTGATTTCTCTTTATCTTCTGACATATTAGTTTATGGTTAAAATTTGATAAAGATCAAAGGTAATATTTAACAGTAACAAACTACATGTTATCTATAAAATACTATTAATTTTAATTTTGCTCAGCTTTTCCAACTCTAAATCTTTGTTTATTGCAGACAATTGTGGTCTGACCTGACAAATATATTTACGATCTTTTGAGAAATAGTTTAGCTCATTGTCAAGTTTAACAAATTGTGCCTGAAAAATAGCTGCGCCAACAGTAATATTAACAGGTATCTTATTTGCATTTACAAGCTCCAGAGATATACAGCCGCAATACCCAGGTTGTACTATTGTTGATAAAGAAAGTCCAAGTTTTGCATACGAACTCCTTACCGACACCTGCACCATTATATCTGGCGGCAATTTTATATACTCAAGTGTTGTTGATAGTATTGTCTGGTTTGGGTGAAGTAAAAATGTATCGCCAAGAGATCTTCTGGTATCCTGAAAGAAAAGTGAGTTTGGGGTATCTTTACCGTCATGCGAGGCATCTATAAAAGCTCTTCTTCCTTGTATAGAAACAAGAAAATCATAACCTAATCTTAAATCAATCCCAACTTCCCCTATTTGAGATCTGTCTAACAAAGGTCTTATAACCAACTTTTTATTATCAATTAAATTCTCTAAGCCGCTCTTAGTCAAAAACATTACATTTGCCACTGTTTATTAACAATATAGTTACCTATTGATTTCTCTATCAAACTATTAATTATAAGATATAACTTATTAGAAGTAAGGTCAAACTCAATATTATTATATTCTACTATCTCCTCTCTTTTTTCCAGAAAAGCCTCCCATCCTTTTGTATATATAGCATGTAATTCACTCTCCGTTGATGCTTCAATAGGAATTAATTTTTCAAGATCATTTACTTTTATCTGAGAATATCTGATAGAAATATCCCTTTTAGATATTCTTTTAATCACATTTTTCAGTGTTGATACAAATTCACTATTACCTGATAAGAAATCATTCACCATTTCAACTCTAACATTTGTTGATGGGTGACTCTCTGAATAATTATCAGAAGCTTCAAGATCAATATACTTAAGGTATTTACCACTTGTTGTTCCAATATACTGTGCTGCAAATATATCGGCAAAATACTCCATCACATAATTTCTATGTATTTCTGTTAATTTACCTTTATCAATCCTTGAGAAATGAGGAAAATACTTGTCTCCAGATATTAGTCCGCTATAAATAACAGATTCACTTATCTTATAATTAATATCTATAAAGTGTCCTATTTCATGATAAAGAACAACATTAGAAAGATAATCACGCGACAAGTACTGTGGAAGATTTATTTGTATTAATCTGTAGTTAGTTTCCAGATTGTATTTTGATTTGATTATATCAAAATATCTCTCTTTAGATGCAATATTAATGCTATAGCAATGCATGTCTTTTCTTAAAGATGTAACAATGATATAAGTATCAAAATTATCTAACCAATCTTTCAATACACACTCAAGACTATATATCAATTCAAATGGTATTGCGTTTGCTGTACTACTATCTATAAAATCAATATTATCAAAAAAGAAATCCATAATCTGCTTATACAGCTGTATATCTCCACCATAATTGGACGATATAATATCATCTTCAAGCTTATTATACAGTTCGCTCAAAAAATCATTTACATATACTTTAAGCTTAACTCCTATATACGGATTATTGCGGGTTTTATTCCATGCTTTACTTAACTGTGCAAAATGAAGTTCAAGAAGTTTTGATTCCATTAGTAATCACATTCAAGATACAACTCCTTCTCCAGAACCTCTTTTATTTCAAGGTAATCGTTATGACTATATTCCGTTTTTTTTGAAATAATAGAACCTGCATTTTCTTTAAGAAAAACTATAATATCAAAATCATCTCTACTTATTGTATAATAATCCTTTACGTTAAAAATCAAATCTCTTGTTTCATCTAAGATTTCATCAACCAGAGATTTAAACGTTGGGTTCTTTTCAACAACACTATTAAGTAACATTAAAAATGTATCGTATCTATTATCAGGCATTGATGCAAACATAACAAGTACTTAATTTTGATTCAGTTTATTGCTTACAAATATATATTAAATATAAAACATAATATGTTAATTCAAAAAAAGCCGGATGATAATATTTCATCCGGCTTTTGATATATAATTGTTAGTATGTATTATCCTGCAAAAATCATAAATAGTTTATATGAATAGTTTGCTACAACTCCGGCAACAACACCACCTAAAGTATGCGATAGTAAAGCTTTTGATGTAAGCTTACGGAAACCTAACGAGTCAAGCATAGCTGTATGTGTACTCAGGTAACCACTCCAACACATTCCCATTGCTGTAAATACCGCAATAACATTACCATTTATAAGTCCCTCGCTAACAAACGATTTTACAAGCGACATTGCTGCACCAACCGCTCCTAACGATGTAATAGGGAATGCTACAAGTTCAGGATGCTCAAAACCAAACAGATATTTAAAGAACCAATCTATATATCCGGCAAGCTTTGGTATAATAGGAACCCCTTCATAAGCTACTCCTTGATATCCTGCTGCAGGATCTTTTACACCAAATGTAAGCATCATAACAGCTGTACTAATAATAAGTACTCCCGGAATAATTGCTAAACCAAGGTTTACACCTGACTTACCACCATCCAGTATAGAATTCAGGAAACGCATAAATACACCACCTTCTGACTTAAATGATAATACCTGTTCCTGCTCCTGTGGTGGAACGGCCATCTCTTCGCCAATCTCTTTACGAATAAGACGCTGCATTAAACGTGTTGATACCACTGCTCCAATAGCTGCACCAAACAAACCTATCATTGCAGCACTGAAATAACCGAAACTTGCCATAAATGCAAGAACAATAAGTCCCATTCCGAATGCAGTACCAAAGTTTGTAAGTGATATTAACTGATACTTCTTAAAGTATCCGCTATAACCTTTATCGTGCGACAAACTAATAATAGCAGGGTTATCAGAGAAGAATGTCATAAGTGCAGCAAGTGCAGCAACTCCCGGAAGATTAAACAGCGGTTTCATCAATGGGCGAAGTAACACCTCTAACAGACGAACAACTCCAAACTCAATAAACAACTTACTCAAAGCTCCTGACAATACAGTAATACCCATTATAAAGAATACTGTATTCATTAGCAAATCCCATGCTGTATACATTATTGTATTAAGCATATTGGTAACCCCCATCTGTGTACCCAGATAGGTAAAGAATCCTATAAACAGTGCAAGAAAGATAATTCCCTCGTAACTACGGTTACGGATAAACTTCTCGCGCTGTGTCTTCAGGCGTTCAAATCTAATAACACTTTTATTAGCTCTCATCGTCTAAACATTAATTACATTTAACAGGTCTCTTATAAGACTTTTATCGCCGCAAATATCGTAAGTTTTTGCATTCGGCAATGCTATCAGAAAAAAGAGGATATTTCATTTTTATGATGATTGTCATAATTTAATAATTTACTTTTTACTAAAAAACGAGCCCACACAACACAATACTCCTGATTAGCAAAATATTAATCAATAAAAGCCACATCCAGTACATTTAACTTAACACATATATTATTAACATAATTAATATTCACGGCTGTTTATTTAACATATTTTTACAGCATAAAAATAGATATATGGGTATAATCTGCATTTTTACACCATTGATTTATATTTTTGTTTAACGAAAAGCATCAGATGATAAACCGATATATTATGAGTAGACCATGCCCTTTCTGTAGTGCTGTAGATAATGATTTATGGTTTTGTGAATCCGAAAATTTTGTTGCTATATATAATATTGCACCTATATTGCCGGGGCACTCTATGATAATACCCAAAAACCACTACAGCAATGTACTTGATATGGATAACGATAAGCTTGCTGAGATGATGGTATTTAGCAGAGAGGTTATAGATATTCTTACAATTGCCTTTAAAGCTGAATCATTTAACTGGACAATACAGGATGGCGAACCAGCAGGACAAACTGTTGATCATGTTCATATGCATATTATACCACGAACAGAAGACGATCTGTCCGATCCCAGCGACTGGTATCCTATTTTACAGAAAAGCACAACAGAGAATATTGACAGTTCATTAAGAGCAAAATTTAATAATCAGGAGTATCAGAACATAACCAATCATCTTAAAGCTATTGGGAAAAGAAAATCTTAGCAACATATCTCAATAAGAGAGTATACCTTGTGTATCATACCATATTGTTTGTTTTCGTCTGAGTTATAATATCATATGTATGTACACAAGGTTTTAATTAACTAATATCCAATATTAATAAATGGCGATGCTCTTGCACCTATCCTGTTCCACAATCCTATCTGAATCCCTGTTGCTCTGTCCGTTATATTCAGTATTGATATCTGAACACCAACAAAACAGTTGCTTCGGTTAGCTATTAATGTTACAAACAGCCCTTTACCATAACTGATATCTGAAAACATAAGCCGCTGTACTATTTTAATAACAAATACTGATAGTGTTGAACAGAATATTAAGTACTCTGTAATTTTTAAATATCTCATTGCTTGCAATAAAACATTAAAGTGTAACAGATAGTCCCAGATTAAAGCCTATCCATACAGATGTTTCTGTTCTGTTATTATCGTATCGGTATATTGTATATGGTACATCAATGGTTCCGAAATCGGCTCCGTTCTTTACATCTGTTACATACACATTTACAGCCGGTCCTGCAAACAGAGACATACCATGCCCGATATTGTAGTTGTAATTAATGCTAAGACGATTTAATAAGTTCAGCTCATCCCATGTATCATTATGTACAATATTATTTGCTACAGCCTCAACTGATATTCCATGATTACCCTTTATAGTATGCAGACTACCAAAACCATATCCGTAAACTATATCACTATCATCGCCTGTGTAACCAACATTAAAAATGGTATAGAATTTCTCAACTCCCATCTTGTAACTGAAGTTACCATATACAACCTCATTTGCACTGATACTAAAGTTGTAATACCCGTTATTTACAATACTAATAAGTCCTACAGGTATACCATTGTCTGAGTTATTTACAATATTTACAACCCCTAACTGAAAACCTTTCAGCCTGTTTGCCTGATTCACTACACCAATCTGTGCTCCCTTTACATCTCCTAATGCAACATTCACAACCCCAAGTTGCATTCCGTTTACCGATCCCGGTGTAAAGTTTACAGATCCAGACAGAGCCAAGCCTATTATTGAGTCTGTAGCAATATTAGCAACACCTGCAACAGATATACCTCTGTTACTTCTGCTCATATTCAGTACACCAGATAACTGTAGTCCGATAACATCGCCTGTTGATACATTACATACTCCACCTAACAGAGCACCTTTAGCACTACCTGTGTTTACATTAAAAACACCTCCTATCTGCATGCCTGTTACATCACCGCTATTATAGTTTCCTACACCACCCAGTTCAAATCCGTTAACACCACCATTAACACCCCAGAGCATATTAAACGATAATCTGTTTGAATAACCGGCAGAACCAATACCGTTTGTTCCTAAAGGATACATAAAACTCACCTGAGCAGGTCGCTCTGTTTTATTACTCTCTGACTGACCAAAAATGTTAGCCGATATAAATGTTGCAAATAGAGTTATTGCAATTACCCTTGTTATAATTCCTGTTTTCATCTGTTTTGAATGTTTTCTGTTATTATATTTTAACTTTTACACACTCAAGACAACTGTAAACAGACTTACCCTTACTCTGATTTAATTTTTTTTGATTTTTTTAATAACTTTTCTATCTAAGTCCTATATTTCAAGCATTTATCAGAATCTAAATCCAACATTCCAACCTATCCAAACAATATCTTTACTATCAGATATTGCATCTTTTATATGTTTATTGCCTCTGTATATATCGTCACCAATACTACCATCCTCTAAAGAGTTCTTTTTATTAGGCAATATCAGATTAAATGATGGCCCGGTTGTAAATGTTAAACTCTTGTAGATTTTATAGTTCAGCCCTATCTGAAACCGGTACAGATTTCCTGCAAATATTCCGTTTGTAAGCTCTCTGCCTAATACAGCAGAACTTATGACTTCAGCATTTACTGAGAATCGTTTTCTATGATTGGTTGTAGCACCTATTCCATATCCTAATTGTAAAAAATCACTTATGCCCACTTTTATTAAACTGTACAGATATCTGCCACCTGTTTTATAGTTTACAGCAACATATGCTGACTCATCTGTTGTAATCTCAAACGTACGATATCCTCTGCGAACAATATTTATTAACCCAACCGGAAACCCTGATGTAATAGAGTCGCAATAGTTAACTATACCAAACTGAACTCCCTTTAATCTCTTTGCATAGTTATAGAAACCGGATATCTGTATGCCTGTTATATCATCGGTTGCTATATTTGTAAATGCAGCAGTTTGTACTCCCAGCACACTGTTTGCCCTGTTGTAAAATCCGGAGATCTGAGCACCCGTTATTTTGTGCGATCTGTTGTAGAATCCAGCTATCTGTATATACTCACGACCATAATAGTCTATATTGGCAAAGCCACTTATCTGACCACTCCGGCTATTGTATATTTTTGGTGCGCCATTAAGCATCTTCTTTTTAAGAGACACTGTGTTTACAAAACCGGCAACCTGCATACCGTTTACCTGTTTGTTAACAATATTTGCCACACCACTCACCTGTAATCCTTTAACATTACCGCTGTTTTTATTTGCAAAACCGCTTATCTGAACACCACGTGTATTGCCTCCTACAATATTTGTTACACCGGATATCTGCACACCCGTTACATCATTACGTACAATATTTGCTACAGAACCTATCTCAAGTTGTCTTACTCCGGCTGAATATCCTGCAATAATATTCAACGAGAATTTATTATCCTTAACTCCTCCGGTAAGAAAGTTTGTACCAACAGATGGTAAAAATGATACCTGTCCAAAACGTTCCTCCTTTACCTTAAGGTTATCTGATATGTATATAACCTCTTTAGGAACAAATAACCCGGCCATACGAATATTTGCAACACTACTACCTTTTGTTACAAGTCCGGAAATCTGCGACACACTCCTGCTCTGAAGATAACTGTTATCTACAACACTCCTGCTCAGCTCTACATCAAGATTAATATCATTTGTAAGATTAACAAACAGAACAGTATCGTTATAACCTCTGCACGACACACTAAGAGCTATCTCTCTACCTCTTTTATTAAATTTTACAGCGTACTTTCCGTCACTTTTTGTAAGACTGGCTCCTCTGCCATTAACCTCATATACAATAGCACTGTTAAGTGGTATACCATACATATCTGTTACCACTCCAGATACTATATATCTCTTATTCAACTTTGGTTCAGGCTGTTTATGCTTAAGTATAACAACATGGTTACCCACAGTCCGGTATCTGTACTTGTTTGCCAACAATCTATTCAGTACATCGCTAACTCTTGTCTCTTTTACATTGAGTGTTGCCAAAGGTTTGTCTGAAAACAGTTCAGCATTGTAAGAGAAACTAAATCCTGCCTGTAGCTCTATCTTTTTAAGAACACTCTCAACAGGACAATCTGTTACATCTATATTAACCTTACAATTAAGATAATCAACTGACGAACACAATGCAGCATAACATGTATGCAGCAAAAGAGTAAATACTAAAACTACTCGCTTCATTAATCTGATAGTTCTACAGTAATTACACCTTTATCAACAGAGTATTTCAGATCAAATGTCTCTGCAACAATTGCAACAATCTCTTCAGCACTGTCTGCCCTGAACGATGATGTAAGTTTAAGGTTGTTAATTGTATTGTCTGTTACATCTATACGGATATCGTACCTGTCTGCCAATATTCTGAACACCTCTGCAAGGCTAATCTTATTAAAAACCAATTGTTTATTAACCCAGAAGAATGCATCGGGCAACTGTTTAACCTTTTTTATAGTCGAATTATTTACTACAACACTCTCTCCAGCTGTTAATATAGTGGTTATAGTATCGTTTCTGTTACTGCTAAGAGCATAAACCTCTACCTTACCACGCTCAACATCAACCCACATTCTGTTATCATTAACAGATCTCACTATAAATTTAGTTCCAAGAACCCTTACTCCTCCGGCATCTGTATTTACAATAAATGGTTTCTCCTTAGCTTTCACAACATCAAAACATGCCTCTCCTCTCAGCGTTACAACACGCTCCTGTTTTTCATTTTCGGCATACTGAATAACAGCACCACTATTAAGCGTAATCACAGATCCATCAGGAATAGTATCTGAAATAATCCCATCGCCTTTGTTGCTATACATAACTGTTTCAGGGAACATCTGCGATGTTACAATGCCAATAATACCTATTACAACAACCAGAACTGCTGCAATAGAACCCCATATGGTTCTTACCTTACGCACATCATAAAGAGATCTGCCTCTGCTCTTTACTTTGTCAATCTCTACCTGCATCTGAATCTTATCACTCATTCTTCTCCAGGCCTTGTCGCTGTCAACGGCTATTGGTTGCGGATTTAACTTTCCTGTCTCAACCCATACCGCCTCAACAGAATCAAACCTTTTCCGATTATCATCCGATTCATTCAGCCAGGTTATAACACGTTGCCTATCTTCAGAATCAAGATCGCCAGTAAGAAATCTTATAAGTGTGCTACCATTTATATTTTTGTTATCTAAACTCATTATCTGCTACAATCTTATAATTAAGACAACTGAATACTCAGTTACCCCTATTGTCCTATTAATAAATATATCAATATCAGCGGAAGATATTCCGACAACTCCTTACGCAAAAATGTAAGAGCTTTGCTCATTTGCCCTTCAACAGTTTTTACAGATATGTTAAGGCTATCTGCTATTTCACGGTACTTAAGCCCCTGATAACGACTCATTATAAACACTTTTTTACGTTGTTCAGGTAACATATCTATAGCGCGTCTTACAACAGTCTCTAATTCACCCATATCGGCGATATCTGAATCCTGTTGTTCATTAAGATTTATATCCTCCTGATTATATCTCTTATACTCCTCTCGTATTCCTATATGCTTTATTACATTAAGGCTGGCATTACGAACTGCCCTGTAGAGATATGCCTTAACTGATGTATCTATATTAAGTGTATTCCTGTTTATCCAAAGCTTAAAAAAGGTCTCCTGAACCACCTCTTCAGAAGCCTCCTGCTCCTGCATAAAACTATATGCATATGAACATAGGTTTGCATAATGCTCCTTAAAGATAGCCTCAAACTCCCTCTCACTAAACAGGCAACCTCCATTACCGGATATATCACTTGTACTCATCTGAATTGTAATACTTCTTTATTTTATTCTTCAAAGATAAATATATGAAAAGTAAAACAGTGATAGTAACTATAATTTCTGCATTATGACTACCTGACTCTCTCCTTCTTTGCTCTGTTAATAATCTCCAACTTCTCTGGTGTAAGTATCATCATTGCCGCAGGTATCTTTCTCTTTACCTCATTCTGAAGATCATCGTCTAACATACTAAAACTTTTTGAATAGTGACGTTGAGCATAGTTATTACGCACAACAGACATTGCTTCATAAAACGATGTAAGACTGGTTATGTATGACTGAAAATCTGCTTCGCAATTCATATGAAACTCTGCAAAGAAATCTGTATCAGCAATCATCAAATCTGCTAATACACTCTTAGCATTACCAAACAAAACAACGTTATTATTGATGATCATATTTTTATCACTATACTCTATTCTGATAATATTACTGCTCCTGCTAATCTCTCTGTCATAATTCTCCAGAACACGTTGTTGCAACATAGATTTTGAACTTACAACATAGTGGTTAAAAGTATAATCGCTATAATATCTGTCATCAAACTCCCTGTTTGGTGGCAATACAGCATAACCAATTTTTGCAGCACCAATTACTTCTGGCATGTTATCCACAATAACTTTTTCAAGCTTATGTATATATGTCATCTCTATGTTACTATCAGCAATAATTCTATATCGCAATAAAAATATATAATCAGAATACTCTTCTTTTAATGAATCTATAACACTATTAATTTTATCAAACGGTACAATCTTATTGTTAATAATAACCTTTGGTTCCTTATTGTGTCCATCTGTTGCCAGTGTTATCTCAATTGTCTCTCTTTCTATATATTTTACCGAAACATTACTCTCTGGTACCTTCAGTTTATATGCGCTAACAGCATTCTTACTGCTAAACACCTCATTTATTTGGTTATAATCTATAATATCTATTCGCGAAACAGACAGTGATAAAACAGATACAATTACTGCTGATATAAACATCCATTTAAGGCTGTTACGTCGGTATGTAATACGCAGCGTTTTCCATGTCTGCATAAACAGTACTATAATAATCAGTATAAACAGATAGTTATAATCAGGATATAGACTAAACACATAGTAACCTTTCAGTGCCAACCCCATACCTATAACAAACATAACTCCCAGATTTGTTATCCAGTACATAAAACTCCAGTTAAGATCGCGCTGATCGTTAATTATTGATGTTCTCTTTACTCCGGATATTGTAAATACTCTTTTTGGGGTGTTAAACCATATTCTGAAACACTCTGCCTGCCCCATTATTACTGCAATAAATGCATAAATAGTATTATAGAACAGTGCCTCACTATCGGTTAATATCCACATATCAAACTTATCTGTAGCGGTACATACTCTGAATGTTTCGCGTATTACATATAAAAAAGCATAGAGTGCAAATGCATACAACACTCCTGTTACCAATCCTGTAATAAGTTTTGTTCTGGATATATTTTTAAAAAGATTTGCTTGTTCCGAATACAATTTTTTACGTGCCATTACTCTATAATAATTCAGGGTTATCGGGCAAATGTAACAATTAAAATATGATTCACAGAGTCTGATTTGGCATATATATTCATGCTCTGTAATATGTAAGTTATTATAACCATAACAGCTCATATTCAGATAATTTACATATTCAGCAATAAAACATTGTAAAATAGAGTTTTATATAATAAGAATACTCTTATTATGAAAAGAGCATAAGAAAGACTTTACTAGTACACAAAGACAATCATAATGCGAGTTTCATCTGTTTATTTTTTCTTTTTAATGGTCAGATGGAACTCCGCATAATAATCATGTGTAAAAAGCCTTTACTGATGCTTCGTTTCGTATAACTTTGTAAATAAAAAACAGGCATTATGAAACATATTATTTTAATAATATCATTTATAGCTATTATTTGTAATCTGTCTGCACAAGAGTATAGCGATACCATATTTTTTGATTCAGCCTGGAAAGAGATAAAAAGTGACGACTTTGCATATTACAGAGTAGTTAAAGAGGAGAATAACCTTTTTCATGTAACAGATTACCGTAAGTCAGGAGAGATTCAAATGACAGGTGGATATATATCTGAAAAGTTTGAATCAAGAGAAGGGGAGTTTATATGGTTCCACAAAAACGGTAACAAAAGCAGGTTAACAAATTTCAGTAATAACCAACCCATTGGTTACAGTTATGAATATGATAAACAGGGTAATCTTATTCTGAGATACATTGCAGATATTAAATCGCTGGACAATGCAAAGAGTATAATTAAACATATCAGGAAGTTTCGCAGACACCTATACAGAAAAATAAAGTATCCTAAATACTGTTACAACAACAATATTGACGGTAATGTTGTTGTTGACTTTGTTATTAACAAAGAGGGGAAGGCTGTAGATTATACTATATCTAAAACTGTACATGATCAACTGGATGCTGAAGCCATAAGAGTTATAGAGGCATACAGTAAATGGCCTGTGCCTGTTTACAAAGAGAAAGAGACAATTATAAAACTGAGAATACCAGTTGTTTTTACCTTGTAAAAAAATATAAAATAATAATAACTGTTGCGCACACACTTTTATTAAGTATATTTATCTTAATAAAAAGATAAACCTATGAGCGAAATTCTAAAAAAGTTAATCATAGCAACAGGAACTCTATTTGCAGCACTTTTAATAACAGTTATTATTACCGGCAGAAAATTATTTGAAACTAATTTAAAAGATATACTTATCTGTTACGCCGTATACATAACAATATATCTGTCTGTTTTACTTATAGGTAAAAAACTAAATATTAAAAAACAGAAATAGAGCTACACCATAATTCCACAGGTCAGAATAGTTTACGCTGACCTGTAGAATATATACTGCTATACAGGACTATAATATTTACCCTCTATTCTATCTTTAAACACCCACCAAAAGGTGATTCTTTTGCTAACAAACTAAAGTAGCTTTCAATATCAGACCTTAATCTACTCTCCGTTTCAGATGAACAATAGATAACATATTTAATCTCAAACTCACCTATATGTACATTACACTCTTCTGCATTCTTAAATATTTCAGGTTTATATTTTTCATTTTTATACAAAAAATCACCCAAAGCAACTAAAGGATATTTTTCATACTTAATCATATAAAAATCATTCATTCTTATATCTTGTTCTGTTCTCAATAGTGAATCAACATATCTGGTTACATCAGTTACAGACACCCCTAAATGACGACATATATTGTCTTTTGCCTCAAAAACAATTACACCATGGTTCAGCTCATCTATACCATAGATAAACAAACTATCTACACCTTGTTTTTCAGACAGGTTTGCTTCCAAGTCAATTAAAAAATTGGGATCTACAGGATATATTCCCTGATCTACAACAACTGTAATTTCAGAAATGCCTCTTATTTTGTTAAGAGTTCTATCTATCGACTTTTCACTAAAAACCTCATAGTTAATAACCAGTTTTACTGAGGCTAATAACAGACATGTCAACATCAATATTTTTAACCATTTCTGAGCAATTTTAAAGAAGATAATTAACAAAAATAGTGTAGCAATAACAGATATAGTAACAACAATATATCCAAACTCGCCTTTGAACCTGTCTATAGCCAACAGAGTAAAAAGTAACTGAATAAATGAGACTATAACTATAATAAGTTTAGAACTCTTTGCAAAAGTTCTTCTGTTTTTGTTTAGTTCCTGTTTCATAAACACTGATTAATTTTCTTCATTTATAGGGTAAAAGGTTATAAATTCGGTTCTGCAAAATCCAATAACCTTGTAACAAATACTCAACAAAGGTATAACAGAAAAACGATATGCTCCCATATCTATACATGCTATACAAAGCTATTTTTATCAGACTTTAAAAAACTCATTCTATATAACTCTATATCAGGTATTAAATAATTATTTCCCTCAAAATAGATATAATAACGAGTAATTATTCGGTTATGATAACAGAAAGTTTTTTAGTACTATTGTTTTATAACTTGAATTCAGCTAATGATTATACAATATAAAAAATAACCTTAAATGAAAATCTCTATAAAATCTATACTAATAATATTTTCTATATTAATTGGTAATGTATGTATGGCTCAGGATCTGAACAAAAAGATATCTGATGAGCTTGATGCCGTAGTTTTAAAAGATTGCGACCAAATAATGGATTCGTTTATGCCTGTTATCGGATTACTTGAGAATAAGTTAAAAGATGTAAATCTTGATGTTATAAATAAGTATATAGAGACTTCTGCTATTCTGTTAAACAGAATTAGACAGTGCGACTCTACAATGACTTATATAGATGGTATTGATATGAATATGAACAGGGTACATCTCACTATTGCTAAAAGTATGGGGATATTCCTAAAAGGGATAAAAATATCATATAGCAACAACTACAGCAAAGCCATAGAACTTGTTGAGAAATCAATAATAATGTATCCTTTAAAAGATAGAACAAAAGGTAGTTTATACTTTAGTCTGGGCGAACTATACAACAAAAACGGGAACAAAAACAGAGCATGTGAATGCTGGAAAAAAGGCTCTGACCTTGGAAGCTCAAAGGCAAGTAGTGCTTATAATGGTTGTGGTAATTAATGCACGTCTGACTAAATATTAATTGATAAACTATGGAACACCGGGATTATATTATAAGAGAGATTGAGAAGATTGGTTCAATAATAAGTAATGCAAGGCAGAAGCTGTTCGGAGGTAAAGACAACCTATCTGTGGTTATTAACAAACAGGCCGATGATATAAAAGGAGAACTTCTAAACGAGTTAAATTTTGATCTGGACAAATTTATGAATATGAACATCGAAGAGTCCAACGAATACCTGAACAGCTTTATAGGTTTTAATACAGAGAATATAGAGTTGCTTGCGGAGTGTTTATCACTGATTGGTTTTAACAATGAATCAGATAACTCAGAGAGGTACCTGCAAAAGGCTCTTGCACTATATGAGATTATAAATACTAAAAGTAAAACATTTTCGTTTGACAGAGAACAGAAGATAATTGAGATAAAAAAGCATCTCTGATTTTGTTTACACAGATAAACCCTACTAAATGGCTAAAAGAAATAATGGCAGATTCTCTATTGATGAACTGAATAATGTTATTGATATTTGGGAAAAGATTTCTGAAGAGTATAATGGCAAACTTGAAATCCTTAAAACTAAGGTAGATGCCAGATCTCCAGAAAGACAATTGATGGACAAAGAGAATAAGGATTGGTTATATACATATGTTTTTTATAAGCTTGTTATAACCATTCCGCACAATGGAGAAGATATAACTATAACAACAAGCGAAAGCAGACCTCCTATATTTGAATTCCCTGTTGCCAAGGCACCACTGCAATTCTCTGTTAGTAACGAAGATTATGTAGATAAAATTCTAAAACTATTTGGATCTGATGAGTTACAAATTGGCGATAAAGAGTTTGATAAAAAGTATCTGTTAGAGACCGACAACAAAATAAAACTCAGCTCCTTTCTGGATTCAAAAATCAGAGATTGGCTGAGCACAATATCAATCTGTTATTTTGATCTTAACACACCTAAAAGCAAAAACAAATTAAGCATACACTGCACTATAAATGAGTTATCAGCAGATAGTATTTGCGAATCTGTTGATATGTTTAAATATTGCATAAACAGGTTAATGGAATAATTTACTGTATATAACAGTTGGTGCACGCTTTTGTTACATCTTACCCATACAGTACAGTATATATAGCTCGTACCTCACAAAACCCCTAATGCTGGTTCGTGCTTGATTAGCTCGGATCGTTACCGTTTCTATTCACGAGGACTTAGCGGTAAGGGAGTAGTATACCCACATATTACTATACCGCATATACATCAGTAGTTACCTTTTACAAGCAATATTTAAGCTGTGCTTTCAGCACGCCTGACATACTACTTATTCTAGCCCAACGTGTTACATTGGGCTAGAATAATCTGCCACTTCGTGGCGAGAAATATGATTGTATGAACAAATACAGCCTTTATTACTATGGATATTCCGGATCATGTTGACCCCATATAAAAGTAGTTTTTGAATCATTATTGAAAAATTGATAATTAAGCATTGAAAATTAAAACCCCATAATGCTGGTTCGAGCTTTATTTAGCTCGGATCGTACCCGTTTCAATTAAGGAGGACTTAGCGGTAAGGGAGTCGTTTATCCACATATTACTATCCCGCATTTACATCAGCAGCTACCTTTTACAAGCAATATTTAAGCTGTGCTTTCAGCACGCCTGATATACTACTTATTCTAGCCCAACGTATTACATTAGGCTAAGTTAAGCTGCCACTTCGTGGCGAGAAAAATGTATATATGCACAAAGACAATTTGTTATCATGAACGTGACACATAAATCCGTATCATAAAATGTAGGTTTTTCGGATGATATTTGCGTTAAGAATTTTGTGCTGTCTGACCGAAGGGAGTTCAGAAAATTTAGAAAATATTATTCAGGAAAAATCGTTAAGCATTTTATGTGGCGGTGGCATTTTTGAGTACTTTTTTTGCTATTGAAAAAAGTACTAAACAAACAATTAACCGCAGATAGTTCATCATAAACTCAACAGATATATAGAACGTTGAGATATTGCTTTCTAATAAATACTATCCTATCAATGCGACCGTGCTCGTTTCAATTCATAAGGACTTGGTGGTAAAGGAGTAGTCTACCCACATATTACTATACCGCATTTACATCAGCAACTACCTTATACAAGCAATATTAAGCTGTGCTTTCAGCACGCCTGATATACCTCTTAACTTAGCCCAACGTGTTACATTGGGCTAAATTAAGCTGCCACTTCGTGGCGAGAAATATGTATCTATACTCAAATACAGTCTTTACTAATATGGATATTCCGGATCATGTTGACCCCACATAAAAACGGCATTCGAATTTGTATTATAGAATTAATCATTAACAATTAAAATCTCTACTGAATAACATCAATTTTATAAAATAGCAATCTATTATTGTTGTTGTTACTATTGTTTTTACTTTTGTATGCCCTGAGACATTATAACCTTTTGGCTAAACTTATAACAGTTAATATTCTAATTAATTTTTAACTATGAAGTATCTTTATATACCAATCATTTTTATTGTAATGATGAGTTGTGTTAACGACCAACAAAATAAAACAAAAAAGAGTAGTGAACCGGAAATAAACACCACTGTAGAGACTCCTGCAAGTAAAACTGAATCTGAAGAAAAGAGGATACCGGAATGTATTCTGAATATTAATACGGACTCTTTACAGATATGTTTAGATAGTACATTAAGTATTGTTAATAATCCTAGTAACCGCTGTTATATTGTTGAATCTTTGGAGAACTTTAACATTAAAAATATAGATGCCTGCAAAACGTACTATTCTGTTGCCAATAATAGTGATATTATCAAGTATCCAACAACCAGATACGACGAAAATTATATAATCATTGACAAATTAAATGTTCTTGACAAAGTTACAGTTCCTTTGTTCAATGGTACTCCGCTTATTGTTCTCTTACCATACGAGGTGTGCGATGAAAGAGCTATACTATGTATACACAATAACCAATATTGTTTTGCCAGATACAGAGATATTGTAGATAACAGAGATATAAAAGCCATACACAACAATAGATACAAGGTATTTGATGGTAATAATATATTAATTCTGAGAATGTCTGACAGTAGTTATTACGCATTTGAAAAAAGAACGTGTGATATAAATCAAAACTATAGCTGGTCAGAAGACAAAAGAATGGTCACTTATTCAGTAACAAGTGATGATAAAGAGGTTGAGGTATTTCTTACTGATCTGTTTAGCTGGACAGATACTTTTATTGACGAAGGAGATTTGCCACAAATAGTTGACTCTACCAACATCATTTACTATAAAAGCATGGGTAAAAACAGTTTTAAATTCAAGTCTATAAACTATTATAATATTACTGATAAGAAAATATATGAGCTATATCAAATGCCGGATAGTTTGGAATTAACAGGTTATGGGGTTGATCAGTTTATGTATTCTGAGATAAAAAAAGACAAATACTCAGACACAGATTGCTTCTCTGTAATTCTGCATAAAGGGAAATATGAATCAGATAATCACAAACAATACAAGTTATTCTTTTCTCTGTCTGACAGTGCAAGTATTCTCGGTTTAGAAGAATTAAAAAGGTATTAAACTTTCTATGATCTAACCATACATTGCTGTGGTTAGAGATAGTTATCACTAAAAATGAAATGAAGCATTAGAATGGTCATTCACACACGAAAATGATTATAAATGCGAGTTCCATCTGACAAATGAAAAAACAATTATAAACAGATGAAAAATATTTTACTCTCTACTCTTTTTATTTTTCTCAACAGTGGGTCAAAAGTAGTAGCACAAGAGATTTTTGGAGATTGGATAAAAAAGGAAGTTACCTATATAGATGGTGTTAAACTTTCAGATGATGATGTCATAAAATATCAATTTCTTAGATACTCTTTTGAAAAACGAAATAAACTTTTTATGAGTGTTAAGTTTGATGATAAAGGAACTCCTTTAATCTTTGAGAGGAGTTCTAATATTCTCAATATAAGAAATTCTTATGGGTTTATTATTAACAGTTTTCTCATTGAGAAATTATCAAACAATGAGTTAATACTTATTCAGAAAGGGAATAATGGTTTTAACGAAGAGAGTTGCCTAAAATACCGTTTTATACCAGAAAAAATTTATCAAAACCAACTTTCTTTTACTCCATCAGACATCTTATATATTAATGAAAGTGACACTGTTTATAAAGCATCTAAAAAAATTCATCCTAAGTTCATAGGAGACAAATCATTCTACAACTTTTGTTCAGATAGAATTTCTGAGAGAGACGCAGTAATGTCTAGTAATAATCTCTTTATTTCAACCTTTATAATCACAAAAAATGGAGAAATAAAGAACATTCAAGTCCTAGAGAATATTAATAAACGATTTGAAAAACAATTTCTGAAAGCGTTAAATAAATCAAAAAAATTATGGTCTCCTGCAGAGTTGAATGGAAAAAAAGTAGATGTTCAAATGACTATAGAGTTTAGGTATATTTCGTCAAATAACTTTCTTCCAATGTATGAATTCGAAAAGAAAGGAAAAACTGCATTAAACAATAATGATTTTTTAAAAGCACTAAAGTATTTTGAATTTGCATTAGAAAAGTCTCCTAATAATATTGAGATTATTTATCTAAAAGCAATTTGTGAAATAAATCTAGGAAATAAAGATGCAGCATGTGAGAGTCTAAAAAAAGTAAAAGCTTCAGGAGAAGTGGATGTTAATGATTTAATAATAAAGAATTGTAAATAAAGATAACAACCTTTCGCCATGTCTAAACTGTTAAATTTGCATTCATAATGCAACACAAATTAAATCCATTACCACAGTTATATGCCCCATAATGCTGGTCCGAGCTATATTCAGCTCGAACCGTGCCCTTTTAAATTCAGGAGGACTTAGCGGTAAGGGAGTAATTTATCCACATATTACTATACCGCATATACATCAGCAGCTACCTTTTTCAAGCAATATTTTAAGCTGTGCTTTCAGCACGCCTGATATACTACTTATTCTAGCCCAACGTGTTACATTGGACTAAGTTAAGCTACCACTCCGTGGCGAGAAATATGTATCTATGCACAAATACAGTCTTTACTAATATCGATATTCCGGATCATGTTGACCCCATATAAAAATAGTTTTTGAATCATTATCAAAAAACTGATAATTAAGCATTGAAAATTAAAAACCCCATAATGCTGGTTCGAGCTTGATTAGCTCGGATCGTGCCCGTTTCAATTTAGGAGGACTTAGCGGTAAGGGAGTTAGTCTACCCTCATATTACTATACCGTATTTACATCAGTAGTTACCTTTTACAAGCAATATTTAAGCTGTGCTTTCAGCATGCCTGATATACTTCTTAACTTAACCCAACGTGTTACATTGGGCTAAGTTAAGCTGCCACTTCGTGGCGAGAAATATGTATCTATGCACAAAGACAATTTGTTATCATGAACATGATACATAAATCCGTATCATAAAATGTAGGTTTTTCAAATGATATTTGCGTTAAGAATTTTGTGCTGTCTGACCGAAGGGAGTTCACAAAATTTAGAAAATATTATTCAGGAAAAAGCGTTAAGCATTTTATGTGGCGGTGGCATTTTTGAGTACTTTTTTTGCTATTGAAAAAAGTGCTAAACAAACAATTAACCGCAGATAGTTCATCATAAACTCAACAGATATATAGAACGTTGTGATATTGCTTTCTAATAAATACTATCCTATCAATGCGACCTTGCCCGTTTCAATTCAGGAGGACTTAGCGATATGGGAGTAGTCTATCCACATATTACTATACTGCATTTACATCATCAGCTATCTTTTACAAGCAATATTTAAGCTGTACTTTCAGCACGCCTGATATACCTCTTAACTTAGCCCAACGTGTTACATTGGGCTAAGTTAAGCTGCCACTGGATATTCCGGATCATGTTGACCCCTAATAAAAGTAGCGGTTGGGTTCGTATCATAAAACATTAACAATTAAATCGATCAGTTTACGCTAAGAGAGACTACTTTTATACATACAGTTCTCTGAGTTATTCCTTAACCAAATTAATTCCGTAAATGCGGTGTTTGGTTTATAGTTAGATCTAAATAATATTGTTTGGTATTTGTCAATAATTCTGCATTGTCTGTAAAAAACAGTTTGTTACAATTGTTTCTATCAGAATTTGGATGACTGATATCAAACTATGTTTTTTATATTTAGTAGATGAACAGAACCGGGGATTGTATATATTGCGTTTTACAATCCTGATTACATTTTTATATTACAGTTTTAGTATGTACAATTTTAAAAACGATTACTCCGAAGGCGGACACCCTAATATCCTTAATAAACTTATTGAGACTAACCTTACGCAGCAGTTAGGTTACGGAGATGATGAGTACTCTGTGCAGGCAAAAGAGTTGTTAAGAGGTAAAATAGATAACCCGAATGCTGATATATATTTTGTATCGGGAGGTACACAGACTAACCTGCTTGTTATCTCAACACTGTTGCAGGTTCATGAGGCGGTTATAAGTGCCAAAACAGGACATATTTTTGCTCACGAAACCGGTGCTATTGAAGCAACAGGACACAGGGTAATAACTATTGAGACCAATGATGGTAAGATATACCCAAAAGATATAGAGAGTACTTTGCAGGAATATACTTTAAGACCGCATGTTGTTAAACCAAGAATGGTATATATATCAAACTCTACAGAGATAGGAACTATATACACAAAGAGTGAACTTACAGATTTATCGCTGTTTTGCAAACAGCATAACCTGTTACTATTTGTTGATGGTGCCAGATTAGGGCATGCATTAACAGCCCAAAACAACGATCTTAAGTTATCTGATATAAGCAAACTCACTGATGTTTTTTATATAGGTGGTACAAAAAACGGTGCTCTGCTTGGCGAGGCTATTGTTTTTAACAATCCTGATATAGCGCCCGATTTTGATTATGCATTAAAACAGAAGGGTGCTCTGTTGGCAAAAGGCAGGGTACTGGGAATTCAGTTTCTGGAGTTATTCAGAGATAATCTATATTTTGATCTGGCTGCACATGCCAACAAAATGGCAATGAAGATAACAAATGCTATCAAACAAAAGGGATACTCCTTTTTAACAGATTCAACCACCAATCAGATTTTTCCGATACTCCCTAAGGATGTTATTAAAAGGTTAGAGAGTAAATATCTGTTTTATGAGTGGGCAGTTATAGACAGTAATAACTCTGCTGTAAGAATTATTACATCGTGGGCTACCAACGAGAGTGTTGTAAATGAGTTTATATCTGATTTAGATTAATATACAACAAGTTTGATTCAGTCTAATATATTGTATTGGGCTGAATTAAACTGCCTGTCAGGCATTATAAGATAATATTTGATCACAGAACCGACAACAACTCTGCTACAATAGCTCCAAGATAGTTACCAAGGGCGTAGCCTATTATACCAACGGTGAGTCCGGGTATAATTACTTTGGAGTTTTTTAGAGCCCCTGCAATTACCGGTACAAATGGTGGCGAACAGATTAGTGCAACACTTGTGGTCATTGTTGTATCGGCATCTATCTTAAATATTTTTGATAGTAGTATGTGTATAAAAAGCGATCCAAAGATAACAAACGACATATATTTAAGCAGATGTGGTGTTGCTCCTACAAATTGGTTTATATCTGCCATTGAGGCTATATCTACACAGAATATAAGTATAAGGTACATACCCAGACCAAACGACATTTTTGATGTGCGTACCTTGCGGTTAAACGATGCCAGAATACTGAGTGTTGTTATGAGCAGCATAATTACCAACATCTGATTGTTCTCTGCAAACAGCAGGCTTATTACAAACGATGCCGCAAAAATAGTAAGAGATATAAGCGGTGCTTTAATAATCTCGGTGAATCTGATACCACGCCACATTCCCCAGTATGCCGATGATGTTTTTATATCGTTTTTACTACTATCTGTGTTTGAGTTATTGGTATATTTCGGTAGTATCTTACCTATTGTATACCTACCCACAGCTACCAGAAACAGTAGATATACTGATGTAATAAGCATATCATAAGTATGTACAATTATATATGCCTCATCAGAGACATTAAGCATAACCTTAAGCGATGCCAGATTAGGCGTTCCTCCGGAGTATACTCCAACAAACATCCCTCCTACCTTCCAGAGGTCAGGAAAGCTTTTATCCTGATAGTATATGTAGCCTATTACAACAACCAGCACTACCGAAATAAGTGCCAATAGTAACGACATAAAGAATCTGCGCGACATATGTAGCCACGATCTTACATCTGAAGAGAACAGAAGCATTGGTATGGCAAATGGTATAGAGATGTTTGCCACCCACTCCTGCACTATCTTGTACTCAGGTGATATTATTCCGGTATTACCTATTATAAGACCCAGAGCATACGCTATTAAAACACTACCTATTCTGTTTATAATGGTAAATCTGTTACATAGCCATAGTATTAGCAGTGGCGCTAACAGATAAAAAAGAATCAGCACTGTAGTTATTAGCATAATTTGGGATTACTCTTTTGACTCGTTCTCCTCTCTAATCTTTTTCCCCTCCTCGCTTAATCCGTAGATATATAACGAGTGGTAAGCGGGTTTAAAGTTTGACAGTTCGCAGGCAGTCTGTATTATCTCATATATACGAGGATCGCAAAACTCAATAACCTTTCCTGTCTCAGTACATATAAGATGATCGTGCTGTTTACACTCATGTGCTTTCTCAAACTGTGCAATGTTTTTACCAAACTGGTGCTTTATCACAAGGTTACAGTCCAGCAGAAGTTCTATTGTATTATAAAGTGTAGCACGACTAACTCTGTATTTCTTCTCCTTCATTGAGAAGTAGAGTGTCTCTATATCAAAATGTCCCTGACGTGAATATATCTCATCTAAAATAGCAAAGCGCTCTGGCGTTTTTCTGTGTCCTCTGCGCTCAAGAAAATCGGTAAATATTTTCTTTACAGTCTCTTTGGTTTCGTCACAATACATAAGCATCATATATAATTAAATGCGAATGTAAAAATAGAAAAAAAAGATATATCTGACTATTTTTATTTAGAATAATTTAAAATCACTCTGTATCGCCCGTTAACTCAATCCTCGAAACTCTCTCAACTCCCTTAACCTTACCGAGTTTCATCAACAGATTATTCAGATTATTTACATCGTGTACATACAGATCTATATATCCTTCAAATATACCATCGTGACTCTCTATAAATAGTTTACGAATATTTACATCCAGCTCATTTGATATTATACTTGTAAGTTCTGCTGTTATTCCCTGACGATCGATTCCGCGAAGATCTACGCGTGCCAGGAATGAAAAGAATTTCTGTTTAGCCCATTGTGCATCAATTATTGAGTTACCCTGGCTAGACATAAGTTTTATTGCCTCAGGACATGCACGGCGGTGAATAACAACCTCACCTGATACTGACAGATAACCAACAACATCGTCGCCTGGAATAGGGTTACAGCATTTTGCTATTTTGTAGTTATCGCCACCATCCTCTGTCTCCTGAGTAAGCATATAAGGTTTCTTCTTGTCAACCTCATCCTTATGTCCTGTTTTACCTTTCTGGTCTTCTTTACCCGATGGCCATATCTTAACACCCCAGTACTTTACCCATCTGCTCTTGGTGTTCTTTTTAAGCATCTTCTTAAGGTCAGAAAGATCTATTATACCGCTTCCAATCTTGCTATACAACTGATCTTTTGACGATACCAGATAACCCGGTATAAGTTTTTTAAGTATATCTGAATTTGGATGAAGCCCTAACGCATCAAGCTCCTCCTCAAGTATCTTCTTACCAATTAATCGTCGGTTTTTTGTCTCTGCCTTTATTGATGCTGTAATTGCCGATTTTGCCTTTGCTGTAACAACATAGTTAAGCCATTCGCGGTGTATACGTACCTTTTTAGATGTTATAACCTCTATCTGGTCGCCACTGCGTAAACGATGATTAAGCGGTACCAGTTTATGGTTTACTTTACCACTTATTGCAGTGTTTCCTATCTCTGTATGTATTGCATATGCAAAATCTAGTATTGTTGCATTCTTGGGCAGTGTAAATGTTTCACCTTTTGGTGTAAATACTACTATTTCTGAGGCATAAAGGTTAAGTTTAAACTGATCCAGAAATTCAAGTGCATCAGATGTAGGGTTCTCAAGTGTTTCGCGAATATGCTCTATCCACTTATCCAATTCATTCTCGTGCTGTTCGGTATCCTTATATTTCCAGTGAGCAGCAAATCCTCGCTCAGCAATATCGTCCATTCTTGAGGTACGAATCTGAACCTCAATCCAGTTACCGCGCGGTCCCATTACAGTGGCATGCAGAGCCTCATATCCATTTGCTTTTGGCGAGCTAACCCAGTCGCGCAGTCTATCCGGTCTGGGACGGTATATATCTGTTATATGTGAGTATACATTCCAACACTGACTCTTTTCAGAGATAATCTCATTTGTATCAAGTACAATACGTACAGCAAACAGATCGTATATCTCCTCAAACGGAACGTTCTTAGATTTCATCTTACGCCATACAGAGTAAACAGACTTCTGACGTCCGTTTATAGTATGTTTTATTCCGTGTCGGTTAAGTTTATCGCTGATTGGTTTTATAAAGTCATTTATAACAACATCACGCTCTACCCTGCTCTTGTTTATCCTTGACTGAATATCGGCATATGCCTTTGGTTCCTGATGCTTAAGACAAAGATCTTCCAACTCACTCTTTATTGAATATAGTCCGAGTCTGTGAGCCAACGGAGCGTAAAGAAACAGTGTCTCTCCTGCAATCTTCATCTTTTTGTGTTCGGGCATTGCATCAAGCGTACGCATATTGTGCAGCCTGTCTGCAAGCTTAATTAATATCACCCTCACATCATCAGACATTGTAAGAAGCATTTTCCTGAAGTTCTCTGCCTGTAATGATGTATCGCTGTCAAATACACCCGATATCTTGGTTAACCCATCAATAATAGATGCAATCTTCTCATTAAACATCTTCTCTATATCGCCCAGGGTATACTCTGTATCCTCAACCACATCGTGCATAAGAGCACATATTACTGATTTACTACCAAGCCCTATCTCTTCAGATACAATACGAGCTACGGCAAGAGGGTGGAATATATAAGGTTCTCCGGATTTTCTTCGTGCTCCGTAGTGTGCTTTATGTGCCAGTTTCATTGCCCTGTCAACCATTGCACGGTTCTCTTCGTTTGTACACTTTGGGCAATTATTCAACAGCGCCTCATACTCTTCCTGTATATGTTTCTCCTCTTCGTCAGTAAAGTGCTTCATGAACAGTAATATTAATTTTCCCGAATATAGTATTTTTTTGTCCCTTTGAAAAACAATAGATCAACGAGATTGGCATATATACCAATAATACCGTTAATCTAATGTCAAAAAATTACAAAGAAAAAGCCTCTGAAAGAGAATCAGAGACTTTGTACATCTTAATATTTTAAAGTAAGGTATTAATCATATATTACTGTAACCGTACCTTTTTTCTCTACAATTTTTCCTTCATCATACTCTATCTTTACAAGATATATATATGTTCCCTGAACAACCTGTTCTCCACTTTTATTAACACCTTTCCATGGTCCGTTTTCACCATAGTATATCTGTTTCTTCCACCTGTTATATATTGTTATACTATAAGGTGAATTAAACGACAGTTCCGGTTTAAAACTGCGGTTAGCTGTATGAACACTATTTGGATTTATAGCCGTAGGTAACCATATTCTTGGCTGAAGACCAATACATGGTTCGTTTGATACAACATCTACTGTCCCAAACTTTCCTGCAAATGTAGCTTCTACAATATAACATATCCGGTTATCCATACCTTCTGCTATATATCCGTAATTATCGTTATATGAGTTAAAGTTATCTTTTGTTACAAGATCTCTCTCAACCCCGGTGTTTGTAGATTTTACAGTATAACTTACTGTTTTATCAGAAGGAGCATTCCACTTAATTTTCACATTATTATCTGCCTGTTGTGCTGTAGCTAACATCACCTTTACCGTATCAGATACTACATTAATAGCATTACATCTGTCAATAGACATAAGTGTATAGTATACATTGTCTGACGGAGCAGCAATATCAGAATAGCTTTTTACACCAACCTCTGAGTATTTGTACAGTGTATCGAATTTACTGCCATCTGTAGATTTCATAAGCCTGAACTTATTATACTCTGCATCTGACGACACCTTAAGAGTGAATTTTATCTCTGCATTGCTTTTATTCTCCAGTTTAGATATCATTACCTCCGCAGGCAGTGTTGGTTCATTTGCAACAACATTTGTGAGTGTAGTGGTTGCCGTAACAGATGGGGCACCACTTCTCTGAGCAGTAATGTAATAGTAGCGTTTATCTTTTGGTCTGAATCCGGAATGGTAATAGGTTGTATCGGTAGTGGTTCCTAAAAGGGTGAACTCTCCCTTAAATCCGGTTCCTGATACATATACATTGTACTTATCTACTCCTTCAGCCCATCCACGGTACTTATTCCATTTAATCTTAGCTCTGTCTGTACACTCCTCATACTCTGTCTCACTAACCATGGTAAAACCACCAGTTGAGTTAAGCTCATTGTTATAGTTATACTTTGTACCAACCGAGAACCACAATTGCTTATTAAGTACCATTGTGTTCGATTTCCACTCTGTAACACCAGCAGCAACAGAGTCTATATGTTTCCAGTGTTTGTTTCCCAAAGCATCGGTCACCCATTGGTTAATATAGTAACCATGAATAAGCGACGGATCACTGATACTTGGTTTCCATTTTATCTCAACCTTATCGTAGAATGGATCAACAGATACAGATATTACCTCAGGTGGCTGAGGTTTATCCTCTGCTTTTACTGATAGAATAAATGTAAATAGTAAAAGAATAATTATTACTGCCTGCCTATTCATTATCTAAATTTGTTTTTTATTTGTCAGATGGAACTCCGCATAATAATCATTATCATGCCCATTTCATCTGCTTATATTTTTTTCATTATCTACGTAAGTGTCAGTTCAAGTGGAGTCAGAAACTACACATTCAGACCACACTTAATATGACAAAATACGAGTTATACATTTAATATCGTCCGGCTACTGCTGTGTACATACTCTCTTTACTCAGATACTTCTGTGCAAGATCTCTTATCTCCTGAGCCGATATATTCATTATGCACTCCTGCTGATATCTGAAAAAATCGGCACCAATACCAAAGTCTATTACAGATTTTACAGTTTCAGCAATATTAAATGCGCCATCAAGATTTCGTGCCAGATCGCCCATCATATAACTCTTTACAAGTGTAAGTTCTTTCTCATCAACAAGAGTATTACAAAGTATATCAATCTCCTTGTTTATCTCTTCAATTGCACTCTTGCAAACATCAGCTCCAACCTCCGATATTATTGTAAAGAATCCAGATTGCTTCATCGATACCATAACCGAACCTATTCCATAGGTATAACCTTTATCCTCTCTGATATTCTTCATCAGTCTTGAGCCAAAATAACCTCCCAGCAGCGTATTTACCACCTGTAGTTTCGGATAATCAGCAGAAGTAAGGTTAATTGATGGTTTACCCAATCGTACCGATGATTGTACTGCACCAGCCTTCTCTGAATAATTAAACTTAGTATCTGATGGTTTTAGTATGTAATCTGGCTCTGAATTGATATAATTACCAAAATCGTCGCCAAAATATTTATCAATTAGCTTAATATGTTCATCTGTAACAAATCCGCTAATTAGTATAGAGCAGTTTTTATTTGAGTAGTAGTTATTAAAGTATGTCTTTATCTCATCCATACTCACGCTATCATACTGCTCCTCTGCAAGTGGCTCTCCGTATGGGTTATCGGCACCAAACATACTCTCCATAAGTATTCTGCGCGATATAACACTCACCTTCTGATTCTCTATTCTGTAGTTCTGTCTGCTCTTCATTACAAGAACATCAAGCTCGTTACTGTCAAAACGAGGCTCTCTAACAATATCGTTCAGGATAGACAGAGTGTTCTCAAAGTATTTTGAAAGTGTATATGCAATAAATCCTGCATTATCCTTATCGCAATGTACCTGAAGGTGCGAACCGTAGTAATCAATACTCTCTGCTATCTCATGGGCACTCTGCTTTCCAGCACCTTCGCGCATAAGCGCATTTGTCATTGCTGCTATAAGCGGGGTTGGCTGATACCAGTTTCCGGCACCAAACGATACATCAACACGTATTACCTCTGCACCTGTAGCTTTAACAGCATAAACCTTTACTCCATTTCGCAGAGTATACTCCTGTATTTCGGGTATCTTTACTTCTGTAAGCGGGTTATATATTGGTTGTATATTTCTATCCATTATTAGCTATTTTTTCTGTAATATAAAACCGAGCAGTTATCCTCTGTAAATATCTGCTTTGCCACTCTCTTTAAATCATCCGGAGTAACTGCGGCATATTTCTCCATCTCGTAATTAACATTATCGGCATCGCCTAAAAGCTGGTACATACCAAAGTTCATTGCACGGTTTAGTATCGATGTATCAGCATACACAAATCCCGACTCTACTTTGTTTTTAACCTTCTGCAACTCCTTTTCATCAACAGTATCAGTAGTTAATGATTTTAGCTCATTCATAAGCAATCTCTCTGCCTCGTCAAGCTCTACTCCACTATTTGGTTTTCCGGTTACAATAAATAGTCCCGGATCTTTATCGCCCGATATGTAAGCATTTACCTCAGAAAATTTCTGAGTCTCTTTAATCAGTCGTTGTGGTAGTCTGGCTGATCGCCCGTTTGATAATATATCAGATATCAAATCGCAGCTCTGGTAATCTTTGTCAAGTCTGCCGCTCATGTGAAAGGCCATATATATAGCGTCTGAAGGTACATCGCGGGTAACCTCCATAAATCTTCGCTCAGTCTGTTTTGGCTCAACAGGTAGCTCCCTGCTCTTTACATCGCGCTTTGGTATATCAGCATACCACTTCTCTGCCAGATTAAATGCATCATTCTCTGATATATTACCAACAATAGAGAGTATTGCATTATTTGGAGCATAGTGTTTGTAGAAGAACTCTTTTACATCTGTTAGTTTGGCATTCTCAATATGCTCTATATTCTTACCAATAGTAGCCCACTGATACGGATGCTCTCTGTATGCTAATGGTCGCAACAGTAACCATACATCGCCATATGGCTGATTAAGGTAACGCTGATTAAACTCCTCTATTACCACCTGCTGTTGCACCTCAAGGCTCTTAGGTGTAAATGCCAGTTTAAGCATTCTGTCGCTCTCTAACCATAACGCTGTTTCTATATTATTTGCAGGCAACGATATATAGTAGTTTGTTATATCATTATTTGTAAAGGCATTGTTCTCGCCTCCAACCTGTTGTACCGGAGCATCAAAATTGGGTATATTCTCTGACCCTCCAAACATAAGATGCTCAAACAGATGAGCAAAACCTGTCATATCCGGATCTTCGTCTCTAGCTCCAACATCGTACACTGTATTAACTGCTACCATCGATGTAGAGTCATCATATTGATGTAGAACTGTTAATCCGTTTTTTAAAATCTTCTTATTTATTTTTTGCATCGTTTTCTGAATTGTACCCAAAGTTAAGAAATCAAAGTTACTTTTAAGTGTTAATAAATTGTTTTTTCAACTGTAACACCCAACTCATTTATAATAATTAATCTTGTACAAAACCTACCTGAATACACATTTTATATGTGGTTATAAGTATGCTGTGCATTTTTTTATGTAAAAAACTGGACTTTAGCATTTAAGTTTTGTAAATTTAATAGAAGAACACTTTAAAATTGATTTATAAAACAGAAAACCCCAATGTAAACATGACCCGGAACACAATCAGATTAATAATCGGAAAGGCAGGTATATTATTTGTTATACTCTCTGCTTTTTATTCTGATATGTTAGCTCAGGAATTATCGCTTGAGAACTATCAGTTGATACAGAGAGAGAAACTAAAATCAATTATAGGGGGTTACCACAACTTTAGCAGCGGCGAGCGCATGGCTTTTAAAAACTACATTGGTCAGGAGTGGGTTACCAACTATGTATATATGGGCGAGGTATATCTTGACAAAACAAAACCGGAGATACTACCGTCTAAAATAATCAGTTACAATACTTCTGCCATATTGCAAAAGATTCTTATTAAGGGTAATTACGGTTACAAACGTACGTTCGAAAAGGAGTTTGAACTACTTAAAATACCAAAGGATTCAACACTATACGAAGACACAATTACACTTAACTACTGTAACAGCCTATCTTATTACTATATCCCGAAAGAGATTAAAAGAATACGTCTGCCAGATATAAGTGAGAAACGTTTAGCTGCTACTTACTACAGAATAAACCCAGTGCATATTAACCATATTATGCATCAGTTGCTAATGGACAAAAAAAGATATAATGTAAACGATTGGGGATTTATTGAACTTATTAGAAAGCTATCTGAAGAGATATTTAAGAACAGAAATGAACAACTGTTTTTTAGCTGGCTTATACTGATGAAGTCTGGCTATGATATTAAGCTTACACGAGCAAATAAAAAAAACCTGATAATATTTTATGCAGTACTACAAGAGGTATTTGAGACAGAGTATATGATTATAAATAATAAACGTTACTACTGTCTGCATGGTGAGTCTCCGGCTTCTGTAATGACATATATTGAGGATTTCAACTACACAACCTACCCGGTTGATCTCTCTATACAGAGTATACCTAATCTGGATGAGAATCTGGAGAAACGCATGTATGAATTCTCATACAAAAGAAAGAAACATGTTATTGCTCTGCATCTTGATAATGCACTTAATGAGTACTACAAAAACTATCCTAATTGCGATCTGAACATATACTTCAACAGTCCGGTAAGCGAGACTTTAAAAGATGAACTGTACAGAGAACTTCATCCAATAATGAAAAATATGACTGCTGTTCAGAAGGTAAATTTTCTGTTGTTCTTTGTACAGAATGTATCTGAATATAAAACCGATTTTGAACAGTTCTACAAAGAGAAGTATCTGTTTCCTGATGAGTTTCTGTTTCACGACTATTCAGACAGCGACGACAGGTCTATTTTCTTCTCTACACTTATATCTATTTTTCTTGATGCCCCAATAATCGGGCTTAAGTTCAAGAATCATATTGCTACGGCTGTATCAATAGAGAAGGCTAGAGGTAAATCTATAAACTTCAGCGGAATGGTATACTATATTGCCGATCCGACATATAAAAATACAACAATAGGCATTCCTGAACAGGATTAATCTTTTTTAGCGGTTCTGTTTTTGAGATCATCTGTAGGGCACTCACTACATCCCGAGCAACCATCAGATGATCTTTTTCTGAATATCTTTATAAGTTGATACACTGCATAAGCTACAGCTGCAATAACAATTATATATGTAATAATATCCTGTATCATTATATACTATCTTAGTATTAAAACATACTTCCTATCTGGAATATTGCAAACGATACTAACCACGCTAAACCAGTTGTAAAGAATACCGTAAACATAGCCCATTTCCAACTTCCTGTCTCCTTTTTAATTGCTGCAACCACAGCAACACAAGGAAAATATATAAGTATAAATGCAAGGAAACTAATTGCTACCAATGGTGTAAACACCTTCTTTCCTTTTAGTTCTCCTTTACTATACTCAACAGTTTTAAGTTTATCGCCTAACGATTCTCCCTGAGCTTCTTCAGAGTCGTCAACATGATATATTACCCCCATGGTACTTACCACAATCTCCTTGGCTGCAACACCTGTAAACAAAGAAACTCCCATACGCCAATCGAACCCAAGTGGTCTTATTGCAGGCTCTACAAAATGTCCTAATTGTCCTATATATGAGTTCTCCTGAAGTTCGCTGCGTTTATTAAGGTTCAGAACGCGTTTCTGCTCATTCAAATCAGCAATAACACTCTCTGATTGTTCATTAGATATACGATTCTCTATTTTAGCTATCTCTTTATCATACTTCTGTTCAACAGCACTGTTTTTTGGGAATGTAGATAGTGTCCATATAATAATTACTGCCACAAGAATAACCCCTCCCATCTTCTTAAGATACTGACCGGCCTTGCTCCACATATGTTTTATTACCGATGTTACGGTTGGTATACGATATGGTGGCAGCTCCATTACAAAAGGCTCTTCATCTTTTCTGAACAGGGTTTTGTTAAATACTATTGCTACAATTGTAGCTAAAGCAATACCCGACAAATATACAAGGAATAGCACTGTTCCGGGATTCTCTGTGAAGAATGCTCCTATTATTAACAAATATACCGGTAGTCTTGCACTACACGACATAAATGGTGTGATAAGTATTGTAAGTATACGGTTGTTTTTATTCTCTATAATACGTGTTGACATTATTGCCGGAACGTTACATCCGAATCCCATTATAAGCGGAATAAATGATTTTCCGTGCAATCCTATCTTGTGCATTATTTTATCCATTATAAATGCTGCACGTGCCATATATCCGGTATCTTCAAATATAGATATAAACAAAAACAGTATAAGGATATTAGGCAGAAACACAAGTACACTACCTACTCCTGATATAATTCCGTTAACCAGCAGATCCTTAAATGATCCTTCTGCCATAGTTGAGTTCAAAAACTCCGACAACCACTCAACACCTATCTCTATCCACTCCATTGGGTATTGCCCTATTGTAAATGTAGAGAAGAACATAAGCCACATAAGAAACAGGAATATCGGAAATCCGAGTATCTTATCTGTAAGAAAATTATCAATGGCTGTGGTAAACATATTCTTGGCTTTTTTGCTGCCCTTAAAAGTCTCTTTTAGCGCACCAGCAATAAAACCATATCTGGCATCAGTAATAATTGTCTCACTATCCTCATTAAGCGATTTCTCCAATCGTTTAATACATTTGTTACTGTGTTTAATTATCTCGCTACCTTGCTCTTGTCCTTCAATCATTGATATAACCTCAGGATCTTTCTCTATAAGTTTTACAGCCAGATATCTTGTTGAGTAGTGGTCTACAATAGTTCTGTCAACAAGTTTATAAACGGTATCCTGTAACTCCGATACCTGTTTCTCTGTAGACTCACCATAATTTATATGAATATGACGTACTGTAGGGTCATTATCTCTGTATACCTCTATCAAACGCTCAAACAGCATACCCAGCCCTTTACCCTTTGAAGCAACAGTAGGAACAAAAGGTATACCTATCATCTTACCCAACGATATATAATCAAACTTATCGCCGTTACGCTCAAGCTCATCATACATATTCAGTGCAGTAACAACCTTTATATCAAGATCTATTAACTGTGTTGTAAGATACAGGTTACGCTCCAGATTAGAGGCATCTATAACATTTACAACAATATCTGGAGTCTGCTCAACTATATACTCTCTAACATATATCTCCTCCGGCGTATATGCCGATAGTGAATATGTACCGGGAAGATCAACAATATTAAAAACGTAATCATCGTAAACAAAACGTGCACTCTTTGCCCCTACAGTAACGCCACTATAGTTACCTGTATGCTCTTTTGCACCAGACACCCTGTTAAACAGAGTGGTTTTTCCTGCATTTGGGTTTCCTACAAGAGCTATATTTATCTCCTTACCCTTCTTTTCTGACGACTGTTTAAGGATTTTAGAGTCTATCACTCCCTGAAAGTCAACCTCTCCCATCTGCATAGCCTCCTCTACTGATATAACCTCAATATGGCTTGCCTCATGGCGGCGCAGAGATACCTCATATCCCATTATCTTATATTGTACAGGATCTTTTAACGGAGCATTCTTTATTACTTTAAGATGCTGACCCTTTACAAATCCCATCTCAATAATTCGTTTTCTGAAAGCTCCCCTTCCGAATACCTTTACTATAACCCCTTCTTCTCCTGTTTTAAGATCTGACAGTCTCATTCAGATTACATTTTATTATAAACTCCAAAAGTAAAGTAAATAGCTCACTTTGCAAATCCCATAATTGTGGTATTTATAAAATATACGTTAACTATTATTGATTTTAACAAACCATTTACGTAACTTATTATCTGAAAACATAAGATACTATAATTAAATGAGTAAAGACGAAACAATTTACGACAAAATACAATCTGTTATAGGAAATCTAAACGGAAAGCTGAATATTCTTGAAGAGGAGATTAGTGTAGACATACAGCTACAGTATTTTGAGTTATCTAAAAAAATGAAGCGCGAAAACAGTTATGTTGATACTGATAAATGTATTAAAATATTAAATAGCAAAAGATCTAAAGAGCAGGATATCAAGCTGGCTCTTATCAGCCTGTCTATTATTGATAATGTTGAGGTTATGAGGGCTATGGAGAACTACCTTGAGGAGGTTGAAGGGGTTCTCAGAAAGTGGGCTATAATAGCATTTCAGGAAAACAGAATGCTTATTGAAAGTTCTCTGCTTGAGCAGAATCAGATATTTATTACAACCGGTTTGGGCGGAAAAGGAAACAAATTAAGATACTTTCTGCTGGTCAGAGTAAACATAGATGAATTATCTGATGCCCAAAAGAAACTCATTACAGAAGAGTTTACAGAGATATTTAAACAGTTTGATTCTGAGATTGAGGAGTTGTACTTTGACAAGAAAGAGTACTTTACATTAACCTGCCTGATACCTATGAAGGTGCCTATTAAAAGAGTATTTACGCTTTGTATTGCGCAGTGTAATGATTATGGAAAGATATTAAACCCGGAATTTTTAGTTACAAATGTAAAGAAACCTACAGCAGAGGAGATTGAAAGTCATTTTAAAGATAAACAGAGAAGATAAAGGGGTTACCTTCTCTGTTTAACAACTATCCTTTAACTTCAAGATCTTCAAACTCAACATCGGTATATACGTTCTCTGTTACCATAGAGTCGCTTTCAAGTGTTGATTTAAAATTGCTTTCAAAATTCATGCTCTCGGGTTGTAATTCACGAATCTTAGCTACCACTTCTGTTAAACCATCAGCAAACTTGTCAAAATCTTCCTTGTAAAGAAAAATCTTATGTTTCTCAAAAAACATCTTGCCTTCCTTGCTGAAACGTTTTTTACTTTCGGTAATGGTAATGTAGTAATCCTCGTTTTTAGTAGCCTTTACATCAAAAAAATAAGTTCTACGTCCGGCTCTGACAGCCTTGGTAAAAACCTCTCCCCTGTAGTCCGTGTTTTCTACCTCTTCGGTTTTTTCATATCCATCCATCGCAATAACATTATTTGTTAATCATGTGATCAGATTTCAAAAATAGAAAAATATTTAAATCCTAAGTTATTAAAACGTTCATATTTTCAATATTTCGTCAATATTTTTTAAACATTAATGGTTTGTTATCATCATAATCTCACATTATATTCTTTTTGTTTGCAACAATTTTAAAAAGATTTACCTTTGCAGAAGATTTAAATATTATAGTTAAACAAAAGGTTCTTTTCATGATTAGCAGACGACTGATACGTATTAAGGCGTTACATATGTTATATTCTCATAATAAAAGAGAAGATGGTACATTACAAAACACAGAAAGCGAGTTGTTATACAGTATTAGTAAATCGCACGATTTATACCACTTCATGCTATTAATGCTGGTAGAGTTCAGAGAGTATGCTAACAGAAAAATTGACATTGCAAAGAACAAGAACATTCCTACATTCAGTGATCTGAATCCGAACAAAAAATTTATTAAAAACAAGTTATTGCTACAGCTTTCTGAGCATATTGATCTTAGATCGTATGTTGAGAGACACAAACTGTCGTGGGCTAATCAGCAGATTGTTTTTAAGAAGATATACAACGATTTTATTGCCACTGATACATTTAAAGAGTATATGAAAAACGAAGAGGTTTCATATGCTGAGGACAAAAAAATCATTGTTCATTTGCTAGAGAAGTTCCTTCTTGTAAATAAAGACCTGTACTCTGTTCTTGAAGAGGAGAGTATATACTGGAACGACGATATTGAGCTAATAATCGGTATGGTTGTTAGAACTGTAAAGAAATTTAAGGCAGAAAAGCCGGGACACCTTATGCCACTGTATCGCGATAGTGAGGACGAGGGGTTTGCACAGAAGCTTATCAGACATTCTGTAATGAATCATCATAAGCATGTTACTCTTATAGATAAATACATAAAAAACTGGGAGATTGAGAGAATTGCATTTATAGATATTCTTTTAATGAGTCTGGCTATCTCTGAGGCTAAAGAGTTTACATCTATTCCTATAAAGGTTACACTTAACGAGTACATTGAGATTGCAAAGTATTACAGTACACCAAAGAGTGGTAATTTTGTAAATGGTATTCTTGACAGAATATTCACTGATCTGCGCAAAGAGAAGGTGATTGTTAAGGCAGGAAGAGGTCTTGTTGGAGAGAAAGTATGATTAACAGATACAAAAATATAACACTTGCATTAATAGCACTACTAACAATAGTGCTATTTGCATGTAATAACAGTTCTGAAAAGAGCACTACCAGCACAAATTCGGGCAAACCGGAATTTGTACTGTCAAAAGATTTTCATGATTTCGGAACTGTTGAATATGGTGAGATGCTTTCGTACTCTTTTAAATATTACAACAACGGAACATCACCATTAATAATAAATAAGGTTATGAATGCCTGTGGATGTACAAAAGCGGTATATAATGAAAAACCACTTATGCCTGGCGATAGTACCTTTTTAGAAATTATTTTCGATACAAAAGGATGGAGAGGTGTACAATTTAAACAAATTTCTATCTTTACAAACGAAAGAGAACATGCCACTAACATAATTGTTAAGGCTGAAATTAATGATATTACTAATTAAAAACAGATAAACATGTTTAACACTATTCTTTTACAAGCAGCAGGACAACAAGGAGGCGGAATGCAGATGCTTCTTATGTTCGGAGCAATACTTGTAGTTTTCTATTTCTTTATGATTCGTCCGCAAATGAAAAAGCAGAAAGAGCTTAAGAATTTCCGTAACGAGTTAGGTAAAGGCGATAAAGTTGTTACTACAGGTGGTCTTTATGGTAGAATACATGAAGTTAAGGAGACATATTTTGTTGTTGAGCTTTGTGAGGGTGTAAAGATTAAGATAGATAAAAATGCTATTTTAAAGGATCCTTCGGATTTAGCAGCTAAAAAGTAAAAAAATATTTACCTTAGTAGAGTTCAAAACTATATTTAGTTTTGAACTTTTTTGTATAAAAACATGCGGTAATGACGGCTTATATTGATAAAATAAAGAGTTATATAGAGAATTTCAAGTGGAAGAAGGATAATAAATTTCTTGTATATCTGATATTTGTTGGTATAGCCACAATACTATGGTTTTTAAACAGGCTAAACAATACATACGATGCCGAGATTACATATCCGGTAACATATACCAATATCCCGTCTGATAAAAAGATTCTTAACGACCTTAAACCAAGCATAACATTAAAGGTTAATGCACCGGGATACACCCTGTTGCAGTACAAAATGAAAACAACCCGTAAGCCGCTTACTATGGATCTTAAAAAAGGTACTCTGGTAAGACGAAACAGCAAACGTTTCTATCTGCTTACTAAAGATTACAGAAATAAGATTGCAGATCAGCTTAAATCTGATGTTAAACTACAATCTGTTGAACCGGACACCATGTTCTTTAACTTTACAGAGATTGTTACAAGAAAAAAACCTGTTATTCCGGTATATAAAATATCACTTGCTCAGCAATACCAGCTAAAGAGTAATCCGCACTGTACACCAGACAGTGTTGTTATTACCGGTCCCGAGATAATACTCGATACTCTTAAAGGGGTATACACAAGCAAGGTGTCAATAAAAGATATAAACCGATCAACAAAACGTAACGTTTCGGTAAAAGATATTCGCGAGTTATCTATCTCGCCTAAAAGGGTAGTTGTTAATATTGACGTTGAACAGTACACGGAGATTATTATGAAACTACCAATTAAAAAAATAAATGTTCCGGACAGTTTAAACCTTATTATATTTAATGACTCTGTTCAGGTAAAGGGTTTAATTGGCGAAGATTCATATAACCTACTATCGCCAGATAAATTTGAGGTTGAGGTAGATTTTAACGATATAGTATTAAAAAAGGACTCTCTGTTGAATGTAAACATAAAGACAAAACCGGGGTTCTATGAGATGAGATCATACTACCCGCAAAAGATTGAATACTTAATAGAGAGAAAATGATTATAGCAGGATTAACCGGAGGTATAGGTAGTGGCAAAAGTACAATAGCTGATATTTTTGCTAATCTTGGGGCTCCTGTATACAACGCCGACTTTTACGCCAAATGGCTGTTAAACAACTCAGAAGAGTTAAAAGACAAGTTAACAAAAGCATTTGGCAACGATATATATAACAACAACCAGATAAACAGAAAACATTTTGCCTCAATAATATTCTCAGACAAAGAGAAACTGGCTCTTTCAAACAGCATAATACATCCGGTTGTGTTTAATCATTTTAACAAATGGGTAGAGAGTCAGCCAAATGGCACAAAATATGTTATAAAAGAATCTGCAATACTTTATGAGAGTGGTGCTGACAAACTGACAGATGTAAGCATTACTGTTGTTGCCGATAAAGCAACAAGAATAGAGAGGGTTTGCAAGAGAGATAACGTATCTGAAGAACTTGTTATTGACAGAATTAATAATCAGATGACAGATGAGGAGAGGATTAACCTTGCCGACATGGTTATTGATAACAACAATAACAAAATGATAGTTAATCAGGTTCTGGAGATACATAAACAACTAATAAAGAGATAATAATATGGGCAGATATTCAAAATGGATTGGTGGAGGTATAGGATGGTTTGCAGGCGGACCTATTGGTGCACTTCTTGGTTTTGCAGTTGGGGCAATTATTGATGGCAGCAGCCAGAGAATATCAGATCCTTTGGCACAACAACGCCAGCAACACGATGGTTTTGCCGCAGCTCTTATTGTACTTATTGCTGCCGTAATGAAAGCCGATAAAAAGATACTCAGATCGGAGCTGGACTATGCAAAGGAGTATTTTAAACGTCAATTTGGCGCAGAACAGGCTAAAGAAGCAACATTAATGCTCAGAGATATCATTAAAAAGGATATCCCTCTGGAGCAGGTATGTTTTCAGATAAAAGATCATGTTGACTATTCATCGAGACTACAGCTACTGCACCTGCTATACGGTATTGCTAAAGCCGACGGACATGTACACCAGTACGAGAAGGATATAATAAAGAGAATTGCATACCTGTTAAGCATATCTGATGCAGATCATACATCAATTATGGCTATGTTTGTTGATAATACAGACGCATCGTATAAAATTCTTGAGGTAGACAGCAGTGCATCTGACGATGAGATTAAAAAGGCTTACAGAAAAATGGCTGCCAAGTATCACCCGGATAAGGTAGCGCATCTTGGCGAAGATTTTAAACGTACTGCAGAAGAGAAGTTTAAACAACTTAACGACGCGTACAACAAGATTAAAAAAGAGAGAGGTATAAAATAAAAGTGATTTGAAAATCGCTTAACATATAATAAAACAGTTTATAGAAAGTTTTATATATTAAACTAAACTATACAGTTTGAATAATTATTAACAGAACACGATAATTTAATAAAACATGGAATTAAAGGATATTTTGGCAATATCAGGACACGGAGGACTATTTAAATTTGTTTCGCAAGGACGTAATGGTATTATTGTTGAGTCATTGGTTGATAAGAAGAGGATTAGTGCATCGGCTACAGCAAAAATAAGTGCTCTTGAAGATATTGCTATTTACACTGATGTTGAAGAGATTTCTTTAGCAGATGTATTTACATCTATCTATAATAAAGAGGATGGTAACCAGACTATCTCACACAAATCTTCGTCAAACGAGCTTAAAGCATACTTTGAGGAGGTACTTCCGGAGTACGATAAGGACAGAGTATATGTTTCTGACATTAAGAAAGTGCTTAACTGGTATAACATTCTTCAATCGTTAGATATGGTTAAACCTTCTGAGAAAAAGGACGAGGAGAACAATGAGGAAGAGAAGAGTGCAGAGTAAAACATACTGCAACCTTAACAATATTTAGCTGTCAGTTATCTGGCAGCTATTTTTTTTATCAGTAATGTTTCTTGCCAAAACGGTACGACACCCCTACCCCAAATGTAACTGAGCTGTTCTTAACCTCATACAGACCCGATTTACCAATTGCTGCATTATACTTAAGCTCGCCAAACAGATTAAACCTCTCATTTAAACGGTGTCTGTAACCCACTCCCAGATTCACAACACCAAGTATTGAGTATTTATCGCCAAAGCCTAACAATCTGTTTCTATTCCGCTTATTTGCACCTGCAATTACCGTTTCGGTTGATCGTTGCTTTGCTGTTATTACAGCAGATATACCAACAGATATATAAGCACTGCTATTTTGTGTTTTATATAAAGAGTAGTTTATAAACAGAGGCACCTGCATATATAACGATGAATTATCTATACGCAGTGTTGAGTCTAATATTGTAACAAAAACGGTATCCTTTTTCTCCGTATGCGAATAATCCTTTTTCTGTTTCCATTTTGTATCACTTACAGCAACTCCCAAACCAAACTGCATACGCGACGACAGTGGCCCGGTAAACGTAATTGCTCCGCCATGAGAAAAAGACGACGATGTAGCAATACCATTAAACATAATACCCGGACTATAAGTGGCCGAAATAACTGTAGGCCCAACAAAACCATTATATAGATTATCTGTAAAATTTGGCAACTCAAGCGATACTCCGCTAAACCAGCTTTTCCTGCGTCGTTTACTCTTTATATTCTCATCAGGCATGTATAAACTATCAATCGCCTCTGCCTCTTCAGTCGCTTTATCGGCAGAAAGCTTAGTCTCATCTGTCTCTGAATCTACCTTACCATTATACAAAGAGTTTTCTCCGTTAGGGTTTGTATCTGTGGTCTGCACAAGCTCTGAATCCTTAACATCAATTAAAGCATCAGATATATAAATCTCCTCTTCTGAATTGTTATCAATACTGTTTCCTGAACCGGAAATATCTGACTGATCGTATTCATTCTCAACAACATCATTATTTACATATTCAGGTTCAGAATAACCAGATGTAGCTGCAATAATCTCATTATTAAGTTTATCATTAATCTCTCTGTTATTATTTATCTTAGAAGATACCTGACTATAAACCTCATCTGTTTTACTATCTGGAATAATATCATAAACTTGCTGTATGTTATTACTTTCAGTTTTAACATTACATCTGCTTGAATTATCAGCAACACTACTAAATATAAAATATGCAGATATAAATAGCGCAATTATAGCCGCAACAATAATATATAACAGATACCTCCTTCGTTTTGTAGGCATCTCCTTGTCAAGCATCTCAGACATCTCTGTCCATGCAGACGGGTTGTACTCTACTGAATAGCTCTCCAGTTTACTTTTAATATCCCGGTATATATCGTTCTTGTAGTTATCAGGCATATTAAAAAGATTTGGTTATTATATCTTTCAACTTCTTCTTAGATCTGGTAAGATAAGATCTGGAAGTACTTTCTGTTATATCCAGAAGGTTTGCAATCTCTCTGTGCGAGTATCCCTCAACTATATAGAGGTTAAATATCAACCTTCCTGTCTCCGTTAACTGCTTAAGTGCATTAATAATCTCCTCAGCATCAACATCTGCTTCATAGTCGGTTACATCGTCATATACAACATCTGATAAAAACAGAGTCTCACCCTTTATCTCTTTACGTACACTATCAATTGATGCATTTATAATTATTCTGCGTAACCAGGGCTTAAAACTATCCGGAAAATTACCATTTACCAGACTCTTAAAAACTTTAATAAACGAATCGTTAACAACCTCCTGTGCTGACTCATATGACGATGAGTACCTCAACGAGATACTCATCGCATAGCTATAGTAATCCTTATAAAGCTGCTCCTGAGCCTTTCTATCGGCCCGCGAACACCTTTTCAATACTCTTTTTAACTTTTTATCTAATAAGCAATCCTCTCTACTCACAAAAAGTAATACATTATTAATTCATCTTGCTTACAGCATTTATATCTATAAACAAAACCTCCTTTCCTTTCCAACTATCGCAAACCTTTGTTGAATCTTTCAGATAGGTATAATCTATATCAAGTTTTAGCCTATCGTTAACTTTCGCTTTATAATTTATCTTGTCCGATATCTTTAACGGCACATAATAGATATTATTATTATCATTACCAACTCCTTTAAACCAAAGATTATCAATAGCTCCTACACCACAATTATTATCAACAACAACAACCTCAATACCCTTAGTATTTTCAGCTGAACCATTAACACTACCACCATCTTCGGTATACTTTATAAGCACAGAGTTGTTATTATTATATGTATTAATTAATCGGTACGATACTTTTTTGTTAGATATCTTTTTGTGAATATCAACCATACTCAACAGTAATGAGTCAACATATGCAGAACCATTTCCACCATCCTTTTTCTCGTTATATACAAAAAGCTCTGCCACATCAAGCCCATCCTCTTTCTTAATCTCGCCACTCCACTCCATTCTGAAATGACCAGACTCAGGCTCTCCGGTATACTCTACGGCAATACTCATACTATCTGACACAATTGCAGCCGAAATAATTGAGAAAGGCATTGTTTTACCCGATTTTGCTCCTGCATTATCAATATACAGGCGTCCACTCCTCTTTTCTGTTGGTTTAATATCATTAGTATCGTCGCTCTTTTCGCAACTCATAATAACTAATGATACAAATGCTAAAAATAATAATCGTTTCATGTCTTAACTTACTTTTAATTAGTCTGCGAGCCCCGTATAATTCACCATTCTGATTATACCAGCCTCATCATTAACCTTTATTAAAAACACACCTGTACAGACCCCGGGTAATTGCATGCTACACCTGTACAAATTCATTAATTCTATGTATCAAAAAACCGCAATACACATATTTAATAATACATAATCTGAATTAACTGTTTTACTACCCCTGACGTACAATTTTTTAAATACGCTGCAAAAAGAATCTATTTTTTTTCTTTGTTCTGATATACTTCTGCTAATAACCATTCTCATGCTTAGTTTCTACCCCATATTCAGGCTACCTATTATACAGATACACTCTTTTATGTAAATCATCTTTGTTTATATACTTCATCTGTTTATATTTCCCCTTTAATTTATCAGATGTAATTCACATGTTTTAATCATGTACATTACATCAGCATATTTTTACCCGGATAAAAAATTTAAAACCTCTGATGGAACAGTACATTAAACAAATTCGTGAGAAGTTAAAAAACGAGAAGTACTACGAGAACTATCTTGATTACTCAATAAGAACTCTGAAGAAGTATATTGAGCAGTTTGAGATTAACGATCCGGCAGATATAAACTACAGCAACATTATAGATTATTATATACAGATTGAGAAAAAATCGTACCTGATAAAACTATCGTTCTGTAAGGCTATAAGATTACTTATTGATATTTGCGAATGCAAACAGGTGCTTAAAGATATTATTGAACCCAACCTGCTAAGTATAAATAAAGAGATATATACCGATGAGTTTGTTTTAAGCAGTATAACAAATATAGAGAGCTACAATATTAAGGTTGGTTTTCTTTTTGCGTATGAACTTGGGTTATCAATTAACCAGATAATAAAACTAAAAACATCTGACTTTAACACCAATGCTAAAACCATAAACACAGACAACTATATACTGCCAGTATCAGACTATCTGGCAGATATAATAACCAGTGGTATAAAGGATAATGAGTATCTGCTAACGGGATACAATAAAAAACACATTAGCCTTAACTATATAAAAACAATGCAGAGCACTCATAAGATAAGTATACACAAACTTCGACGCACATTTCTATATAAAAAGTATCGTCAGAGTTTAGTTGAAAAAGCTCTTAAGGGTATGTAGCAACAAAACAGTACACACAATTAACATAAATCACTCTCTGATACCGCAAACAGATTCAATATCCGCACATAAAACTATCACCTGCCATACACAAAGCTGCCTGAATCATTAAAGATCAATACCTTCTTAAACAGATTTGAGATATTATCAAACAAAAAGCCATTATTCACACTACAAAAGTCTGTTACCCGCACTATTGGAGCTTATAGTTTGCCACAAAATCATGATAGTTACATACAAAAAGTTACCACTTAACATTCGTAAAGCTTATCATAAGACACAAATAGCTGATCCCAGAGAACAAAAACCTGTTACTCGTATTATTGGAGCCTATAGTTTGTGGCAAAAACCTGATAGTTACAAACAAAAAGCTATTATTCACGCTATAAAACCTACCCGCAGAAAAAAATAAGTAGCCTGCCATACAAACATAGCAGATAACTATAATAGTGAACACGCAATTTTAACAAACCGCAATAACAATACCTATCATATTCTAATTATTAACATACGCTACATATTTAATACAATTCAAAAACTTTTTATCAAACAACAAATATTACTTTTTATTAATATTTATTCATCAATCCTTTTTCATCACACTTAAAATAGAACTATATATCAACATATTAAAAAAACCAAGTAGCAATATATGCTAAACAACATGTATAATTACAAATATTAATAATTAGTAACATTGTACTTTCATCAGGTATTTAACAACAATAATCAAAAGTTATAAACATGAAAAATTTCTATTTGAGTTTTTGTGTTTTAATTTTATCTCTACTACCCTGGAGCATAACAATTAAAGCACAAAGTTACTGTGAATGTACCTCCACTAGCGACTATCTTGGGTACTTTACAAACGTAACATTCGGAGATATTAGTAACGACTCCGGCAGAGAGAAGTATGGCAACTTTACCACGCTATCAACAACAGTTAGTGTTGGCAGTCAGTTTGCTATATCGGCAAATGTAGACAGTTACACAACAGGCGATCACGTACATGTTTGGGTTGACTGGAATCAGGATTACATTTTTTCTGACGATGAGATGGTAATACTTAATCCTGCAACAAAAGGAAGTGTAACATCGTCAGGAACAGTTATTGTACCCCCAACAGCACTGGCCGGAAGTACCAGATTAAGGATTATATATCAGCTTGGAGCTAAAGAGCCTGAACCATGTACAAACATGATGTTTGGTGAGGTTGAGGATTATACAGTTACAGTTCAGGCATATGACATATCTCCTGATTTTAACACAGACAAAACCAGTGCTGAGGTTGGCGAAGAGATTGTATTTACCGATGCATCTGCCGGTAGTGCAACAGGTTATGTATGGAACTTTGGCAATGGCGCAACACCAGCCACCGCAAACAGTGCAGGACCACATACTGTTACATACAGCACAAGCGGAACAAAAACAGTATTGCTAGAGATAACAAATGGCACAACAACAAAATCTATATCAAAAAATATAGAGATTGTAAAAGGTTCATCAAGCTGTCCGCCACCAAAATATTTTGGAGCAAATGGTAAAAACAACATCATTACAATGTCGTGGGCTACAGCAACCGATGTACTTAACCTAAACACCCCTGAAGGTTTTGAGTCGGGTATATTCCCGCTTTTTGGATGGGAGATAAAGGTATCTGAAGGGTTAACATCTGAGCTTAAGGATCTGAAAGAGGATCAGGTTACATGGGAGCTAAACAGCGACGATCATTATGTACACTCTGGCAGATTCAGCGCCTACATAAGCGAAACATGCAAACAGTCTAACTGGCTTATCACACCACCAGTAACTGTTGGCAATAACAAACAGTTATCGTTCTATCCTTACTTTAAAAACTATAATGGCTTTACCTCTGAACTTAACATAATGGTTAAGGAGGGCGATAATGCATGGGTAAGCATTAAAACTTTTGATAAAAACTCAGATGTAAATCTTATGCAGATTGCAGAAAAGGCTGATCTTTCGGCATATGCGGGCAAAGAGATAAAACTGGCATTTGTACAATCATATACAAATGGTTATGCAATGGCTATTGATGATATTACAATAGAGGATATTACAACAGACAAACGCACTAATAACGAGATGCACCGTACATTAAGATCATCTTCTGTAATACCACAGTTACCAATAACCATAAAGGAGAATAACAGAAGCAGATCAACATATATAAACAGAGCTGTAACAAATAAGGTTAACAGCGATAAGGTTCCTACAGGATTCAAGATATATGTAGATAACACAATGATACAGGAGGTAGCTGCTGATGCAAGAAGTTATAAGGCTGAAAACATTACTGAAGGAGAACACACCTGCTCGGTTCAGGCAGTATATGCCGATGGAGAGTCGTTTCTGGTTGATCCGGTAACAGTTACAACAACCAATCCGGTTGTAAACTTTACTGTTGACAAAACCATTATAAGCCGTAATGAGAGTGTACAGTTTACAATTGATATAAAGGGTTCGCACAACTCAATAGAGTGGAATTTTGGAGAGGGAGCAACACCTCAGACATCGTCTGAGAAAAACCCTGTTGTTAGTTACAGTACACTGGGTAAAAAGAGCGTATCGGTTATTGTTAACGGTATTGTTACTGCCACAGGTACCGATCTTATTACAGTAAGACCGGGAGATCCTACAGTTCCGGTTATAGAGAATTTTGGTATTGCAACAAACTACAACAGAGTAAAACTTAGTTGGTTGCCATTAACATCTGAGGAGAAATTCAGCGAAGGTTTTGAGGGCGAGACATTTCCTCCTGCCGGATGGTCTGTTAAGAAGACAACCGTAATAAATCAGGATCATGAAGAGCCTGAAGATGATGAGGAGATATGGTTTCAGTGTAATGCAGAATCGTTTGATGGTTCTGGTGCAGATTATGTTAAAAACGGCGATAAATCTGCCGCTATATCACTTAGTGCAAAAAGATTAACATGGTTAATTACACCAGAGATAGATATTGAAGATAAGGATATGCTTAGCTTCTGGATGTGGTACAACAACGGATATGCAAGCGATAACATCTTTTACCATACCAATTTCCATATTATGGTAAAAACAGATGAAGGGTGGAATGATCTTATGCTGTTTAATAAGATAAGTCCGTCAAACAAATATCAGAAAGAGGTTTATGCCGATCTGTCGGAGTACGCAGGTAAGAGTGTTCAGATAGCATTTATATACAACTTCAGCAACGGATGGCAGATGGCTATTGATGATGTAGCTGTAATAAATACAACAGCTAAAAGAAGTATTGCAGATAACTTTACAAAGCTGAATATATACAGAGACGATGCTGTTGTTCATGAGGTTACTGATATAACACAAACAGAGTGGATTGATGAGAATCTTGAGACAGGGGACTATAAATACTATATAACCGTTGTTGATGGCGACAATAAAGAGTCGTATCCTTCAGAAGAGGGTATTGTTAAGGTATACAAGACTATAGATATACCATATAATCAAGGTTTTGAATCCGGTAATCTGTCATGGATGTTCAACGAGGGTGAGCACAAGTTTGCAATTGGCGAGAATGGCGACTTTGCAATGGAAAACTACGATATACCTGCACACGATGGTAAGTTTGTAGCGGTAAATACATCGGATATTAAGAATGGATACTTTGTTGTTCCGGCACTTGATGTAATGCCTCTGCCTACACTAAATCTTGAGGCATACGGAAGGGTATACTTTGAGCTTGATTACCTGTCTGACATGCCTATGTTTGGTATTGTTGGCCGCGACAGACCGGGTAAAGACTGGGAACTTCTACATGCATTTGATAAATCAGAAAACTGGACAAAGGCTAAGGTAAATCTTCCTGACAGAGTATTGAAAGACGGATATCAACTTGGTATGTACTACAGTAATCATCAGGAGGTATCAAAAGGTGTTGCCTTTGACAATATAAAGATAACATCGTGCGAGGGTGAGCACATTACAATTCAATATCTTAACAAAGAGATAGAGAATAATACAGATCAGTATCTTGGTATGATTAAACCTGAGATAACAGAGGATTATACATTTACAATTAAGAACATTGGTACAACTACGGTTGATTTGAGTAACATTGTTATATCTGACGGAAGATTTACAATTAAGAACTCTCCGGCAAACACAACCCTTGATCCAAAATCAAGCAGTGATATTGTTGTTACATACAGCCCTACAGGCACAACAACAACACCCGATAATGCAACTATAACTATAAATAGTAATGCCGAAGAGAACCCTTATATATTTAATGTATCGGCAGATTGCGGTATAGCTAAGTGGACATATATGTTGTATCTGTATGAGGACGGAACAGGGCTTGATGGCAACAGAGACCTTAACGAGTGGGAGGTTCTTGGATCTGTTGATAAAGACATCAACTATGTGGTTCTTTACGATGCCAATGACGACTCAAAAGATGGTATATACTACATTCAGAAAGACCCTGACGGATCAAACAGTACGCTTATATCTACCAGAGTAAGCACACACCTGAATGAGAATATAAACATGAACAACTACAAAACATTGCAGAACTTCATTCTGTGGACTAAGGAGAACTATCCGGCTGAGCATTATGGCTGTAATGTATGGGATCATGGCTCAGGTATATTTGATCGTGCTCCACAATGGAAAGCTGCATGCGGACAGATGAAAGTTTGGGAACTGGCATCGGCATTAAAAGCATTTAAAGATGTTGACGACAAAGGTTTTGATATATTTGGTTTTGATGTATGTCTGCTGGGTCAGGTTGAAACTGTTTATGATATAAAAGATTATACTGATATTGTAATAGCTTCTGAGAAGACTACTCCGGGCAACGGATGGGATTACACAACAATGTTCCAATCGTTAAATGACAATCCTGATATTGATAAGTACCAGCTTGCAGATAATATGGTTATTGCATTTGATGCATCGTACGATGGTGGTTCGCAAGGATCTGATGCCACAACAATATCTGCAACACGCACCGATAAGTTCAACAGCGAGTTTATTCCTGCATTAAACGCATTTGTTGATCAGATAAACCCTGATGTTTTCGAGATAAAATCTGATATATCAGCCGCTGTAAAGTCGGCATGGTACTCTGATGGTATCGACTTTGTAGAACACCGCGATTTCGGTCATTTCTTAACGCTGTTAAAATCTAAAGAGAGTGTATCGGCAGAGGTGAAAGCCAAAATAGACAAACTGCTTACAGCATATAATAACTCTATCATTAAGTCGCTGGATAATCAGAGGGTAGATGCTACAGGTTTAAAAATGTGGATTCCGGACGATGTTACCACAAACGCAAAAAGCCACTTCTATCTTAACGCTGAGAAATATCTGAAGATATCTGAGACAAAATGGGATGAGTTTCTTAAGATGTATGAACACCCAATTGAGAAAGGTGTACCACAACCAATGATTGAGGTTATTGGCGAAACATCTATTACGGCAAACAATATTGTTCAGTTTGCAGATATTACTGAGTGTAATCCTGTATCAACAGGACGCACATGGAGTGTTACACCTGATACTTATGAGTTTGCCAACGGAACCGATGCCTCATCGGAGACTGTAGATATCAGATTTACAGCAACAGGAAGTTATACGGTAACACTTGCTGTAACAAACTCAGAGGGCGAAGGAACAGTGGCTAAAGAGAATGTTGTAACAGTAAGAGAGCCTGTTTTTATTGCTCCTAAGAATCTAATATCATCGCAAGATAACAGAGATATCACACTTTCGTGGGAAGAGGGTGATGAGACATTCCCTGGTGGCGTTAAGTTTGAAGAGGGATTTGAGAGCACAAGCTTCCCTCCTGCCGGATGGTCTGTTAAACACAGTGCAACACTTACCGGATCGCAATCAGCCCCAACTGAGGGAGGTGCAAAAACATGGTTCCACTGTAACGAGATGTCGTTTGCAGATGCTGCCGGAAACCCGAACAAGGATTATATTCATAGTGGCGATTACTCAGCTGCAATTGGTTATTCGGCTCCGGAATTTAACTGGTTAATAATGCCATCGGTTACTGTTAAAAACGGCGATATGCTTAAGTTCTGGGCGTGGTACTATAACGGAGAGTATCAGGGTACAAATTACCATACAAATTTCAGAGTAATGATACTTGCCGATAACACATGGAACGAGGCTTTATACTATACAGAGGGTGCTGAACCAAACGATTACAAATCTGAGATTACCATTGATCTGTCAGCATATAAAAATAAGCCTGTTAAGATAGCATTTGTATATGAGTTTACAGATGGTTTTCAGCTTGCTATTGACGATGTTAAGATACAGTCTGCATCATCAAGATCGAGAATTAAGGATGGTACACTTGAGGGTTATAAGGTATACAGAGATAAAGAGGTTATTGCTACTGTAAACGAGTTAACATACAGCGAGCAATTAGTTGATGAGACTGCAACATATGAGTATTATGTAACAGCTGTATATTCAAATCCTGAAGGTGAATCGGAGGCTTCTAACAAGGTTACCATTAATACAACCAAGAGTACAACAAATGGTATTAATGAGTATACTAATGCTGTAAGGGTATATCCTAATCCATCGGGCGGACAGTTTATTATAGAGACAAAAGAGCTAAGAGGTTTCTATAGTATTGTAAACTCAGTTGGTACTGTTATAAAGAGTGGTTCTGTTAATAGCGACATAACTAATGTATCTATAAACAAACCGGGTATTTATATGATAAAGATAATTTCCGATAGCATGTTAATTACAAGAAAAGTGGTTATTAAGTAGCCATTTTGCCAGAAACAAAAAAGGCTGTCGATTCCGACAGCCTTTTTTTATATAGTTGTAATATTTTTATTACCAAGCAAACATAGGGAATTGCTCCATAAGTTTGTTAACCTCAGCTCTTACCTCATTAATTGCCTCTTCGTTATCGATATTGCTAATTACTCTATCAATAAACTCAACAATAAGTGGCATGTGCTCTTTCTTCATACCACGAGTTGTAATTGCAGAAGTTCCAACACGAAGACCTGACGTAGAGAAAGGTGAACGAGTATCAAACGGAACCATGTTTTTGTTGATTGTGATATCTGCTTTTACAAGAGTGTTCTCAACCTTTTTACCTGAAATCTCAGGGAACTTAGTTCTTAGGTCGATAAGCATTGAGTGATTATCAGTTCCATCAGAGATTACTTTATAACCTCTCTTGATGAACTCATCAGCCATTACAGCAGCGTTATCTCTTGTCTCTGTAATATATGTTTTGTAATCGTCAGTTAGAGCCTCACCAAAAGCAACAGCCTTAGCAGCAATAACGTGCTCTAGTGGTCCACCTTGCTGACCTGGGAATACAGCAAAATCAAGTACTGCTGACATCATTTTGTCTTCTCCTTTAGGAGTCTTAATTCCCCAAGGATTAACAAAATCTTTACCCATTACAATAAGACCTCCACGTGGTCCGCGAAGTGTTTTATGAGTAGTAGTAGTACAGATATGACAGTGAGGAACCGGGTTGTTCAATAGTCCCTTAGCAATAAGACCTGCAGGGTGAGCCATATCGCACATCAAGATAGCATCTACCTTATCAGCGATCTCACGCATACGAGCAAAATCCCAATCTCTTGAGTAAGCTGATGCACCAGCAACAATAAGTTTTGGTTTGTGCTCAAGAGCTAAAGCCTCCATCTCATCGTAATCAACCATTCCTGTCTCCTCTTTAACGTGGTAGTGAACCGCGTTATAGTTGATACCTGAAAGGTTTACAGGAGATCCGTGAGAAAGGTGTCCTCCGTGTGCAAGGTCAAGACCCATGAAAGTATCACCTGGCTTTAAACAAGCAAAGAATACAGCTGCGTTTGCCTGTGCACCTGAGTGAGGCTGTACGTTAGCGTACTCAGCACCAAAAAGCTCACATGCTCTGTCAATTGCAAGTTGCTCAGTCTGGTCAACAATCTGACATCCACCGTAATATCTTTTTCCAGGGTAACCCTCTGCATATTTGTTTGTTAAACAAGAACCCATAGCTTGCATTACCTGCTCACTAACAAAGTTCTCAGAAGCAATAAGCTCAATTCCTTCTGCCTGACGCTTTGCCTCTTGCTCAATAAGATCAAAGATTTTTTCGTCTCTTTTCATATCAATTATATTTATAGTGTATTATTTTATCTGTTTAATTTTCTATTTCAATAATCAGATGGAACTTAGCATAATAACCATTCACTTGTGCGTGAAAGTTCTTGATCATGTTCCGTTTCTGAACATTCTGCCAAAATTACATCTTTTATCCGATTTTCAATGACTTTGGTTATTTGCTTTTATATGTTTATTAATAGTTTTACATGTTACTACAGGCAACACCTATAATACTACATATCAACACACAAGAGCAACAGACAGCATTATTAACAACAGATACTAAGAGATATTGTTAAATTATTAACCAATAGTTCTACTCTCTTAAATATGTTTTAATCTGAAAACAGATGTTAAAATTGTATCAAAAAGCTCTCCTGTTGCAAATGATTAACTTACTCATCAGAGAAGTGAACCAATATATTACGATAGGCTGAGAATATCTTAGACTTACTAACAAATCCCTGATATACGTCATCCTCGTTAACAACAGGCAGGTTCCATGCATCTGTGTCGTTAAACTTCTTCATAACATCATCCATACGATCGGTACAACAGATCATATCCGGTGCTGGCGTCATTACATCATCAACCTTAAGAGATTCGTACTGATTGTGATCAAACATCAGCTCTCTTACATCGTTTAGCAATACTATTCCCAACAGTTTTTGCTCCTCGTCAACTACCGGAAACAGGTTTCTTTTTGTTTTTGCAATAACCTTAATAAGATCGCCAAGTGTATCGTCCGGTTGTATTGGTTGAAAATCTTTCTCTATTACATCGTTAAGTTTAAGCAGTGTAAGAATAGCTTTGTCTTTATGGTGTGTAATAAGTTCGCCACGCTGCGCAAGGCGTTTTGTATATATTGAGTGCGGCTCAAAATACATTATTGTAAGGTACGCTATTGTTGATGTTAACATTAGTGGTATAAGAAGCTGGTATCCTCCGGTTATCTCTGCAATAAGGAATATAGCTGTAAGTGGTGCATGCATAACACCCGCCATCATACCCGCCATACCAACAAGCGCAAAGCTGTTTGCCGGAACCTTAACACCCGGAAACGAGTTTATTACCTGCGATACAAAATATCCGGCAACAGAACCTATAAACAGTGTTGGTCCGAATATACCTCCAACACCACCACTTCCGGTTGTAATTGCCATTGCAATAACCTTAAATACTAACAGAAGCCCAAGAAACACAAGTATTGTAATCTGATTATCGGCAAGTGTACCCCATAGCCAGTTATCTGGTATTCCGTTTGTATTGCCATGAAGCAACGACTGCATTGTTCCTATACCCTCACCATAAAGCGATGGAAGGAACCATATAAGTATAGATAGCGAGAACGCCCCAACAAGTATTTTTACAATCCAGTTTTTAATCTTACCAAATGTATTCTCAACCTTCATTGTTATTCGGGTAAAATACCACGATACCATTCCGGTAAATATCCCCAATATAAGATAGTATGGCAGATGTTTAAGATCAAATGCCTGAGTAAGATCAACAGAGAATGCAACCTCGCTGCCAATAAAAAAATATGCCATAATTGCACCTGTAACCGACGATATAAGCAGTGGTACAACTCTTTTCATTGAGAGGTCAAGCATAAGTATTTCAAGAGCAAATACTAGTCCTGCAATAGGAGCCTTAAATATACCACCAATTGCTCCGGCAGCACCACAACCTACAAGCAACATCATTGTTTTTGCATTCTGTCTGAATATACGTCCTAACCACGATCCTAACGATGCTCCGGTAAGTACAATAGGTGCCTCTGCCCCTACCGATCCTCCAAAACCAATAGTAAGTGTACTGGCAAACATACTTGTATAGTTATTATGGCTCTTTATTTTAGAGTTATTCTTTGATATAGCATACAGAATACGCGATACTCCGTGACCAATATTGTCCTTTACCCAAAATTTTACAAAAATTACTGTAAGTAGTATACCTATAAAAGGGAAAACCAGAAACATGTAACTGTTGGTAAGGTCGCCTGTTACCAGATTATCGAGGAAGTGCACTGCGTTTTTAAGAATCACAGCTGCCAATCCGCTGGCAAGTCCAACAATAAAACTAAGAACGAGTATTAATCTGTACTCTTTTTTTGAGTCGTTGGTAAGTGTTGCCAACCTTCTCATAAATGCTTTTCTTCTCATCTTTATATATTCTAACACATAAACGACCTTCACAGGCCAAACATATCTGTCTTTCTTCCGGGATATTGCTACAGTTCAGAAGAGAAATCTCTTACTAACTTTCTGTATGCCGAGAACACATTTGCACGCGACACAAATCCCACGTATGTACCATCATCTTTTAAAACCGGAAGGTTGTAGTGCTGACAGTTATGAAACTTTGCAGCAACATCTTCCATGCTTTCGCTCTGTAATACTATTGGCTCCGGCATAAACATCAGATCTTCAATATATGTATCATCATATTTTGTATGATCAAATACTATATGGCGTATATCATTAAGAAAAACAATACCTATTAGCATACTTTCTGAATCGACCACAGGAAAGATATTTCTCTCCGATTTTGAGATAACCTTCACTAACTCACCAAGTGTAGCACCGGGATGAATAGTAAGGAAATTCTTCTCAACAAGGTCATCAATTCTCATAAATTTAAGTGCCGCCTTATCTTTATCGTGTGTAATAAGGTCGCCACTACGAGCAAGCTGTATTGTATATACTGAGTTTCTTTCAAAAATACGCACAACAAGAAATGATACTGTCGAAACGATCATCAAAGGTAAAAATAATTTGTATCCTCCGGTAAGGTCTGCAATAAGGAATATTGCTGTAAGAGGTGCATGTAAAACCCCGGCAATCAGCCCACTCATGCCCAGTACAGCATAATTTCCTGCCTCTATATTTTTTACACCAAACTTACTAATAAGTACACCAAAGAACAATCCAAGGTGAGAACCCATAAACAGTGTTGGAGCAAATATTCCACCTACTCCCCCTGCCCCAAATGTTACAGAGGCTGCTATTACTTTCAGAAATATTGTAATACCTATAAGTATCAATGCATAAATCCAGTTCTCTTCAAAGAATGTGAATATTGTCTCTTTAAATACATACATATAGTCGCCACGCATTGCTGAGTTTATCTCGGCATATCCCTCTCCGTAAAGGCTTGGAAACATAAATATAAGTGCTCCAAGAGCCAGACCACCAATAATCCAACGCATTCTCTTCTTCTTCATCTTATCAAACAGCGAAGCTATCTTCATATAGCCACGTGTAAAGTATGCCGATGTTAATCCGGCAAGAACGCCAACAATAAGGTACAGATGAATCTGATTCATAGAGAAACCTATCTCTACATCGTAAGGGTATATCACTTCCTGACCAAGAAACAGGTACGATGTAAGTATTGCTGATACCGATGCCATTAACAGTGGCACCATTGAGGTTAATGTAAGATCGAGCATAATTACCTCTATGGCAAATACAATTGCTGCAACCGGTGCTTTAAATATGGCAGACATGGCCGCAGCACATGCACAGCCCAACAGTAATGTAATCTGTTTGTAGTTAAGTCTTAACAAACGCCCAAGGTTACTACCCATAGCTGCTCCGGTAGATACCGTTGGTCCCTCAAGTCCTACTGATCCTCCAAAACCAACAGTTAACGAACTGGCAATTATAGATGAAAATACATTATGTCTGAGAATCTGTCCGTTATCGCGGGATATAGCATACAGTACGCTCGGAATACCATGTTTTATTGGTTTGCGCAAAATATATTTTATAAACAGAACTGTGAGCAGTATACCTATGGCGGGAAAAACAAAATAGAGATAGTTAAAGTACTCTATCTCTTTACCTGCCGATATAAGGCTCTGGATAAGATGAACTGCATTTTTTATAACAACAGCGCCAAAACCAGACATTACACCAACAACTATACTCAATAACCAGATAAATTGTCTGTCTGAGAGATTTTTATATCGCCATTTCAGGATTCTGCGTAATAGTTTTGTTCTAAGCTTCATAGTTTAAAACAGTAATTGATTGATTATATAATCTGTCCTATAATGCAACAAAAATAGCAATGCAAACTTCAATCCATCATATTATCACAAAAAAATAAGTGATTACATCAAAAAAAATATTTTTCGTCAATATATGTTACAACATTATATGTTTGCCGACATCTCAGATAAAACAGGAGTCACTAAACAAATAGCGACTCCATTTTCTAACTAAATATTTATCCAGATGAACAGTTAAACACTTTCTGCTTTTTGCATCTGATGTTTATCAACTGTGACATCCCAGTTACTAATAATCTCTTTAGCCATTTTACCGGAAGGGCTAAGATTATCACTAGTCCAACCACCATTAGGGTTAGCTCCTTTTTTAAGTGCCGATGCACCTATAATATGCTCTTTTTCCTGAACCTCGTAAGGTGAACAGTGGCATCCCTCAATCTTATCGCATACAGACCAGTTACAGTGCGATAGATTTTGCTCTGCCATAAACTGTGTCCACTGATGTGTACAACAAACATTTGGACTACACTGCCCAAGGTTATTGGTAGTACCCCACTCTGTAACAAACAGTGCAATACCATCTTGTTTAGCCTGTTTTGCCCTATCCATCAAATAGCGACCATGAGTAGCTGCATAAAAATGTAACGTATAAGCTATATTACGTCCCTCGCTATCTTGCAATGGATCTGCTGCGGCCTCTTCTACTCTCTGACACCACTCTCTTGTTCCTACAATAATAAGGTTCTTGTTATCATTATAGTCTCTTATTTCATCAATTACAGGGTTTGCATAATTCTTAATTGTTTGCCATGTAGTAGTATCCAATGGCTCATTATATATCTCAAAGATAAGGTTATCTGCATTACCAAATTCATCAATAACCCACTTAAAAAACTCTATTGCTTCTGTTTGATAGTTCTCAGCCTCGTGCGAGTGGAAATCTACAATCACATATATTCCTAAATCAATAGCTCTATTGATAACTGTTGAGATAGTTTCTTTATTCTCTGTCGGATTACTGATATATCCACCTTCAGCCTCTACACCCATTGCACAACGTACAACCTGGCATCCCCACTCATTTACCAACTCATCAACACTACCTTCAGTATAAAAATCTTTTCCGTCCCAATCTTCGTTAGACCAGAAATAACTCATTCCTGCCAGAGAAACTTCAATTCCATCCTTATCTACAATTTTGTTTCCCTGAACACGTAATCTGCCATGCTCTTCTACGATTCTACTTGATCTTTTCATAGAAAATTAAATTTAATAGTTAATAATATTGATTTTACAATCAAATAATTGTTGTTACAATCTCATTATTAACCTGTAGCAATGTAGTTTTTCAAAAAATAATAAAGGGTAATTACACAAAAGAGTATTAACCAACAGACAGCACACTCTTACTGTATAAATAAACAAAACAACTATAAAGAATTCTTAGTTATATATATTGAAGTTAGAATAATTATCAAATTATTCAAAATAATTACAGAAAAATTTTAACAATTCAGCTTTTTTTTAACAAAATCATAAGATTGAATTCTGTTTCACTGGTTTATGTTAACATATCTATCAGGTGAGTCAGTAGATTCTTCATTCTTTTAAGTTCCTCTACATCTATGCTTCCGTCAAGCAATTTAGCCATAAGTGTAGTAGGAATATCGCAAGCCTTCTCTTTAAGTTTACTGCCTTTATCTGTAAGAACAATTATCACCTTTCTCTCATCCTCAGAAGATCGTACTCTGCTAAGCAGCTCCATACTCTCCATTCGTTTAAGCAGAGGTGTTATTGTATTAGTATTAAGTATAAGTTTTTTGGCTATATCATTCACAGGAATACCATCATGCTCCCACAAAACCATCAAAACCAGATACTGAGGGTAGGTAATACCTAACTCATCAAGATAGGGCTGATACTCTCTTATTATCAATCTTGATGCGGCATATACCGGAAAACAGAGTTGATTATCCAGTTTTAACTGATCGTATTCCATGCTTATAATTATTGTAGATTAACAGGCAACTATTCTATTGTTCACCGCAAAGATAAAAAATAGAAGATAACTGCCTGCATATTTCTATTTATGACTAGAACTCTGTTCAGCATTATCAAATAGCTAACAGTAATATCTCATTAGTCAATATTTGTAATAAACTCATTCATAGGCTTACGTACTTTTGGTAACTTCTCAAGCCAATCGTTATCAGAATCTCTGTAACCTAACGGGAGCATCAATGTACTTCTAAGTCCTTTTGCTCTTAAATCAAGAATCTTATCCAGCTCATCCGGATCAAAACCTTCCATTGGTGTAGAGTCAACACCCTCATATGTTGCCTGCATAATTGCCGACATAAATGCAATGTATGTCTGTTTTGCAGTATGCGTAAAATTAACCTCTTCATCTCTCTTTGGATACATATCCAGAAGCATATTTCTATAGTTCTCCCATCCCTCGTTCTTAAATCCACGTACCTCGTTAGTAAGATCAAACATTTGGTTTATTCTATCCTCTGTATAGTTATCCCACGCTGCAAAAACAAGCAGATGCGAACAGTCTGTAACCTGAGGCTGATCCCACGCTATTTTTCTTATACCAGCCTTTGTATCTTTATTTGTTATCACAAATATTTCAAAAGGTTGCAAACCACTTGATGTTGGAGCCAGATGAGCAGCCTCAATTATTCTGTCTATACTCTCTTGTGGTACACTCTTACCATTCATTGCTTTTGTAGCGTAACGCTCATTCAGTTTGTTCAAAAAATTTCTATTATCCATCTCTATATTTTTTTTAGCATTTATTACTTAATGTATACCTTCTCTCTGTTTATTAAACTTTTTATATACGATATTGCATTTGTGCTCCAAAGTGCCATTATAATTAATACAGGCTGAAATAACAGGCGAATAAATCTTGCCTTATCACTATCTAAACCAAATGCATCTATTCCGTTAACATATTGATTGATATTACCAGGAAATATTAATATGTAGAAGAGTGCCAACATAGCTCCTACTTTTGCTTTGTGTTTTGTCAGGAGTAACATTCCCAATCCTAACAGTAGTTCTACAATACCGGAAGCAATTACAACAAAGTCTTTGTCCAATGGCAACCATTCCGGAACCTGTGCCTGAAATTCAACCCTGTTAAATGAGAAGTGGCTAACTGCTGCATATGTCATAAACAGCCCAAGAAGTACTCTTACAATATTTTTACTTACAGATATAAAGTTCATTATTTCTATTTATTATCGGTGAATATATTCTTTTCCAAATAGCTGTCTATTGCTTCAGGTTTTGTTGTCGGAGCAAATCTCTTTACCGGATCACCATTACTGTTTATTAAAAATTTAGTAAAGTTCCACTTTACTCTCTTCCCGAACAGTCCGCCCAAGCTGTTTTTAAGAAACACATACAGCGGATGAGTGTTCTTTCCGTTAACATCAACCTTAGAAAACATCTGAAATGTAACTCCATAGTTTATTACACATCCTTCTGATATTGATTTCTCATCGCCCGGCTCCTGATTAGCAAACTGATTACAAGGAAATCCCAGTATCACCAGTCCTCTGTCTTTATACTTATTATACAGTTTTTCAAGTCCAGCAAGTTGAGGTGTAAAACCACATTTGCTGGCTGTATTAACCACTAATACCGTCTTACCTCTGTACATATCCATACAGATCTCTTTACCCTGAAGGGTATCTGCTTTAAAAGTATAAAACTGTTTTTCCATAATTAGATTTTTATATCGCGTCCGTTTATATCGTTTACGATACAAATGTAGGTAAAATTATTTATGTCGCAAGCGATATAAATAAAAATTGTATGATATATTTTCTGCAACCAACAGTAATCACACCTCAAGCAACTTATTACCCGACAAATACAATTAAACAAAAAAAGGTCTGCAAACTTTTGCAGACCTCAACACTAGAACTATAACTTTACAATAATCAGATCTTGCTTAATCTGATATATAACTTAAGTGCAGCCTCACGAACTTTTGTGTGCACATTATGTTTTCCTTTAATTAATAATTTGTTTCCCTTCATGTTTATAAGTCTTTGTTCGTAACAAATCTGTTTAATTGCAATGTTTTCAATTATACACATAACTATCTAATCAATTTCTGTACCAAACTCTTAATTACTGTTTATCAGTTACATCTACCACATACACAACCACACCTATTGCTTCACTGGCGGTAGCCTTTTTATCAACTGACATTACTCGTACATCAAACGGGTTCTGTCCACATTTCAACAACTTACTGAATGAGTAGTTGTTATCGCTTGGTATATAACCAATTTTGTGTTCGTTATAGTATATTGCCACAGCACCGGAATCGTGCGGGTTAACAGGTTCAGCCTCTATTTTTAATGGAGTTCCAATCTCTAACTCATTAAAAACTATTGTGCCCTCATTATAAGTAAACCCGGCAACATAAAAATGATCAAAATACTCTCGTTTCATACGTTATAAACTTTGTTTGTTGTACAAAATCTTATACACAACAATCAGTATTAATAAGACTCTATACAGTGCTTTTTGAAATTACAGTTGCAAGATAACATACAGGGGTTTCAATATCTGAACAGTTTTTTTGCTTTGCTAAAACTTATCTAAAAACGAGCAAAAAAACACCCGAAACATACATTACAAAACACTAATACATGGATAGTTACAATACCGAAGAGAGACAAGGTTCTGATAATCACAGAACCATAAATATTATAAAAACAGTTTACAAACCTCAGCACTATTCATTGCCCATTCTTTACTGTAAACCTCATCGGCATTTTCAGCTTCATCTACAATTTTTAATCCCTGAACTTCTGCTTTAAGTTGCAACAAATCGCCAATCTTTAGTTTAGCATCAAGTTTGTTCATTAACGACTCAACAGTATCAATATTCAGACTCTGCACTACCTGACCACCAAAATTCATCTCCAGCCAGATTATCTCGCTCTTATCTATATCTAATACACCAAAAACCATCCCTTTTGTAAGCGATTGTTTTATCCTTACCTGATGCTGAACATTAACAGGATTATAGGCCACTCCGGAAGCAGTTACTTTCATAGGATATTTACTATTCATCCAACCTACCACCAAATTTGGAGCAAGACTACCGCTTGTGTATGCATTACATGTAAAACTAACATATTTTGCACCTAACTTTTTTAGCTCGGTTAAATCAATGTCTATATATTCAGCTGTTCCTTTTTTGTTAGGAATTCGCTGTATATCACCACTATGTTTACATCCGGTAATTACAAGTTGTGAGTAAGAACAGTACTGTTCTCTGTTTTTGTAAGCTACCATACAACTAAGATCCATATCAAGGTGTTGTGCCGGAAGACCTTCGCCCCACTGCATAAACAGCCTAACAGTGTCTCCTTCAACCTTAAACCGTGTGCCCATCAACGCTCCTGATAGATCCTGAATATGTTCACTTCTGTCTCCAATTGCAATAGGAACATTATACAGTTCACTATCAATACAGATCGTTTTACTTGTTATATCAGCTCTCTTAAGATTGTTCTTTATAACATCCAGACTCAACTCACGTATTAATAGTTGCATTCTTTCAAGTTCTTCATCACTGTACAATTGAAGCCAATTGTTTGGCGGAATTCTCTTACTAATACCTCCAAGAGGTTTAACAGTTCTTGATGCACTCTTATCAAAGTATATCTCAGCATACATATTTAGCGTAAGAATCAGTCTTGCCGGAACCTGATTCATAATCTCTCTGAAATGTTTTACAGATATATCCGGCCCAAACCACAGCATAGATGAGAACAGAGATCTTGCAAACAGTCCCGGTCTTTGCTTTAACAGGGCAAATGTACTCTCCGCATCAGCCTTTAGTTTGTAATAGTTAACCTCTCCTTGCCAAACCTCATAATCCTCATTGTAAAAAGTATCAAGAAGATTTGCAAGTCTGCCAAACTCCGCTTTTTTACTATACTCTGCTAATCTTAATGCCCTTATAAACCTTACCCACATACCTCTTTTTGGGTGCATATTTTCGCATTGAGCAGAGATATCCATGGTTAAATTATTAAGCCACAACGCATACAGTTTGCTCTCCGTTCTACTGTATTTAAGTTTTAAATCTTTTAATGATTTAATCTTTGCTTCTCTATCTTTATCAGCGCAAAGATTATTATTTATAACATTATTTGTTAACCTGTTAGCTATTGTTTTTGGTTCAACAATTTGTAAAAACCCGGTATGTTTATACCACAAATATCTAAGTATATCATTTGGTGTTTTAAACAACCTCCCTGCCTCTTCTCCTCTGTTTGATTCAACAAACGTATCAATAACAAGCATTAAAGTCTCTTTAATACCAATCTCTACATTCTCCGGCAAACCGTATTCCGATATAAGTATCTTAATATCATCTATCTGAGTAGCATCTAAAGCAACTGACGATTCCAACAGATTAACCAAATATTGGTACATATCCTCTGTTGTAAATAGCCTTAGAACCTTTAATTTATTCTCTTTTGGTTCATAACTAAGTTTATCAAACTCAAACTGCGAGCCACAAAACGGACAACCGTTATATCTTTCAAGCGGAAATGTATTATTTGGGATAATATGTCCGCATGGTAATTTTGTTCCATTCTCACTCTTGAATATATTAGCAAACCATGTAATAACATGATCTGCCACAGACTCACCTGTAGGCATATTCCACTGCTTTACCAGAGGAGTCCAGTTTTTATTTACACCGGTAATATCCTTTAATAGTTGAAATATCTCTAGTTTATGTTTTGGCGATATTCTGTTTACTGTTTTTAGCAGATCTTCACTGAATGTAAATCCTAATTCAGAACAATTTGCAGCAAACATAACTGTTATCTCATCTATATCAATCTCTTTATCTTTTATTATCCACTCGTGCGGAACTACTATTGCGTTTTGTCTTATCGCAACCTTTAACAAATCCTTTTCCATACAATTATTAGTTTAAGTTATACAATAAGGTAATTCTGCTTCTGATCATTTCCCTAGAATGGTGGGTGCGCCCGGAAGTAAGAAGCAGTTGACCTTAATTGATCAGGGTAATCTATGTTCTGTTTCTTCCAATCGCAATCCTTTCGGAAAATACGATCAGAGATTTAATAACAATGAAGTAAGATACATATTGACCCCAATATCTTATTGAGTGAGGCAGATGGGATTCGAACCCATGACCCGGGCACCAATGCATGAAGTAAACCTTTATTGACCATAAGGTAATTTAAAAGCTAACCTGCTCTACCAACTGAGCTACTGCCTCAATAATAAAAGAAGGTAATTGAACAAGTAGAATACGTGACAGGTATGGTTTTGTAGTAACCTGTTCTTGACCTTCGTACTATTTTAAAGAGCGTTTGTCTTATTGACGATTCAAAGGTCTATAGTTACTACGCACTGTTTCTGCGTAGTGAAATATATTTTTATCACATAATCTACATTAATAGATATACTCTGTGATTTACAGCAAATTGAGATGTATAGAAAATTTAAAGAAAGGAGTTTATAAAAAGGATTCTTATATAACAGGTAGTATAAAAGTAAAAAAAGCACAGCAATACCAGCTGTGCTATAAAGGATGTCTATTTAATCTGAGCCGTGGTTTTAAGGTATTCGGCTTTCTTTATTTTGTATTTTGTTTTTGCATCAACCAGTTTATCTTTTGCTGATTGATATGTTGCCTGAGCTTCTAACAGATCTGATGTACTTACAATACCTGCCTGATAGTTATCGTTTACAACATTCAGGTGTTCGTTTGCCTGGTCTACCGACATTTCTGCTACACTAATCTGCTCGTAACTCTCTATAAGATCTTTATACGCTTTTGTTATCTGTAGTTTGAGCAACTCCGATTTATCAGCAAGGTTATTACGTGCAATATCGACCTTTATGTTATGCTCTTTTATTTTGTGAGAACCGCCCCACCATCCCGATAATGGTACCGACAGTGTTGCAAACATAATTCCGTAGCTGTTCTTTTTATCAGCAACATCAAGATATAAACCTTGTGCTCCTACAGCTAACGATGGCATAAACTCTCCTCTAGCCATACGTTTCTGCAGAATCTCAGCATCAACAGCCCGGTTTAACATACGGTACTCATATCTGTTTGCAAGTGCATCGTCAGGGTTATTGAATATATCTGCCGGAGGTGTAATATCTATTATAGTATCTGTAATAGACATATTCTCGTTATACTCTATTCCTATATGCTGTGCCATTGTCATCTTAAGCAGCGTCATTCCATTATCCAGCATCAGTCTGTTTGTCTTTATATTATTAAGTTCCAGTTTTACCTTTAGCAGATCGCTTTTTTGAATTAATCCGGCATTGTACGATACTGTTACATCTTTAAGTAGACTGGCTAACAGTTGTTGATACCCGTTAAGAGTCTTCTTCTTCTCCTTAAGTGCAAGAAGATTCCAATAGTAGTACTCAGTAGTTACCAGTATCTCATCTTTTGTAAGATGTTCCTGATATCCGGCAAACTCCTCTCCTAACGACGCCAATTTATTACCATTTCTTATCCTTCCTCCTGCATATACAGGTTGTATAGCAGTAATCATACCCGCATTAACATAGTCAAGCAATTCAATGTTCATACCCGGAAAGTATGTAAACTGTGTTGGGTTAGCCAGATTTGCAGGATTTCCATCATATACAGGCAGATTCATCTCCGGTACTTTTGCCTCTATTAGTCCTTTGCTGGACTTCATAACCATTGCTCCTGCATCAATAGTAGGAAAATAGTTTGTAAATGCGTTCTTCTTAACCTCCGATGCCGCATTTGATCTCATATGAGCTTCTTTAAGCCTCTTATTATTGTCAAGAGCATATTGCTTGCATGAATCCAATGACAGATTCTGTGCATTTGCTGTTGCTGTAAGCACTACTGTTATAGACAAAAACAGTAATACTTTTCTTATCTCTCTATATATCATTGGTCTCTATTTTTAAATTATTAAGCCTCTTTAACACTATTGGTTTTAACCTCGCTGTTAGACGATACCATATAAAGTACCGGAAGAACAAACAGGGTAAGAATCATTCCGAATATCAAACCAAAGCAGATAACAGTTCCTAATGGCCCCCAAAGTGGTGAATTACTAAGTATCATAGGAACAACGCCTATTGCCGCAGCCATTGATGTCAGGAATATTGGTCGCATACGTCGCTTTCCGGAAGCTATTGCTGCCTGCTTGTATGTATACCCCTCGGTATTAACAAGGTACATTGCATAATCTATAAGTATTATACCATTACGCACTGTAATACCCATAAGACCAATTATCCCGATGAATGATGTAAACCCAAACGGATAACCAACCAGCTTAAGTCCTAATGCTGCCCCGAAAAGACTAAGAAGCATTGTTGACATAATTAACAGCGATCTGCGTATTGTTTTAAACTGTAAAAGAAGTATAAAGAATATCAGAACCACACTTACTCCAAGTGAGTATCCCATAGGTATATAATTTTTACGTACCTCTGCTGCCTCGCCACCATAACTTATGGTTATACCATCCTGAAGTTCAAGGTCATCAATTGATGGTTTTATCTGCGACAGCACATTTGAGTATATAACACCTCTGGTAACATCTGCCTGAACAGTTATTGTTCTTACACCGTTACGTCTTGCAATATTTCCTTCTGTCCACTCCGGTTTAAGTTTACCAACTGTTCGTAGCGGTAACGACTCAAATGTAAGAATAGATGATACTAATTGATTCTGCAAATCGTTTACATCATCGGTAAGGTGATCCTCTTTTGAGAGTAGTACCTTTACCGGATAGTCATCTTCCCATATTGTGGTTAGTGGTATTCCGTTTAACGATGTCATTAACGATGCTGCTATCAGTGTTTTTGAGTATCCCAGTTTATTTGCTTTATCCTTATCAAGCTCTATTGATATTGATTGACGTTTCTCTAACCAATCGTTTCGTACCCATGTTGTATTACTGTTTTCTGATATTATATGAGTTATCTCATCTGCCGTCTGCTTTAGTTTTGTAATATCATCTCCCGAGATTCTCACCTCAATTGGTGCCGAGAAGCTCTCCATTGCAAGCTGTTTCCATTTTATATTTGCCGATGGAAATGCTCCTCTGTATACCTTTTCGTAATGGTCAAGCAGCTCCAGAGTTGCATCGTTTGATACTGTGTTTACCAATATCTGACCATAATTCTTGGCTGGCATATGTGGTGCATACAGTGTATGAAAACGAGGCGATCCGGTTCCTACAAAACTTGCTACATTAGTAATTCTTTTATCCATTAACAGAGCTCTCTCCAGACTATCTATAACCTCCTCGGTTTTGTTAAGCGATGATCCTTCGGGCAGATATATCTCTACAGCAAACTGTTTACGATCCATACTCGGGAACAGTTGTTGATCTGTAGTGTAGAATATAATAACCGCTGCAACAACTGATAATATACCCAGTGTAATTGTAACCGATTTATTTCGGAATGCTTTCTCAAGAATAGTATCGTACAGATTCTGAATAAGATCTAACAGATTTTTCTTGTCACTTTTTTTATCTTCTTTATGCAATCCCTTTTTTATGAATAAATAACAGATAAAAGGTACAAGCAGTATTGCTACAACTAGTGATATTATAAGTGCAATGGCAATTGTAAGCGGGAATGCTCCAACAAAATCACCCGCCATTCCTGTAAGGAATATCATAAGAGGCATAAAAGCGGCAATTATGGCTCCGGTAGCTGATACTACAGGTATTACCAGTTCTGTTGATGCTTTCCATGCAGCGTTCCATGGTGTTTCGCCTGTATCAAGTTTCTCTACATGATTATCGATAACAACAATTGCGTTATCAACCACCATACCCAAAACAACAATAAGGCCTGCAAGTGATACAATATCTAACTGTATACCTACCATCTGCATAACCCCCATTGTAATAAGTATTGATACAGGTATGGTTATAGCAGCAACCGACGATACTCTGAACGGAAGCAGTATCATTGTAACAACTATTACAGATAATATAGCAATAAGAAACTCTTTCATAAAGTGCGAAATAGAGTCGTCTACCACTTCAGGCTGATTTGATATTACATTTATCTTTACATCTCTGTCTGCTTTATCGCGAAAGTTATCAAGCACCTCTATAATCTGCTCACCAAACTGCACTATATTGTTTCCTGTTTGCATCTCTAGAGATAAAAGCAAAGCATTATTACCATTGTTACGTATATAGCTGTCCGGATCGTCATATTTTCTCTCAAAACGGGCAATGTCTTTAAGGCGAATTATATTACCCTGTGGATCTGAATATATTATCTGTTCTGCAAGATCATCTATTGTTTCGTACTTAGGAGGCATATGAACAGGCAGTATCAACTCATCGTTATCAAGCTGTCCGGCATAATTAAATGCCTCATGTATTTTAAATGATGTAAATATGGTATTTGCATCTACATTGTACTCATTAAGCTTCTCCTGTTGTACGTATATAAATATCTTCTCCTTCTGATCGCCATATCTCTTTATCTTTGAAACTGAAGGAACTTTTCTAATATCCCTTTCCAGTTGTTTCATTACTGTTTCTAACTCACGATAACTTTTGTTTTCAGACGACATTGTAATGAGCAGTGCTGAGGTATCGCCAAAATCGTTTGTACCTATCAGCGCCAGAACACTTGATGGCAACTGCATTCTCAGCTCACTTAACCCATGACGCAGTTTAGACCAGAATTTATCAGCATCCTTTACATTTTCATTTAATTCAACAAATATTATCATCTGTCCTTCAGATGAATTAGAGTATGTTTTAAGCTTATTAACCTCTTTATAACCAAATATGTAATTCTCTACCACTGTGGTAACCTGCTCCTCTACCTCCTGCGATGTAGCACCCGGCACCAATCCTACAATAACACCTTGTCTGATTGTAAAATCAGGGAACTCATTACGTGGCATCTGTACAAGTGCAATAGCTCCTATACCCATCATTACTATTATAAAGCTGAGTATTATCTGGCTATGCTTCATTGCACCTTCAATAATATTAATCTTTCTCTTCATGTCTCCTGTTTTAGGTTTACGCCAACGTGTTTAAATGTTGTTTTTGCTTAGTTTATGCTGCCCGCTGATTATAATAAGATCGCCTTTCTTTAATCCGGAAAGAATACACAGACTATTGTTATAGAATTCGCCTACGGTAACCTCCTGTTTTCTTATTATATTTGAGTTAGGATCTACAAGAAATACATAGTTCTTATTATCTGACAGTTTAATTACAGCCTGCGATGGTACAGTAATTATGTTACTATTATTATTTACAAGCAGATCAACATCACATGCCATACCCGGCTTTATTCGTAGTTCAGAGTTATCTATTTTTATCTTAACCTCATATGTTTTTGATATTGGATTTGCCAGTACACCAATTTTATCTACAGTACCTGTAATTTTATTACGGTTTATAGCAGGCACAACAACATCGGCAAGCTGACCTTTCTCTATTCTGTTTATCTCATTCTCAGGTACCGATATTTTTACATACACACTGCTTATATTAACCAGATTTATTGCAGTTATACCTGGTAATACAGATGCTCCTACCTCTATATTTCTTGATCCAATGATTCCGTTGGCAGGTGCTGTTATTTTGCAGTTTTTAAGATTGTTTCTGGCAATTTGTTCTGCAGAACTGGCCTGTTGCAGTTTAGATTTTACATCCTCCCACTGTATTTCAGGAAGACTACCTTTATCATAAACAGTTTTTAATCTGTTATAGGCATCCTCTGCCTGTTTCTTCATTGCAAGTGCTGCTTTATGTGAGCTTATAAAACTCCCATTGTCTAATACAGCTAAAACATCTCCTTTTCTTACCTTATCCCCCTCATTAACATTAATTAACTCAACAGTTCCGGGGATCTGAAAGTTTAGTTGTGTACTAACAAGAGGGGTAATAAGTCCGCTATAGTTTAGTGTTGCAGTAGTATCTTGTGTTTCAACCAATGCTGTCTCAATCTTAACATCATTGCTAACCTCCTCTGTCTCCTTTAATGCTTCTCCGTTATTTCCACTACAAGCTATAAAAAGTGTTGGTAGCAAAATCAATACAATTTTTAGATATCTCATGGCTCTATATTTTATAGTTTATAATACTAATTTGGTATTTTAGTCGATTTAGGTATAAAAATTTTTAGTTAAATATCTGTGGTATCAGAACCTTGGTAGCTGTCTCAAGTTTATCCTGATCGTAACCATTGTCTGTCTCTATACTGTATCTGATAATTCCAAGAAATGCCGCCAACAGTAGCTCTGCAAACACCGGAATATCCTCTTTGTTTACCCCTTTATACTCACCAATATCATATCCATCTTCAAGAATACGATTGATGTAAGACTTCTCAAACGCCATCATTTTATCAAACTGATCCTGAATTATTTTACCATCCTTAATATCATGGTGTACAAGTCTGTATACATTCAGGCGATTCTGCATCTCCTTATTAAAAACAAGTATATAAGTGGTCAGCTTATCTCTTACAGATGATACTTTGTCAACATGCTCTTTCACCTTAATTCTAAGCTGCTTAAGCTCTAGCTCAATAACCTCTTCAAATACCTCTTCTTTACTCTTAAAATAATGGTAAAGAGTACTTTTAGCTTTCCCACACGACTCAGCAATCTCATCCATTGTTGTCTTCTTCAACCCAAACTGCTGGAATAGTCTTAGTGCATGTTCAAGTATTTCTCTCTTTACATTTTCATCTTTTTTATATCCCATTTTCCCGACTGTTTTAGTTTTCTGGTTTCAAATATAATTCAAATAATCTAATTCTTATCACTATTCAGTTCTAAAAGCACTACTTTTTAGACTAAAATAGTATTTTAGTCGGTTTTCGGGTTGTTATGAAAACATTATATAGGTCTTTGAATTTATTCTGATAGAAAAATATATGATTCAGGTAACCGATTTTAGTTTTATCTGGCATCTGACAAACAAAAATCGGTTACCCGGATATGTAATGGTATTTATAGTATAAGTTCTGTTAACTTAATCTTCGCATCTTAATCATAAAACTGTCGGCTCTTTTGGTATAAGTTTAAGCTTTTGAATATCTTTTTGTATTTCATAGTCTACAATTACAATATTATACACACTTATATCACTTATTTTAAACATTGCATGAAGCTGTTCTTCAAACCCTAACATTATACTTCTTCCAATCTTATTATTTGTAATAATAACTAAAAATATTTCCTGATCATGATGGAATGAGGATATTACCTTACCTTTTTTGTCTGTAAGATACAAATCCTTTAACTCTCCTGCATTATCTGGTAAAGTATCTCTTCTGGTCTTATAGAATGGTTTTCCTTCTATAATTCCATTTTTAAAGAAAAATGTTAATACATAACGTCCTTTACTATTATATTGCTTCTTGTTGCCATCATTAACATCGTTACTAAATTTAGCTTTTGTCTTTAGTTTACCATTGTTATGATACTCTTTCCATCTGCCTTCTTTGCCGTTCTCTATATATGTTCCTTTACTTTTTAGTTTTCCATTCTCATAATAGAACTTCCATTTTCCGGTTTTTAACCCGTTTTTATATCTTCCTTTAGCCAATACCTTACCTTCTGCATTACTAAAGGTATATTTCTCACCTTTAATATCTAACCTTTTTACATTTTTAATGAAATACCAGTTCCATCTGGATGTTTTTGTTGTATCACTATTAATTATGTCTAACAGTTCCCCGTCACTTGAAAAGCCGAACCAATCGCCACATCTTTTTCCATGGTTATATGAGGCCTTTAACTTTAATCTGCCATTTTTATGATAACACAAATACTCGCCGTGCTTTTTATTATGTATGTCATAATCTGTTACAGATAATAGTTCCCCACCTGAATAGTATGTCTTAATTCTCTTTCCTTGTTTTAATATGATTTCCTCTTGTTTGCTCCCGGATTGGTTTAAAGATTGTCCTATTACTGGCAAACAAAAAAACATTACTACAATTACACATGCAGTTCTTAATATATTACTCATTTTTATATCCTTAACACTCATTCTACAAATCAGTTAGTAAACATCTAATTTAACACAGTAATAAAGTGTTTGATATTAAGCAGAAGCTGTTAACATATTCACATCATTTTTACTCTTAATAGTCTCTATAAGATCATCCATATCTGTTTTGTCTAATAGCCTTACTGGTATTCTCAGTTTTTTAGATTCTCCTGAATCTTTATATAATATCTCAACAAATCTTTTGTTTGATGAGTCTATTGTCTCAATATCCGTGTATCTGATATATTTTTTAGATGCTATAGGAGCCAGCTTAGCTTCAATGTTAGTATCGTAAAACTTAATCACTGAATTACTCTTATGCCATAAGGTCATAATCAGGTATATTATTCCCAGAGTTAGAAAATGTGGAGCCCCAATAATAAGGGTTACAACACCCAATATTAAACCTACAGCTGTACCTATATACATATTGTTCATATGTTTCTCTCCTGCTTTAATCTCTTTTATTGCTTTCATATGTCTAAATTTGTTTTTTAATGGTCATATGGAACTCGCATTTAGAATCATTTCCGTGTGTGTGAAAACTTTTTCTCATGCTTCGTTTCATCAGTTTATAATTGTTTTTTTATTTGTCAGATGGAACTCCGCATAATAATCATTCTCGTGTGTGTGAATGACCATTCTCATGCTCGTTTCATATTTTGTTAATTTGTATTTAAAATTCATTACTCTGTTTTAATAAAATCAGCTCCTAAAAATCCGGAGTGGTATCTGATTGGTACTTTATCTCCTATCTCTAAATCGTACCACATATCACATGAACAGTTCAGTTCAAGCTCTTTATTATTGTGCTCAACATATAGTTTGTAATCTGTATAAGCAGAGTTTCGCGATTGTTTTTTGTTGTTGGTCTTAAAGGTTAATTCAGCATAAACAGTATGAGAATATCCTGAAAATGCATTGTTAATATTTATAACCAATGCAGCACATATTCCAATTACACCCAGATATACTATAAATCTATCTAAAAGCATATCCGGCACATAGTTAAACCTCTTTGAGTATTGTTTAACCTTATATATTACCAGCTCTGAGAGCGGTATCGTAGATAGAATAATTATTAAAGTAAGAACCGAAGCATTAACATAATTTGACTGCAAACCAAACATACCAAATGTCCCTGTTACCAAACCTGAAAACATAAATATTATCTCATTAATAAATATCTTATGAGCTCTCTCCTCTTTTTTCTGATTCTGCAATTTTTCATTCTGCTCAGCCGATAATTCAAACAATCTCTCTTTTTTACCTGCTTGCTTTCTGTTTTTGACCTTCTTCTTTCTTTTTTTAGGATTACCGGGCATCTTATTCTATTTTATCGGTGTAAACTGCTTTAACAAAAGCTGTACATTGCAATAGATACAATGGGTATAGCTTATCTTGCGCAAACATATGTAAAATAGCACCGTAATAAAATATCAGATATATTTAAGCCTTTTGGTTTTTCATTTTCGTAGACTACTAACCAATTTACGTAATTAGTAAGGTAGTTCTACTACTGTGCTTATTATGTTACAGGCATTTTTGTCAGATTATATTATAACAGATAAAACAGTACTACTTTAATAGTAGATAATTATCATTTACACTACTTTTTATGCCTGTTTCTGGCTGGCTTTACAGATGTAGTGATTATAGTAAATTTATAATGAGAAGTTACTCGTATGCTATGATTACAACAAACTCTTTCAAGAAAGTTATCCGTATGCAGTGATTACAACAAACTTTTCATGAGGAGTTACTCGTACGCAGTGATTACAACAAACTTTTACAGTAAAGCTATCTGTATGCAATAATTACTACAAACTTTTTCAAGAAAGTTGCCAGTATGCAATGATTACTGTGAATCTTTTAGAGAAAGTTGCCAGTATGCAATGATCACAACAATTTTTTTCCGGAAAATTACCTGTATGCAACTATTACAATTGTTTGTTTACAAAGGGCAGATCATAAGCAACAATTACAACAAGCCCGTTCTAAACCCGTGTTCTTAAACAAAATAGAGCTAACCATTATTCTCTTTCAGAAATAACTTTGATTTTAGCAGAAACCTTCTTAATCTGTATAAGAGTTCTTAATTTAATAATATACAACTCTGGATGTTCTCTTACCAAACTGTTTTACCTGCAATTTAGCCTCAGATACATAAAAGTTATCAGGATATCTTTTAACAGCATTGTTTACAATCTCTTTTGCTTTGTTAAGCCTGTTTGTTCTTATGTAGTAGAATGCAACAGCTTTATATGCAAAACCTATGCTCTTATCATTTATAAACATCTCTTTGTCGCTATCATGATAGTTTTCAAACGTTTTAATCATCTCCAAAGCTTTTGTTATCTCATCAGCCTCAGAGTATTCAGATACAAGTTGCAACATCATAGAAGCTTTAATAGATTTAAATTTGATGTTGTTTTTAAGTGCAGGAAACTCCTCTTGGTCTCTCTCTAGTTTTTCATATATCTTATCAGTTTCTCCTACATCATCAAGAGTAGTTATATAGCTGTTTATGAATACAGATATTACCTCTCTGTGATTAGGTGACGATTTATAAGCCTCCTTTGCATGTTCAAACGCTTTTCGGTAATTTCTGTCGTCGCCATATACTATTGCCAACTGCATATGGTATATGCGGTTTATTTTATCACTAACTGACTTGTTACTCTTACAGGCAGTAATAATATCGTAATGATCCATCTCTGTCTGCATAAAATTGTTTTGCTCAATCTGCGTTTTATAGAAAAGATTTTTATACAGGTCAACTATAAGGTTGTCTTTGCTACCTTCCGGATTCAACTCTATCAGTTTACATATAGATTTTTTAAGCTCCTTTTCATTCATATTATTCTCTGCTATACGCATAAGCAGAACAGTGCTTATCATATATTTAACAGGTTTGTTTTCCGGATAGAACAGCATAGATTTCTCTGCTGCTGCCAACGCTGCTTTTGTGTTAACCTCTTTCAGCTTCTCTATACATTTATTACTGTATTCCAAGCCTATAAGTTGTTTAAGTGATATCTTTCCTTCTGTAAAAAAGTATTTATCAAATATCTGCTCTGTGGTTAGTGTATTTAACTCATTTTGAGTTATTGATTTATTCTCCATTAACATCTGAACAAACTGATACTTAAAATCATCAGTATACATTCCCATGTTTTTGTCAGGCGAGGTTGTCTCAATAACAATATGACTTGTTTCTGGGAATGCTGTTATGTTTACATGATTTGGATACTCATTTATCTGATAAGGGATATTCAGATCTTCGAAAACCAGAGCGTATAACATTGTTGAGCTTACACAGTTGAATTGACCATTTTTAGTAAATATCTCCGGAAATTCACTTATCGGGGCATAACGACTAAAGAATTTTGACCTTATCCTTTTATTGATAATTCTTATCTGTTTCTTCTCCTTAAGATCCGAAAGGTCTTCCTTTCTGAGTTCTATTATAAAGTCAAAATATCTGCGTTTGTAGTGCGGAGGAACCATTGTTACTTTCAGGTCTGTTATAGAGAAAAACAGATCGAACATATCTGTATGTTCATTATTAAGATAGTTCTTTATTGTTTTCTGCTCCAGACTGTTTGTGTAATCAATATTATTAAGCTCTGTCTGCTGACTAAATATATTATTAATTATTATAAGTAATACTATTGTTAATATACTTTGTTTCATAGTGTTTAAATGATCTGGTTAAGATATGCTACTAAATTTTGAGGGCGCAATTTAGTAAATTAAATATTACCAGAGATACTTGCTATTATAAGTATTTTATCAGCTATATTAATTTGTAATACCACATATAAACAAAAGCCCGGACAAAACTGCCCGGGCAAAACATAAATAAGTTTTATGCTATTTGTTTATAACGTATTTCATTCCGTCAACAAAATATACAGAGTAGTATCCTTTACCAGACTCTTTAATTTTGTTTCTAAGAGTCTCTATTTTTGCATATCCTGCACGGCAAGCTCTGTCTTCTGAACCATGATCGTGCTCATGTTCGTGAGCTTCTCCTTCTGCATGGTCATGCTCTTCCTCTTTTTTGGCATTCTCAGCCTCTCTCTTCTTAAGACCATCTTCCCACTTTGCAAGATACTCTTCGTCAATACGGTTCTCCTGAAGAACACCAGTAAATGTAACATTCTGGTTTACTACAGACTTATCGAATTTACCAAATTCACCTTTTGCTTCAACTCTGATTTTTGTTTTAGGATCTTCGCCCATAACAAAACATCTACGACCAGAGTGGCTACATACATGATTTACACGTCCTGTAAATGTAACTGGTTTACCAACCATATTATCTGCATCCTTAAGCATCTCGTCAAGGTTAGCATATGTTTTTGCATCCTTGCACTCTTTTTTGCTATCGCAACATTCGCTCTTTTTGTTTTCTGAGCAATTTTTATCTTCTTTCTTCTCTGCGTTGTTTGTACATGATACTGCTATAGTTGCTATTGCAAGCAGTAGTGGTAATAATAACTTTTTCATTTTTTAATATATATTTTAAATTACTGTTTATTTTGAAACGTTGTGCGTTTCTACAATTTTATCTATTTCTTCGTTTGTCAGATAGAACCCGCATTTATAATCATCCTCGTGTGTGAGAAGAATCCTTTATCATGCTTTGTTTCATTCTTCTTGCTTTAGGAAACATTGCTATTGCAATAAGTCCTAACCATCCGGTAAATACTATTATAATTATCTCTGGTATGTATAGTTTTATATCAGATTTACGTCTGATAAGCAATACAATATACACAATTAACACTATAATATTAAACGGTATTGATAATAGTGAGTACTTAGACACAGGATTTATTACAGAGCTGTATTTACTGGTCATATTAATAGTAAGCGGAAACAGATACTCTGCGGCCTTACCTGCTGTAGTCTCTTCTGCTGTTTTCCATGTCTCATGATATTCATCAACCAGTTTGTAATCTCTGTTTGTAACATAACAATGCATATTGTCTTTGTTTGTAACAATTATGTTACGATACATAAGATTTCCGAACACCTGTAGCGAAGATTCTTTTGCATTAAAGTTCTCTACCGGAAGTTTTATAAGTTTGTAGTTATCTGTTGACAAAACATAAAAACTGTTGTCTTTACCAATGGCAAATCCGTAAAACTCATGTGTTGCTACCTCATAAGGTATTACTGTTATTATATCCTTATCACTCTCAATGGCTGTATTATGAATTACAGGAACTCCTTTTGCCATTTTCAGATGATATATAGCATTGTTACTATCCTTAATAAAATATCCCTCGTCATAAGCTTTTCGCACACTTGGGTTTCCGCATATCCATTTTGCAGGAAAAACAAACCCGGCGCTCTTCATCTGTTTTGTGAAGGTTTCTGACTTTTCAACATTTAATGTATTTGTCTGAGCATCCAGAAATTCAATACCACTATTAACTATTCTGAACATATCTGTTGGTAAAGACAAACTTACACGTCCGGAAGCAGACTCAAACAAAGGATACAATCCTAATGAAGGAACATCCAGTTGTTTGGGTTTAAATCTGAAATGTATTCTGTTTTTCTGTAGCTCTTTAGTATCAATAGCAATACCATCAATTGTATCCGGCATTGTACCATCTGCCAACAGTTGTCGGTAATATGTTAAAGGTACCAATTTTTCATACTCCTCAAGGGTATACTTATTACCCTTAGTATCTACCCATTTTATATCTGCATTGGTTCTTCTAAAGATTATGAAATCTTTATTTACAGAGCTATATGTTGCAAATGGTGCTCTTATATTCTTCTCAGTTGCCTTTCTGTAAAAATCCGGTATAAATAGTGATGCAACTATTATTGCTATAGCTATAAGTATATATCTACTAATACGTTCCATTATTACATCTCCCCTCTTTTAAATCTGTTACCACTGTATATTAACGACATAAGCAAAGCTGCTGCTATTATAGTAATGGTTAACAATACATTGTTGTATATTTTATATGCGTAACCAAATGAGAAGCAATAAACCACTCCTGCCAACATTATTATCTGAGGTATTCTGTATCGCCATACAGGTTCGGTTATTATCATACTCAGAATACCGTAAGCTGCATACCCTCCAAGCATCCATGGTAATACTGTAGCTAAAACTGCCCATACAATATTTACAGGGAAATATATTATAGAGAGTATAGTTAACAGAGTTGTAAGTATCAGAAAAATAGATGTAAGCATTACAATACCGTATGACAACATAGAGAACAGTATTCTGTTCTCGCGCATTGGCAGATGAAGTGTAATTTTAAGACGTTTCTGATATTGTTCAGGTACAAATTGTACAATAGCAATTATTATGGCTGCCACAAAAGGAATGTATCGCATCCATCTGCCATAAAACTGGTATCCCTCAAACACTACTGCATTCCAGTATCTTGGAGCATTAACAAATCTGAGATCGTGGTTTACTGTAATCCACACATTAACAATTATTATTATCGAGAGCAGAGCGAGTGCAGCTAAAGCCCATCTCGTTTTAATCCACTCTTTTCTGTATAATAGATAGTTCATTTCTGATTAATATTTTCCGGTTAAACCAATAAAAGCATCCTCCAGGCTGAGTTTACTCTCAATAATATCGCCATGATTTATACCCAGGTTATTTACATACTGAGTAACCTCATCCAACTTACCAAAACTGTATACAGACAACTTTCCGTGCTGAACCTCATAGTTTTTTATAAGATCACTCTTCTCCAGTTCTATATCGTTTTTATCTACTGTGCATTTAAACTCCCTGAAATTGTTAAGGAACTCCTGTGTTGGCATAGAGATAAGCAACTTACCATAATCCATTATCATGCAGTCATCAATAAGTATCTCCATATCCTGAATAATATGCGATGTTGTAAATATTGTTTTATCCTGACTGTTTGCCCACTCCTTAAGGTACTCTATAAAGAGTCTGCGATATCCCGGATCAAGCCCCATTGAGAAATCATCAAGAATCATTAACTCCGGGTCCTGAGCCAGTATTAACCCAAGTGCTACTTGCGATCTCTGACCACACGACATTGTTGATATTTTCTGACGCGGAGCAATCTTAAGTTTGTTCATTAACTCAAAATAAGCATCGCTTTTCCACCCCGGGTAGAATGGTTTAAAGAACTTCTCAATCTGTGTTACATTCATAAAACCATACTGAATATGTCCTTCAAGAAGAAATCCTATACGTCTTTTTGCATCAGCTGACAATCGCTGGCTATTCTCTCCGAATATCGCACAGTGTCCTGCAGTTGGTTTAAGATATCCGTTAAGTATGTTTATGGTTGTTGTTTTACCGGTACCATTCTTTCCGAGCAGCCCAAGTATAGATCCTCTCTTTACTTCAAAGCTCAGATCTTTATATATGCACCTGCTGCCATAATAATGGGTCAGGTTATTGCACTCTATTATATTATCCATTTTTTTATGTTTAAAGTGAGCACCCTATTGTAAATATCAAACCACGGTTTGACCTTACACTTTTAAAGCTCTCTGCATATAAATCGGTTTTTACAAACAGATTTATATTGTTCTTTATATTATAGTCATACCTTATTGACAAACCAGATATCAGCATATCTGCTGACAAATAATTAAAGTTTGGAATAACCATTGTACTGTTTGCTGTTTTTACAGCCTGTTTAGTAGTAATAAGATCAGAATCTGTTACAGATTTATATCTTAACTTAAGTTTTGCAACTAAAGCTGATTTTTTGAATCTCTTAATAACTCCTGACTGTATCTCTCCTGAGATTGATGTTATATTTGATTCTGCAACAGGATCTTTAAACTCAGAGCTCTCATTACTGTACGCAACAGTTGTGGTTATATGGTAATCCAGTTTACTAGCTCTTTTAATATATTGATATGATAAATCAGCAAGCAAACTACTATTAGTCAGCATATTTTGTTTACTGATTAAATCAACTCCTAAGTAGATAAACTCTTTACCTGTACCTGTTTTATATTCAGACGATAACCTGACAGAACTTTTTGGCATTTTATATCCTAACTCTGATCTGAATGTAGTTGTACTTAACTCTGCAAAGGTACGATAAGCATAACTGTTCTCCAGATTAAGATTGTTTGATGAGAAACTCGCATTAAATACAAATCCCTTATCTTTTACAGGTAATAGATTAATACCTACATTCAAACCTTTTATACGATACCTGTTACTACTGTTTGATTCAGTTCCGGTAAAATACAATTCACTAAGCCCGAACCCTCTCATATATATAACAGAGTTCTTATTATCCTCACGATAGTTACTTATTTTGTTGTCCTGATCGTAGTTATTATAATCAATATATAATCCAACAATATATTTATCCTTTACTGTTGATGATACTCCCGCAGACAGGGTTAAATCTGAAACCGTATTTTTAGGTCTGGGATCAGTAGTGCGATAATTAATCTTAGCAGTATACTTTCCTTTTAGCCCCAAAATAATTTTACCATATTTTCTGGCAAACCCTCCGCCAAAAGTATATAACTCATAATTAAAGTTTCCTCCAATGGTATCTGCTACAATATACGGAGCCACTCTATTGTAATCATTTACACTATTCCATCTGACATTATGCTGTGTTCCATTATTATATATTGCATTACCAAAATATATGCTTTTTTTATTTCTGAAATTCGAAGTGGCATTGAATCTGAATTGATTATCCATATCTCCGGTTTGTACAATATGATATTTTCCGGATTCAAATGTTTTATAACCAACAGAAACATCGGTAAATGATACAGTGGGTTGAAAATAGATCATAGAGACATTATTCCATTGCATTCCTATATGATTATTTATATCTGTATCAAAATAGTGTTCTGCACCATTATACTGCGCACTTATATTATGCGACATTATAATAAATGCAACAGCAACAGTTACAAATCGGATTATCTTTTTCAAAAGTATATGTATCATCAATATTACTATTCAGTTCAGAAAAGATCTCTGCACATGGCAGAGATCTTTATAAAATATTTAGTCAATAACCCCTGGTGAAGGTGTTGCTGTTGCTTGAAAATCAAGTTTTGAGTTATTTGTATCAAGTAGAACTTTTCTTCCATCAGCAGTTGTATGAGAAATCTTTCTCTTTACACTGTGTCCCACTGTTTCGTCATTACTATCACCACTGTGTGTCCATCCTAAGTCAAGAGCAGATGATAATACGTGCCATGCATATTTTGATGGTGCGCTAAGTTCTACAGCATCCATAATTACATTATTAGGAATTGTGTATGTCTGCTTTGTAAGATTTTTTACGTTACCGTTGTATTCAAAAACGTAGCTATATTCCTGAGTGTTCTCAGCAATAAATGCATCTTTTGTTTTATCAAGCTTAAATAGTACGTAAGAGTTGTATCCACGGCTATGTGGAGTCCATACTGTTGCAGTATAACAGTATACCTTCTCAAGGTTTGGTACCTCTGCAACGTCAACATCTAAAGCATGATCATCAAACCACTCAAAGTTTGCTTTAGAAAGGTCAAATGAGTTAGCATTCTCTGCTTTATGGTTTTTAGCTACATCAACAAGAATGATAGACTCACCCGGCTTTACAGGATGATCTTTTCCTGAACCAGGAATACGGTAGAATGCCTGAATTGCTGTATGCGATTCGCGGTTATCAGGAGTAAGGTTTTTAAATAATTTAGCCCATGAAGTATTGAAATAACACTCTCCAATTGCTAAACCATCAGCATAAAGTGTCTCTGAACTGTTATTGTAAATCTCAAAAAACTTATCCTGACGATAACTTTTTCCTTCAGGAGTTTTTGTACCAGAAAAGAATATCTCTGAAAGAACAAAACCCTTTGAATCAACATAAACTACAAGATCCATATTAAGATCAACGTTTCCTCCTACAATTGCAAGATTCTCTTTAATACCACGTATGTTAACCTCTCTTTCAGTATTCTGATCGCCATTTGTTTCTGTATAGTTAGCTTTACCATCAAAAAGAACCTTATATGTTCCGTCTGTTACATTTACTGCAAAAGCATCAAGAGTAGTTACCTGCTGACTCTTTACAGAACCTGTATTCATGTTTGTAAATGTAATTGTTCCCTCTTTTAGTTTAACAGACTTTAATCCGCTTATAGACTGAGGCATCGTAATTTTAACCTTTACATCCGTTTTTTTGTCATCATCGTCTTTTTTACATGATGTGAATACCATTGCTGCAATGGCAAACATCGCTAGAATTGTTTTTTTCATTGTATTTGAATATATAATAACTATAATTTTATATTTAGTTCCATCCCAAATGATGGTGTTGTTCTTCTTTTCACAATATTTCCTCCGTTTTGTCTGTACTCCGGATAGTAGTGCAGTATTCTGTTCACATAAAATGCAAACTTCATATTTTTACCTATCTCTTTTGTAACCTTAAGATTAAGATCCATTGCAAGAGCCTTTTTATCGGGTAAAAACTTATTGTCATATGGTTTTTCATACAGATGTCTCAGTATAGGATCTGTTGTATCTGTTATGTCGTACTTAACTATATTATTATTAACATCTATATAGTAATCGGGCATTCCATTATTCTCATTATATACTCTGCTTGTATACCATACCGACTGTATCATAGAAGAGAATATCAACCTTAATGATGGTATATGAGTATCAAATCGCAGATTAGTGTTAAACTGTTCATATGTTTCTCCTTTATCCCAGTTGTATAAACCTATATATGGGTATGGTTTTCCATCAATTACAGTTGATACTCCTCTATATTCAGGTAAACTCTGATCATATTCAGTCTTAAACCATGCTCCGTTAATTGATACTCTTGAATATATCTGTTCTATTCTGCCAAGATCTAACTGATACTCTATACCTGTTTTGTTTACTACACCTGCATTTATCCATTGTGAGTATGTATCAAATACCCTTTTTGTCTCCGAACTAAACATTGATAAGTCTGGTGGTCCGGTTAAACCTGATGACGGAACCGAAGATTCGTCATAATCAGTATATTCACGAATATTATATTGTGTTAATCGTTTAAATCCTGACTCCATTTTCTCTGAGAACACTGTAACATCAAGTCTGGATTTCTTATATTTTAGAGTAAAACCTATCTCGTACTTGGTATTCTTTGCAGGTTTAAGATTGTAACTTGTAGGATCTGTAGCGTATGTAATGAAGTTCAATCTTGACAGATTCTCGTTCTGAGAATAGTAATTAAGTTGAATGATATCTGTAAAATGCATATTTGGATACAGATGAGATATTGTAGGAAATTTTGTATGAACACCATACCCAATGTTCAGGCTTGTTTTTAACTCATTTTTGGCTATTGATATTGCAGGAAATTTCCATGAAGCATTAATTCTGGGATTAAAGTAGAATTTTCCCTTCATCAGATAGTTCTCTGACAGATTCATTGGTGTTGTTGCTCTTAATCCAGCACTCACTTTTAGTTTGTTACTTCCTATTTTGGCAGTAAAACGATCTTCAATAAAAAACGATAGTTTCTGTGACGATGGTATATCTGATGATTTTCTTGGACGTACTCTGGTAGTGGGATATGGCGGTCTTAACTTGTCATAAACCTGACCATCGCCAAAGTTCTTGTTATACCGCCATTCGCCGCCTAAATAAACTGATTGTTTTATATTAAAAATGAAAAAGCTTAAGTTTCCTGATAGTGAAGCATTGACATATACAGGTTTACCATCTACAATAAGATGAGACATATAACTTGATGGAAGAAAAACACCATCTTGTATACCTGTATCATAATTCAGAGGCATAGGTATATTTCTTCCGGCTGAGGTAAGTCTGGTAACCTCTTTTTTATTATGAGTATAACTTGACGATATACGATAGTTTATATTATCTATCCATTTTATACTATTTGTGGTTAGTTTACCTGTTGTATTAATTATGAATTTATTATAAGAGTTATCATACTTGTCAGTCTCAGGGTAACCTATCTGAGGATCAACCTTCTGTTTATCAAAAGAACCTGTATAATCAAAATTAACCATGATTCTGTATGGATTTGATATATCGTTGTTTTCTCTTTTGTATCTTAACGATGATGTAAACCTTGAATACTTTGAACTTATATTTCTTGGATCGGGACGATACTTTATATAGTCTGCATTCAGGTTTATAAACTCATTTTTATTTATCCTGAATCCTTTTCCTGCAGCAAATAGTTTTGATGAATGATCTGATTTTAGTCTGAACTTAAGAGGTGTTTTTTTATAACTTCTTTTAATGTTAACAACCCCACTTGTAAGGTCTCCGTACTTAACAGACGGGATACCACGTATCACCTCAACCGATTCAATATCATCGGTTGATATTGTACGCATATCAACACCTTTACCTGTTGTGTTACGCTGATTTATACTCAACTTATCACTATCATAACTACCTGATACAGTCTGCAACTCAGCATCATTTGACAAAGGCATATCATCAACAACAAATGAGGTTCCTAATGACGATGTATAATCACTTTTAGATGCTCCTCCTGCTTCCCTAAAATTTATCAGTTTCATCTGCGACAGATTTTTACTTCCTGACAAACCTCCGGGAAGAAGCTCTATAATATCTGCAAAACTGGTTGGTTGCAAATGCGTAAGAGCTTGCTTTTTTATAACAGAACCAGAACCATCATTCTTTGATTCTGTAGCAATAACAACAACCTCTTCAAGTACTATATTATCTTCAGTAAGTGTAAATTTTATAGGTTTATTATTAGAAAGATATATTGTTGTATCTAGCGATTTGTAACCTATATATGATATCTGAATTCTATACTTTCCTTTTTTAAGATTACCTACCTTAAAAAGACCATTCTCATCGCTGGTTGTCCACTTATTTACCTCTTTGCATAATATATTGGCAAACACAATAGGCTTCTCATCTTTTTCAGATATAACAATACCATTAAGCGTAACCTTAGCCTGACCGAAAAGATTAGTGTTAAATGTTGTAATAACAATAAACAAAAAGCAAACACAAAATTTTAACTTTAGCATATCAATGGTATTGTTCTGTTTGGAAGACAAAATTCATTATTGTAAGAGAGGTGGTCAATACCATTATATAGCTATTTTATTGTTTTATTTTAAATACCGTATAGCACCAACTTTACAACAATACAAACCTCACATTAACAAGCACAAACCCTGTTTATACGAAATGTTACATCAGTATTATATGATATAATAATGTGAATATTCAATAATATTTGTTTGATTTCGCTGTTTTATCAATACCAATTTAAGGGGATGCTAATTTTTATTAATTCTAATTAAAGGGTTGTTTTTGTTATTTTATAATGACTATTTTTGAGTCCCTATTAAAAAATTATAGTATGGAAGGTCAGGAAAAGATATTCAGGATAATAGATTTTATTTTAACATTAAATTCCAATCACGGATTTAAAAAAGAGACTCTTTTAGAGAGCCTTAGTATATCTGACAGTACATTCAGACGATATATTGACAATCTGAAAACATGTGGTTTTGCTGTTAAAAAAGAGCCTGGTAACTATTATAGAATTGATCCTGACTGCTCTCTGCTGAATACAATTACATCTGCCGTACTATTCTCTGATAAACAGAAACAGATACTATCTAATACCATTGAGTATGCCGATGCTGATACCGATGAGAAACGTGAGCTTGTTGACAAGATATCTAATCTTTGTTATTCTGATCCTGTGATATACTCTTTTATAAAGTACGACGAGCTTACAATTATAAAAAAATTGCGCGAGGCTATTGATGATAGAAAAGTAGTTATTCTGAAAGGATACGAATCAGCCAGCTCATCTACTATAAAAGACAGGGTGGTTGAACCATTTAAATTCTTTAATGGTTTCAGGTCTGTTTGGTGTTACGATGTAGATAACGGAGACAGCAGAGTATTTAAGATATCAAGAATTACAGATATAAAACCTACTGACAAAGAGTGGAGCAATAAGGGTAAACACAATGCCAAAAAATCTGACCTTTTTGGCATGACCGGTGACTCTTTTATACCTGTAGAGTTAATACTATCGCAACGTGCAAAATCGTTACTTGAGGAGGAGTTCTATTCAGCAGGCAGATATATTAAACCAATAGAGAATAACAAATATCTGTTCTCTGGTAAAGTAACATCATTTAACGGTGTAGGACGATTTATAAGAGGATTGCATAAGGAGATAGATATTATATCGCCTGTTGAGTTAATAGAGTTTGTTGATAAATAGAACAAATTATTTAATCTTTTCAAAAGATTCGATAATCTCTATATAATATAGATTATCAAATATATAAACGATAGTACTATTAGTGGATATATATTAAATCTCTCTTTTCTAAAAACAGACATAACTATTATATACAACTGAGTAAAAACAGCATATACTATAGTCATAAATGCAAAAAAAATAGAAGCTATTGTCTTTATCATCGAAAAATTTTCACCTCCGTTATCCGATAAAGTAAATAACCACAAAGCTCCAAATATAAGAATCGGTAAGTTTATTATTATCCTATATCTCATAATAACCAGATATGAAAGTTTCTAAAAACATCATATAATCCTCTTTCCTTCCAGATAAAACAATGTATCACCCCAGCAACCTCTCATCTTCTTATCAGCTTTTAACTCAATTTTTCTATCAACTCTGATATCTGTAAATTTCAATGCACCATAAAGTTGTAACGACGTTGCATGCAACGTCGCCACTAAAGCATGCAACGTCGCCACACAACATACTGCTTTAGTATACGACGACGCCACTGCAACACACCTCTTTTATATGCAAAGTCGCCACAATATAATGCAACATCACCACTGTAACTCGAAATACCTCCCCTTTAATATACTATGCAATCACAGTCTCAAACTTCATAAGCATACAAGACTACTTATCGGACTACTTTGTCTTGGTATTGCTGTTAGGCAAAGAATCTACAACTATTTAGGGCTTACTGCATCAATGAGATAAACACACTGCAACTGCTTAGAACTTATTGCACCAATGAAATGAGAACCCTGCAACCGATTAGAGCTTGTTGCACCAATTAGATGAACACTCTGCAACTGATTAGAACTTGTTGCATCAATGATATGAACACTCTGCAACTGTTTAGAGTTTATTACACCAATGAGATGAACACTCTGCAACTGCTTAGAACTTATTGCACCAATGAGATGAACACTCTGCAACTGTTTAGAGTTTATTGCACCAATGAGATGAGAACTCTACAACTGTTTAGAGCTTATATCACTAATGAAATGAGAAATCTGCAACTGCGGATAACTTATCATATCAATGATAGCTCTAAATATATAAACTATTCAAAAACACCAGCATCGGCAAGTCCGTCAACAAAAGTTATAACTCTGTTATACTCTTCTATAATCATCTCTGAACTATTAACCTCTTTCAACAATCTAAACTGTATTGTTGCCACGCCATCTGATGTATCAACATTGTATGTCCTACACTTATCATTTATCATCTCTTCTCTCTGAGATCTATTCTTAAATATTGCACTTAACTTCTTTCTTATCTCCTTACTGGCTCTTATTCCAATACGTTTATCAAAATCTCTGTAACCAGTTCTTTGGTTAGCAAATCCGAATATCCAATCCATATAGTCTTTACGCCATACAGATAAACTAACATCTCTCTCTGTTACTTTTTTTGCAGCAATTCTTATTTTACACTTCTTATACTCATCCCTTAAAAACGGATATTCTCCTACAGCTTCTGATATACAAATATCAAAACCACTGTATACTATATTTATAGTAAGTAGATACAGTGCTCCACACGAACATCCACCATTAATAATCTGTTTTGATATTGTAAATTCTCCTCCTATTATATCGGCCGTTTCCTGCCAAACTTTAGCCAACCAAATATCTGCTGTTTTCATAATACCGGGATTAACATCTCAAAAATCATATATAAAAATCCGCTCATAGAGAATACTCCCAGTAGAATCAACGGACTTACATTAACCAGAGCTTTAACTACTCCAAAATCATTGAATTTCATTATCCCCTGAACAGTAATTTTTATCATAAAAATCCATATAATGGTATATAATACGTTTACAAACCAATACTCATATCCGGTTACATTATTAAAATGTCCGGTAATACTCAAATATAAAAAAACAGGTAATTTCAGTAACAATGGTATAGCGGAATATGCAATTACTGTTCTTATATCAACAACCTCTTTGCTTCCTTTTAATAATCTGCCAATACCATAAAAAAAGTATGTTATTATATATCTGCCGGTAATCAGAAATGTTGAAGCACCCAACAGAGCCGAGATAATTACAAATAGTGTTGCCCCTGTATTATTATAGAACCCAACAAAGCTATGCATATGCCTTAGAGAAGATTCCACTCCCTGAACTGCACCCACAATAATAAATATCAGGTTACAGATCTTATCCAGTTTCACGAAATACTGATTATCAAGATAATCAAATGTTTTATTTGTCTTATAAAATATTGTAATACAGGTTTTCATCTGTTTATTTCCTCTTTTTAATGGTCAGATGGAACTCCGCATAATAATCATCTCCGTGTATGTAAAAATTCTTTCTCATGCTTCGTTTCATATAACCATTGATTTTACCGGAAACAAAGATAAGTAATTGTCTACCTACCTCTATAAATTTTATATATTACAAGATTAACGTTTATCGTAAAACGTTCTCTTACAATTCCAGATATAAAAACACTTCTCTCTAAATTCGATATTACACAAACAACAAACTAACTAACAACTCCATTAATATTTCAATGATAAAACAGAAAATGATCAGAGAAAATTTATTTTAGCAATTGAACTGCTATGTTAATCTGTCAGCAAGCAAGTTGACAGCATTTTATAATAACCTGATTAAAAAGAGACAAACCCAAACACTGTGTAAAAACATGATATATTGTGAAATATTTTTCCAACAAATCAATATGTACTTTTATTGTAATAAATAAATTCAATTAATTAATTATTCTTTTATTATGAAAAAATCTATCACACTACTTCTTTTTACTCTATCCTTGTTATTATTAAGTAGTTCGTGCGAAAAGAAAAGCATCGAAACTAAGGAACCATCATCAGGCAACGAGTTATCAAAAATTACAGAGATGAAAACACATGCAGATGCTTCAGTAACTGCATCAAGTCAAACCTCACCATGGAAGCCTGAAAATATTCTATCTTCTACAGAAAGAACGTATTGGATGAGTGCTGTTAACTCTGGTAACGAAGAATGGGTTACTATATCGTATCCTGAGCCATTTGTTGCTAAACATGTTTCTATTGTTCTTAATAATGGCAGACAAGGAAATAATCCGAAAATACAAGGTAGTACTGATGGTGTTAACTGGATTAACTTAGGTAATTTTAATGCTTTTGATTATCCTAACGATTCTCGCAATTTCAGACATATAGATTTCGTGCTAGACAATACAGATTCATACAGATATTACAGATATCATTCTGATCCAACGGTTTACCTATTAATCGAATATCTTAATATACAACCAGAAGTATCGGTTACCAGTTCTAGTCAAACCTCACATTTTAAGCCTGAAAATGTTCTGTCTTCTACAATAGGAACATTTTGGATAAGTGCTGATAACTCTGGTAACGAGGAGTGGGTTGCTATTTCGTATCATGAGCCATTTGTTGCCAAACACGTTTCTATTATTCTTGCTAATGGCAGACAAGGAACTAATCCGAAAATACAGGGTAGTACAGATGGTGTTACATGGACAACATTGGCTAACATTAATGCCTTTGACTATCCGGATGATTCTAACAATTGCAGACATATAAACCTCGAATTAGATAACACAAATCCGTATAAGTATTATAGATACCATTCTGATCCATCGGTTTCCACATGGATCAATTATCTGAATTTCCAACCAGAAGCATCAGTTACCGGTTCAAGCCAAACCGGATCATGGAACTCCAAAAATATTCTTTCCACTACAGTAGGAACATATTGGATGAGTGATGTTAACTCTGGTAACGAAGAATGGGTTACTATTGAGTATGCCACCCCTTTTATAGGGCGTAGTGTAACAATAGTACTTAATAACGGACGTCAGGGAAATAATCCCAAAATACAGGGTAGTACCGATGGTGTTAATTGGATTAACTTAGGTAATTTTAATGCTTATGATTATCCGAATGATTCACGTAACTTCAGGCATATAAACTTTATGTTAGATAATACCAATGAGTATAAATATTATAGATACCATTCAGGTTCAACAGTATACGTTTTAATAGAATATATGAATATAATGCCTTAATTTTACAACTATGCAAGTTAAAACAAAGGTTCGTTGGATAACGAGCCTTTGTAAATATTGTCCGCAACACAGATATTATTTTAAAAAATATTTTAGTAGTCTGTGTTTAATGAAAAACTTACTCTATTACCTCTTGTACCCTACCAATACTTCCATCTTCTAATCTAACCTTAATACCTCTGTGATGTTTTGGCGATTTTGTAAGGATATCTTTTACATAACCATGTGTTAATTCACCTGTACGCTGATGTTCTTTAAGAATTATGTTAACCTCTGATCCTATTTTAATATTTGCTCTGATTGTTCCGTTACTCATACCTGACTTTTTAATTGTGCCAAAATTAATATTTTATCTGTTTCTTCAATTGCCTGATGGAACTCGTATTTATAATCACCCTCTCGTGTGTGTGAAATTCGTTAAATAGTTTTGACATCGGTATATTGTTGATACCACATATATGCTAAGGATAAATAAAAAAACGATATTAACAGTAAAATAAAAGGCTACCCAAAAACAGTAGCCTTATTTATGTAATTATTTAATAGTTTGTTACTGCCAGATTAAATGATTTCTGTATTATCTTCTTGTTACGCAAAGGAGTACTAATAACAACCACAAAATTTAGTTTCTTCATAACAGACGATCCTCTGTTAACATATACTGTAAGTTTTGCTGTATTGTTATCTATCTTCTCTATCTCTCTTATACCGTACTTATTAAAGTATTTACCTTTGTAAAGATCTCCCTCATAAAACTTAACCTTTCTGAAGTTATTATTCTTTAGCTTAACATATATAATATACTCTCCCTCATCCTTTATCTTATTTACACTCTTTATCTCAACTGTAGGATACAGCTTTTTAAGTTTTCCCTCTCTGGTATACTCCTTAAGATCTACACCCGGTAAACCTTCTTTAAACATAGCTTCAGACATCAGTTTACCGGTTTTGTAAAACTTCTTCTGAATACCATTCTTTTTACCATTAACAAAGTTAAGATCTTTATACACCTTCCCATTCTCATGATACCATAAACCTCTTCCGGTGCGTTTATTCATCTCATAAGCCACCTTAGCCCTAATCTTTCCGTTCTTAAAGTAACTTGTTGCCATACCATGACGCATACCATCTTTATAGTTTATTTTTGAGGTTACACGCCCGTAACTATCTTTATCTATCTTTAGCCCGTTTTTAAGCTTTTTTTCGCCTGTTTTTGTTGTATCCTGTACCTGAACAGCTGCTGTCTCTTTTTCACTCTTCTTTAAAAACTCCATATCGCTCAGTGCATCGCATCCTGAGAACAGTATTATACCAAATATTAAAATTGAAAAAGTTAAGATGTCTCTTTTTTGCATATAAGTTATTTTACGTTGTTAATAGGGTATTTGTAACACAAACTATACTTGTTAACCTTCTTATCATAAATTTTTTAGTTGGATAATTGGGGCAAACGGCGCAAAAATATAAATTATTGCATAATGTTAAAAACAGTATGTAGGTTTATTTTAGGATTAATTGATTATGCTAACCCCATAATATTGATCCGGATTTATCAACTCGTATTCAATCCGGTACAAACAAAATAACGTAATACTGAGGAGAAAAATTCAATATTTCTTCCAATATATTTAATCTGCACTTTCAGTGCGGAATAAACATATATCAACTACCCGATGCGTTGCATCGGGCTGAATTAAATTGCCACTTCGTGGCGTATTTCCATATTTTAGTATCAGAACATATCTAATATACTTTTATGATTATACATCTATCAACAGATAATCTTTTCCTTCTCTATCCACAAAAAGAGCCTAAAAGCTGCCTTTCCTGTCATTTTTTAGAATAGACTAACCTTATACCAAAAAAGGGGCTAACCTAATGGAAAGCCCCTTTTCTGTGAATAATTATGGTACTTTATTCAACTATCAATTTTCCAGTACCAACTTTATTTTCTCCATTTATTTTAACCAAATATAATCCGCTATCAAAACCTGTCAGATCAATAATCAATCTATCAGATGTTGCTCTTTGTTTAAACTGTAATTTACCGTTTACATCGTAAATACTTACAGTCATATTATCAACACCAACAACAGATACATTATCTTTTGCAGGGTTAGGATAAATTTTAATAACTACCACATCTTCAGAATCTACACCAATAGGCAAGTCAGTATCTTTATTTTTAAGAATAACCTCAACTGCTGCTGATTGCTCTGATTCTCCATCAGGATTTTGATATGTTGCTGTAACTGTATACGAATATGTTCCGTTATCAACATTCTCGTCAACATATGAAGTTCCGGTAACTGTTTCAAGAAGGGTACCATCTCTGAATACCTTATATCCTGTCAGCTCTCCTGAACTAGCATTGCCACGTAATGTAAAACCACGCGAATTACCCTTGCGTATAGATACATCATCAATCATCATCTGGAAGCCATCTGTATACTCATATACAAATGCTATCTTAATTGTTTTTCCTTCGTATTTATCAAGCTCTATCTTAACCTCAGAATCGTAGAAGTTAGATTTTGCCTTATCATGCCACAATAGCTCTTCACTCCACTTACCATCACTAAAAACAAGTACATGAATCTTAGTAAAGTACTCTTTTCCGTCAGTATCAGATATACCGTTCTTATACCATGTCCAGTAGTAGAAATCTTCGCCCTCGCTTATTGTTACCTCTGGTGTAATTAACCAGTTAAAGTCCGGAGCTTTAAACGATATTCCGGCAGAGTAATCACCATTGTGTATATATTCAGGGTGAGAGGTGTTTCCGAACGAGTTCAGGTTAACCTTAAACCAACGTCCGTTCTTATCAACAGGCTTCTCAAAACCTTCGCCACTCATATCTTTACTTACCCATGTCTCCCATCCTGCAGGTGGAAATGTAGCACCTTCAAAACCTTCTGAAAGGGTCATATCCTCTCCCGGAGCAAACCACTTAAGCGATACATTCTTCTTATCAACAGATGCTGTAAGATTACCAGGAGCCATAAATATTGGGTCTGTAACCTTTATTGTCTGTACACACTCCATATCTTTAACACCATTGTTTACAATAAGCTTTATATCGTAATCGCCAGGTTGTGTAAATTTAACCACCATCTTTCTTGATGTCTCATTACCCGATGCAAACACACACTTATCGTTTGGCAATTCCCATTTGTAGCTCTGAATAAAAGGAATTGTTACAGATATATTCTCAAACATTACACTCTCTCCGGTAAGTATTGTTGCCTTACTAAAGTTGAATTTAACACGAGGTTTATCTTTCTGAATTGGGTTATCTGCAACATACAGAAACTCATCCCAGAACGTCTCATGAAACTTCAGATACTCATCGTTAAGGTAGAAGTCTATATTCTTACTTGTTGTAATTTTTGATGGCATCCATGCCTTCATTCCTGTTGTATTCTTGTTAACAGGCATTGTGTAGCGTGTATTTATTACAGCCTTTTCAAGTGCTGTTACAAAATCTGCTGCTGCTGTTTTAAGCTCAACCGGGAATTTAGCATTAGCATTAATAAGCTTTGCAAAGTGTCCTATATCACGGTGCTCTTTTCTGTCGTCTGAGTACCACGATGACGATATTGCTGTACGAATATCTGTTGAGTAGTCGTAGAAGTTTTCTGCCAGTTTAACAGAGAAGTTGTTAAGTGCAGGAACAAGCTCTGATACTAACAGGTCTGTTGATACAGCCGACTGTGTAGTTCCTTCCATACCCTGCTGCTGAACACCACTGTTAAATGCCTCATAGTAATCATCAACAAGGTTTATTGCAAACTCTTTTGGCGATATCTGAGGGTTATCATTCATCATCTTAAATGCAGTATTGTAGTGCCATCCGTCACCAGGCTCTGTTTTTTCAGAGAATACTACATAATCTGCATAATCTTTAAGCTGATAAGCTGTCTCTATCTGTCCAAGAAGACAAAGGTCAAAGCCAAAGATATCTACCTTCTGTCCTGCCTGCTTTTTAAATGCATCAAGAGCATCGTCAAGCTCCCAAAGCTTCATGTCTCCAACACATCCTTTTGTCATTACATCGCCATTGTTTCTGAAAATACCACTACCATGATCCCATACTGTTATACCATAATGGTTTGCAGGGAAACGGCTCTGTGTCCATAGGATAAACTCTTGCAGGGTTTCCGATTTATTCATATCAAAATCTTTACCCATATGTTTACTTATCAATTCAGATACCAATACTCTGTTTTCTCCTTTAGCGTCTTTCTTTACATAGTATATTCCATCTTTTGAGTCGTCATAAGCATCGTAAAGTACAATGTAGTTAACCTTCTCCTCAACAGATCCTAATACCTCCCACTCGTTAAAATCTTTTAATCCATCAAGCTGTGTACCATCCTCATAAAGGTATAACATCCATGTCCACTCATCTCCGGTTGTACCTTTAAGGGTGAAGTTGTATGCAGCCTCGTTATCATCGTTTGTATTAAACGATATATCAGCCGTATGGTAACCCTTTGCAGAAGGCGAAAACTCAACTTTAATAGTTGTTGATTCACCAGGTTTTACAACCGTTGCAGGCTGTTCAGTTACCTTATATGAGTCTGAATCAGACATAGCAAATCCCGACAGATTCAAATCTTCCTCTGTTCCTTTATTGGTTATCTTTATAACTATCTCACTCTTCTCTCCAACCTTTGTACAACCCGGTACACGGTATGTGTCTCCGGTATTTATAACTATATCGTTTGAAGCAACCTCTACCTCTGCCGATTTATTATCTACAAGTATTGAAACCTCATTTGATTTATCTGATATACCCTCTGGCGAAACATACTTAGATTTTATAAAGTATGTATGGTTACCATCTGCAACTCCCTTATCAGTATACTCTGCAAGCAAACTGTTTGTTAGTGTTGTGATTAGTTTATTGTCGCGATATACCTCTGTACCTATAAGATATCTGCTATTTACAGATTTATCATTAACAGTAAACTGCTTATTGGTAACATTTGTATTTATTGTAAGATTACCTTGCGTTATTGCCTGTGGCTCATTAAACGACTCATTAAATCTCTTTGCAGACTCGTAATCGCTTATAATAAAATCATCAAGTAGTAGTGCAAATCCGTTCTTTGTAACACACTGTACTGCAACATATGCATCCTTACCTGCAAATGCAGACAGATCATATGAGTATAGTGTCCATTTTGTTGAAACCTCAACCGGTTCTGGTGTAATTATAATAAAATCTTTGGGGTCTGAATTTCCTTTGGTACTAACACCAACATTAAATTTTTCAAGTGAATATTTATCTGTCATCGATTTAGCCCAGAAGCTAAACTGGTGTTCTGTACCAAGGTGTACCTGAGGCGAAATAATCCAGTCGTCATTTGTTGACTGAAGCGCTCTGAATATTGCAAGACACTTCTCGCCGCTATGAGGGTTAATCACAGATGAAACATCCGGTTGAGCCTCTTTAGGGTTAAATACAATTGCAGAACCTACATAGTTCTGGTTAGGGAATGTTACACCGTTAAATCCAGCAGTATATGCATTATCAAAATCTAACTGTGTCCATGGTAGTATAGATAGTGTAAAATCTTCATAACTCTCCCAGCCCTCGTTAATAGGATTTGACCACTTAAGTGTTACCTGATCACCTTCTGATGAGGCTGTAAGCGATTTTGGCTCTTCAAGGTTCTTTACATTTATATAGTTATCATAAACCTTCTCTGTTTCACCAATCTGGTTTGTAGCTTTCAGTTTAACAGTATAGAATCCTTTCTCTTCAAAACGCACTACAGGATCTTTGCTGTTTGCTGTTGTTCCATCAATAAATGTAACTGTTGATGGAGTAAAAGTCCACTCATATGTTTTTGCAAACCCTTGTGTTTTATTAGTAAACGATGTCTGTGACTTCACAAAAATAACAGTAGATCCCGCCTTAAAATCAGCAATAGGTTTCTCCGTTGGAATCTTAAGATCAACTTTATAATCCTCTGTCTCCCCGTATTTATAACTCATACACGGAGTTACATCTGTCTCTGACGACAGAGTGATTCTCATTCTTGATTCGCCTTCTGTAATTGCATCAGGAATCTCAATAGCAAAATCTGCACGTGCTACATTATCACCTACTACAATTTTCTTTGCAAAAAACACCTCACCTGTCTCATCAAAAACCTGATCTTTGTTAAGATCAATCCAACAAGCTACATTGTTACCTTTATAGTAATCATGTATATATACAGAAAGATTATATGTTCCCTGAGCATGAAGTACAATTGCATCAAGTCCGGTGAAATCAGTATATTTACTATTCTCTGATTCATTTGAAAACCCGGGAACAACTACCCGGCTAATATATTCTCCTCCACTCTTGGTTGCCCCGGAGGTACAATACTGCGCCGATACTGATGTATATCCTATAATAGATAACATTAGCATTGCAGCATATTTCTTTATTTGTTTATAGCTATTTTTCATCTATCTAAATTTGTCTTTTAAAGGTCATATGGAACTAGCTTTTTAATAATTCTCGTGTGTGAATAACCATTATCATGCTATATCTCATCTGACTAACATTCCCTTTTTTAGATTTTTGCTAATTCTGTAGGTAAATAATACACAACTCTTTTCATAACTTTATAATAACAATTACTTACCTACAGAAATAACCATAAATCACTAATAACTATCTATATCTGCTTTACAGCAATAATTCCTGTTATTCTAAAGAACTGGTTCCGACTCTATTCTTTCTTTATTTGAACCTAACTGACAGTTATTTAATCAATATTTTTAATTGGTTGCCAACCGAAATCCAGAGCAACAAACAGCTACGCATAAACACAAAATTGTAACCCAGAGATCTCGTATTGGCAATCCAAAACCACAACACTCTCCTACAAACATGTAGAAAAACAATAGAGAGAAGGAGGAGAACCAATCCCCCTCCTCAACCACTAACTTATTTTATATTCAGTTTACGAGTAATTACATAATCAGATGTCTGAATCTTAACTATATACATACCTGTAGATAGTCCTGAAACATTCAATCTGTTTGTAGTTTGCTCTTTAATAACCATAACACCATTGGTATTGTATACTGATACCACAGCATTGTCAACACCCTCGATATTTATCACTGTTGAAGCCGGGTTTGGATATATTGATACATTCTGTGTATTATCATTAATACCAAGTACCTTACCCTCTTTTACTTTTATATCAAATGTCTGCTTAACAGTCTCCTTACCATCAGTTGCAACAACAACAACATTCTGTGTTCCAATATTTGCTTTTGCAGGTGTACCAGAAAGCTTTGCTTTACCATTCTCAACAGCTGTAAGTTTCAGCCATGCTATATCATTCTCAAGCGTTATAGTAATATTATCGTTATCTGTATCAGTTACAGTAATGTTATATATGTACTCCTCATTCTCCTCAGCCTCAACAATCGCTGTAGATGTAAACTCCGGTGCATTATTTGTTGCAGCAGCAACTGTAACATTTATATCAAACTCCTGTTTAATTGTCTGAACACCATCTGTTACAGAAAGAACCACACGATTTACTCCTTTATTCTCCTCAGCCGGAGTACCTGATAATTTTGCTTTACCATTCTCTCCAGTAGTAAGTGTTAACCATGATACATCTGAATCAAGTTTTATTGTAAGGTTATCATCATCGCTATCTGTTGCTACAACATCATATACATACTCTGTTCCTACTGTAGCTTCAGTAATAGCTGTTGATGTAAACTCCGGTGCATTATTTGGTGTGTCAGAGAAAATAAACTTACTCATCTCAACATCGTCAACCATAAATATAAAGCCATCAAACTCTGTAACATTCTGTATTGCAATATGAATATCTTTTCCGGCATAAGCACTTAGATCAAATGAGAACTCTTCCCAATCGTCAGAACCTGCGCGTAATAGTTTTCCATCTTCAAGTACTTTAAAGTTTCCTATCTTATCATCTTTTTCAGAAACAAGTACATTAAACTGCGACAGCTTAAATTGGTCTGTATATGATTTTGCCCAGAATGTAAATTTAGCTCCCTCTTTTGCGCGCGCTTTTGGTGTAATTAACCAGTCGTTACAATCTTCACCATCAGCCTGAACTGTTAACGACATAAGCACTTTATCTCCTGTTTTAGGATACGCATTATAGAATGTCTTCTTATGGTTCATTACTATATATGCAAATGGTGCACCTATGTTATCATAGTTTGTCATAATTGGCTTTACTGTAGGATGTCTGTCAACATCCTTAAGTATAAACGGAGGTATATCAATTACAAAATCATCATTCTCTTCAAAACTATAGTAGCGTACATCTGCAGGATTTGAGTGTCCGTCAAGCTTTATCTCAATTACATCGCCACTATTAAATGTAAGTGTGTACGTTGTATTAATAACTCCACTCTCAACAGGATTAAACTTAAATCCGAAATCAACATATGTTCCTGGAGCAAGATCAAGATTCTCTGAATCAAGATTTGTTGAGAAGTTTGCATTACTGAATGCAGCATTTGTTATAGTAAGATTTGATGTACCATCGTTAAATAGCCTGAAGATATCACCTGACTGAACATTAACATGATAGTTATGACGTCCGGCACTCCAACTTCTGTTTACAAGATATGGATTACCATTAGATTTAAGTTCTGAAATATCTATATTATCAAGACCTGTTCCTGTAGCATCGTTACCAGAACCCCAGTCTCTCCAACGTACAATAACAGATTTTCCTTTGTAATCTGCAAGACTATATTTTACTCTTACATACTCAGTCATAGGTTTTGACGTTGACAAAAAATCAACACGTTTCCAGTTTTTTCCGTTATCTTCTGATATCTCAAAGAAAGTAGTATCTGTTTTTCCTACTCTGTTCTCCGGATATATATTTGCATCCTTCCAGTAAAATGCAATCTGCATATCTTTATCAGAAGGTAGCTCTATAGGAGGCATTTGCAATATAGCCTCGCCTGCGCCCCAAACAGTACGAGCACATACGTTTCCCTGAAACGGAACTTCTCCTGGTAGCCACTTTCTTTCACCAGCCATAACCCATCCCATAGGAGGCATAGTTTTACTATTGTCTTCAAATCCCATAAAATAAGGGAATACCTTTATTGTAGGATCATCAAATGTTGAGAAACTCCATACCGGACAATTCTCTGCTTTACCATGCTCGTTCTCAGGAATTACCTGCCAGTAATATTTGGTTGAGTATTTAAGGTTTGTAGCCATATACTCTGTAACATCAGTTATCTTCAATCCTGAAACCACATCTGTAGGATCATCCTCTGATGTTCCTATATTAATCTTATAATCTTCTGCCATTAATACAGGATCCCAACGTAGAATAACAGAGATGTTCTGATTAACAGCATCGTTTATCGGATCAGGGTTTTGTGATGCCAATGGAGCTGATCCCTCTTGCCAAAGTGGAGGAAGTATAACATCATCAATAAATACAGCACCACACTCTGTTGACCATCCGTATATTGTAAGATTATAATCAAACTTTATGTAACAGTTATCTGATTTTGGTTCTCCAAGATCAATTGTAACCTCTTCCCATGTAGAGTTATTAAATGTAAGTGTCTTTATCTTCTGCCATGTATTTCCACCATCTTTACTGAACTTTACATATGTCTCGTTTTCATTAACGTTTGAGCCATCTTCTCTGTAAAAGAATGTAAACTTATGACTTCCTGTACTCATATTCAGACGAGGAGTCTTAAGCGTTGGATTATCATCCTCAAAGTGACAACGTGCAACAGCTTTACCTGAAAGAGCATAAAACTCTCCGCGCTTCCATCCACTCTTATCCTTTGTCCATCCAGCAGGAGGGAATGTCTCACTCTCAAAACTCTCTACTGAATATCCCTGAGGTAACTGCTCTTTTGTTGCTGATATATGACATATAAAATCTCCACCATTTGTCTTAATCTTAAGATCTGTCTCAGTTTTACCATCTTTTGTTGGGTTATAGTAGATTCCGAAGTTCTTTGACTGACGAGGATCAAGGCTTACCTCTTCTGGTTTAAGATCAGTTGAGAAATCTGTTCCTTCAAGTCCCTCAATTGCTGTAATAGTTAGTTTTCCAATACCATTATTCACAATCTGGAAATTGTTACCACTAAAGATATTCTGCCCTACATATGTCTTTTTAAAAGCATAGTTACCCGGTGCTCCACCAATTATTGGCGATGACATTGGAGTATACTCCTGTACCTTTACAGCATCAAGTCTGAAAGTGTTTGCAATATCAGACTCCTTACCAACATAGTTAAAGGCAACCTTTATAGTTTTACCTTTATAAGCAGATATATCAATTTTAGATGTAAGGTGACCAAAGTGAGGCCATGGCCATGTTACATATGAGTTCTCAATCATTGTCTGATCATCCTCTGCCCATATTACTGTCCATGTGTTACCATCATCTTCTGATACCTTAACTTTTACATCGTATGTATCGTTATCAACACTGTACACTTTATTACATGCCCACATAAACGATAACTGAGTATGTTCCATATCGGCTGGTATAACAATGTTCTTTGTTATTAACCACTCATTCTGCAACGGAGTATCAGTATTAGACGATATCTCAGCACAACATCCTGCACTAAGAATATACGATTGAAGGTACTGCGGGTCGATATCGTTAAAGCACTCAACTCCCCAATGCATTACAGATGCATCTCCGTTTTTTACAGACCAACCTGCCGGAGGAAAACTCTGTTCAAACTCTTCGTTCAGTAATACCCTTTTTGCTTCTTCGGCAAATGAATTTGCCAGAACTAACAAAAAGCATACACTTAGTAAGGTAAATTTTCTCATTTGTTATTATTTTAAGTTATTCAGTTAAATTATAGTTGACATATGTTCTTATAGACATACTTATAGCAACATTATTTTTTTGATTTGCAAATTCTGGTAACAAATCTATTTTAACATGATTAAAAAACTTAATTTTTCACCCCTACAAGTAACAACACACCTTATAACAAATAACAACATCAATAAAAACACCATATAACAAATTACATATCACAGAAAACACTACACACTAATTTTCAACACAATAACAGATAACAGAAATAATAACAAACAAACATTTTTTAATTATTATTATAACAAAGCAGCATATTTATTAATGTACAGAGCTCTTTTTTTTATACATTGTGGCTGTATATTTAGGCTTTGGAACTGTTACAACACATTGCCCCAGTTAAATTAATTGTTAAACAACCCTTTATAAAAAAAACAAGTCAAGATGAAATACACAATATTTCTTCTGGGATTATTAAATATTGTCTCATTAGGATCGTTTGATAAAATACAAAATTTATTAGATAAATCTAAAAAAACAGATTCAACTGAACTTGCTGAACTATATGTAAACATCTCAAAGGAGTACTATTCTGTATCAAACAATAAGGAGTCTGAAATATATGCTCATAAAGCTCTGAAACTTGCAGAAAGACTTAACCAACATGATATGGAGATTGAAGCCATGATTCTCATTGGTAAGAATGATGAGGTAATAAATCATGGTAAGAACACAATTACCATATATATGGAGGCACTTGCCAAAGCAAAAGAGATTAACAACGAGTACCTTATTGGTCTTACACAAAACCGGATTGGTCAATTCTATTACTCTCTGTGTCTTTACGATCAGGCAATGAAATACTTTTATGATGCACTGCATATTGCCGAAGACAACAACTTTAAGGAACTTGAATCGATGATTGTTAATAATATTGGTATAATATTTTATGTTAACGGTGATTTAGACTCAGCTTTAGAACAGTTTCTTAAGTCGAATATGATAAGTGATCAGCTTAAGAAAGAGGATCCTACATCGTTAAATAATATAGGACTCGTACACTGGATGCAGGGTGATCTTGATAAATCGCTTGATCTGTTTCAGCAGTCGATGGAGATAAATAAGAAAAACCACAATTTTAAAGAGGTATCTACTCAGCTTAATAACATCGGACTTGTTTACAGAGATATGAACAAGTTAACAACATCTCTAACATGGTTTGAACAATCGCTTAAAATAAGTAAAAAGATAAACGATAAACATGGTGAGATAAATTCACTTATTAATATCTCTGGTGTTTATATGGAGCAGAAAAAATTGGACCAGGCTACAGAGATACTTAACAGGGCTCTCAAAGAGAGTAAGGAGAACAACTATAAGGATTATCTGCTTGAGTGCTATAAAGGACTTGCTCTTACATCAACATTTGAGAACGATTTTGAAAGAGCACTTGATTTCACACATAAACAGATGGCTCTGCACAGCTCTATTTTTAATGAGAAGAAGAACAGAGATATTGCTCAATTAAATAATGCATATGAGCTTGAGAAGAAACAAGAACAGATTGATATTCTTGAGAGCGAAAAGAGTATGCATCTGATTCTATGGGGAGGTCTGTCTGTTCTTTGCGTTGTAATTGCCATATCGGTGTATATTTCGTTATCATCTAAGAATAAACTACTAAGGCAAAACAATGATATTCTTAAACAGAAGGAGGAGATAAACTCTCTGCAACTTGACAAAATAAGTCTTGAAAACGAAAAACGTGCACAGGAAAATATTTTGCTGCAAAAGGATATTGAGGCAAGAAATAAGGCTGCAATACACCAGAAAGAGAAGTACGATCTGGAGTTGGAGCATAAGAACAAAGAGCTTAGTACTATTGCTCTTATGGTAAATAACAAAAACGATATAATATCTCAGATATGCGATAAGCTTACCGGATTATCCGGCGATTTTAAGGTAGAGAACAGAAAAAAGATTAATGCTATGATAAGAGAGGTTAAGAATAGCGTTGATACAGATAAAGAGTGGGATACATTTAAAAAACATTTTGAGGAGGTTCATAATGATTTCTTCGACAAATTATTAAGTCAATCATCGGCATTAACAACTAATGATCTTAAATTATGTGCATATATGCGTATTAATGTAAGCACAAAGGAGATTTCCAGAATACTGAACATATCACCTGCCGCAGTAAATCAGCGCCGTTACAGAATAAGAGAGAAATTGGATATCCCACAGGAGATTACTCTTTTTGAATATATGAGTAAGGTGTAATATCTTTGTTGTGTTAAAAATCAGAAGCAGTTTAAATTTGTTTTCTGAATTTTTTATCAATGAAAATTGAAGCATAATGAGGCAAATTTTATGCGAATGGTGGTTCCATTTAAATGAAATTTAACGAAATTAGACTTCATATTTCCATATAAAAAACTGAAGGATAAATTTTAAACAGCTTCTCAATATACTATGAAGCAGCTATGTAAAAAGCCGCTTGATTTAAGCCTGTTTTTTGTGTAGTTGCTCCATCTGACAAATTAAATATACTATTACAGATGAAGAAGATAGGAATAATTAGATGTTTACAGACAGAGGATTACTGTCCGGGCAGTACATGTTTTGCTGTAGCTAAAAATGGCAAAAAGGCTTTTGAAGAATATGGTGAGGTTAGCGTTGTCGGTTTTATTACCTGTGGCGGATGTCCGGGAAAAAGAGCTGTAATGCGTGCAAAAATGCTGGTTGACCGCGGTGCTGAAGCAATAGCATTTGCATCGTGCATTAGTCGCGGAAATCCTATTGGTTTTGCATGTCCGCATTTTGAAAATATGCGCAGCAGCATTATAAAAAAGGTTGGTGAAGATATTGAGATAATTGACTGGACTCACTAAAAAAATATGGCAGCCGGATGTACGTCGGCTGCCTCTCTTTACACAATGCGAAATATAATGATGTTTAGTTTAATTCTCTCCGTTTAATCTGTCAACAGGAAATATTTTATGAGCATCTCCCCTCTCCTCTTTTAATCTTTTAAGTTCTCTGTAGGTGATATAATCTGCCAGATTAAATGAGAACATCTGCTTTGATTCATAGCGTTTTGTAAAGTAGTAACACTTATTAACTATCCTACTCTGAATATGCTCAGGAAATCTGTCTATATGCTCATACAATACATGCGACGATGCATCTGAATATGACAGCAAGTAGTTGTAATCTGTTTCAGCTGTATATTCACTCTCCAGATTATATCTTACAATTAATGTATCCCAGTTTACTACTGACGATAAAGCTACAATAAGCATAGTCATAATTGCTGATCTGGATAGCACGTAGAATGCAGTTGTATTCTTATATAGTTTATGAGCTACAACAGCCGTTATTGCAACAGTTATTAACAGGAATATAAAAACGCCAATACGTTTATCTGTAAGACCATAATAATTAATATAATGTATGTTTTTAACAGCTACCGAGATAATCAAAAAGAGTACCTGAATTAACCAAATGCCTACAATCTTCTTCAGTAGTTTTCCCTGTTTTGTGAAGTTGTGTTTGTTACGGAATATAAACAGTACTATACCTATAGTAAACATTATTGCTACAATAAGCAGATAGGTTCCCTCATGTACAAAGTTTGACAGTTCACTCTCAACAGTAACAAATCCAAACCAAACCCACGATATATCTATAACATTAACCACTAATAGTATCAGGTTTAGTGATATTGCCAACATCATAAAAGCTTTCTGTTCGCCTTTCATAACCTTGCTTTCAGACTGATCTTTAGGTACAGCTATCTTAAGATTCCATCTGTCTTTTATATTAATAATTGAACCTATACTGGTTGAAAAATAGAACATAAGTGCAAAGAATCCGCCAAAAACGATAAGTGCAATTTTACCAAACTCAAACAGATTAAAGAACGAATCTAACGCATCTATTACCGGCTCAATAACAACACCAACAAGGTTATTAAATTTAGGGTTAGCATAAGAGAATATTATTACAAATAGTATTAGTATTACCACTGGAATAATGTAGATAAACCAGCTACCCTTTATTCGTTTAAGAAAACCTGTATCTATCTTAGACAGGCTTGTTATTGATTCTGCTGTACCAAATATTGCAGATAAGGTAAGATTAAAGAATAGTGCTATTGGTGCAAACACAACTGTACGCAGATTACCGAAATTATAAAGTGCCACAAAACCAAGAAACAGCAGTATCATAACTATTTTACTATACACAGATCCGGTTAATAAAACAGCTATAGTCGATATTAAATATACTATACCCACCTCTCTTATAACCTTGCGTTTATAATTTCCTCTGTTTATATATAACATAGAGACTACTGCAAACAGAGTATAACATACAAAGTTAAGATCAAATGCCTCTGCTCTCCAAAACAGATTATAGAATAATATTACTGAGACTATCCCTGTAATATACTTTAAAACAATATTTTTCATATCTATATTTAAGTTAATACATTTCATCTGTTTATAATTGTTTTTTCATTTGCCAGATGGAACTCGCATTTATAATCATCCTCGTGTGTGTGAATGACTATTCTCATGCTTCGTTTCATCTGTTTATAATTGCTTTTTATTTGTCAGATGGAACTCGCATTTATAATCATCCTCGTGTGTGTGAATGACCATTCTCATGCTTCGTTTCATTAAATCATATACTTTTATATTCATAGTACTTTGAATTACAAAGTCTGGGTATAAAAAAAATCAACCTTTCAGAAGCTGCTCAAGGCTATCAAGGTGTTCCTTAAACGCACTCTTACCCAAAGCAGTAGCAGCATAAGTTGTTTTAGTTTTTTTTCCAACAATACTCTTTTCTGATACAACATACTCAAGTTTTATAAGAGCATTAATATGGCTTGCAAAGTTTCCGTCGGTAACGCCCAACAGCTCTTTAAAAGTATTAAAATCAACATTATCGTTCACAATAAGAATAGACATAATACCTAATCGTATTCTGCTCTCAAATGCCTTATTTAAACCTGATATTATGCTCTTCATTATAAATAAAGTTTAATCATTCACCTCTATTGTCTGTCGTATTTACGATACATAAAAATACCGTAGATAATATGTAACAGACCAAATCCAACTACCCAAAAAATAAGTCCGTAACCAATTACAAACAGGTTAATTATACCAAGAACAAGTTGCAGGTATCCTAAATATCTTATTGTATGCAGTGAGTACCGACTTGCATTAATTAATCCAAGTCCGTAAAATATTAACATTGATGGAGCAATCAGACCAACCAGCCCGTGATATAGTGATGCTATACAGAATATACCTCCTGTAACTATTGGTATAAAAAGGTTTATAAGCATGTTCATTGATGTTTTATCAATAAGTTTATGCCCGCCTCTTTTTGTTTTTCGATATGTAAAGTAGAATCCGGAAAGAATAGCTAATGTAAGTACAATTAATGCATCAATTACATAAAAAAGTATCAGGCCGCCTGTTTTTGTAGCAAAATAGTCTTTTAAGTAATAGGCTACAGCGGCACCAGCTACAGCAACTACTCCTGCTGAAACTCCTGATAATCCGCTCAAAGAGATAAATCTGGATGATCTCTCCATTAACGTTCTTATCTCCCGTATATCTTCTAAATGTCGATCCATATCTTTTTACTTTGAATTACAAAGTAAGTGATTATATAATCTTTTTGCAAAATTTTATTCACTATAATTAATGCTCAAAGGTTAATAGTGCCACATTTTCAGTTAAACTATTAAAACTACGCCATTTTGACACTACATATTAATTTATGTTAAATCAGCATGCAGTGGTACTGTTTTTGAATACTGTGGTATGTACAATTTGAGTTATTATATTAAGAACAAAATAGAACTAACATATGACAATGGTAGAACACCAGAAACAGGTATTAAAGGGGATTAGCAACAGTATGAATAAATCTCTTTTTAAAAAAGAGTTGATTAAGTCGTTATTGTGGTTAAAAGGAAATGATCAGAGTGAGTTTGTTAAGTGGGTAAAACGCAATTTTTACAACGATTTCCGCGATGTAATTGACACTGTTATATACAATGGTTTTTATCTTGCTAAATAGGCCTTAAATAGTAGTTTTATTAATTGCTATATTTGCACAATATTATCATTACCAGATAAGCTATGACTGTGATTAATAAAACTGAGACTATTGCTTTTTTTGATATTGACGGTACTCTCCGCAGGACTGTTGACCCGTGGATGTTACTACACAAACATCTTAATACAGATGTTGAGGGTGGCAAGTATTATAATATGTGGGCAAACAACAAAATATCATACGATGAGATGACCCGTCTTGATGCTGCCCTCTGGAAAGGAGTAAGTAAAACAGAGATGTTAAAGGTACTTGATATTAATCCGTTAAGAGATGGTGCCAAAGCATTAATAAACTGGTTTAAACAGAGAGATATACCGTGCTATGGAATAAGTACCGGCTTATCTTTCCTAAATGATATTACTGCTAAAGAGACTGGACTGGATATGGTTGTATCAAACAATGTTCTGTTTAATGATGATATATGCACAGGTAATGTAGAGATAAATGTTCGCGAAGATTCAAAAGCTGATGTAATGGATAATATCATAAATCAGTTTAACGGGAATGTAAAAAACATTTTGTCATTTGGCGATGGTATAGCTGATGTTGAAATGTTCAGGAAATCAACTATGTCTGTAGCAATATTTCCTAAAAACGACTTTATAAAAGATAGTGCAAGCATAGCCGTAAATTCAGAGCCTATTGACTCTGTTACAGATATTATCAACAGTCATATAAAAAACTGATCTATTCTGTATTCCCGGATTTTCACAACCTGTTTTCAGTAGGATTCTTGGCATATACAGACATTTACACCGTATAACTATATTTTACAAATAAAAAAAGCGAACAACACAACTGCTGTTCGCTTTAAATTAGTTTACAAATAACCTCTATCTGTTCTCGGTAAGGTTATTCTGCTTAATATCTGTGATACGTATCTCTGTTCTTCTGTTCTCCTGATGCATCTTCTCTGAGCACTTAACCCCATCTTTACACTTGTTCTTTAGCTTAGACTCTCCGTAACCTTTTGCGGTTATCCTGTTCTTTGCTACTCCGTGTTTGATAATGTAAGCTACTGCACTCTCTGCTCTGCGTTGCGATAACGATTGGTTCATTCGTGCACCTCCGCGAGAATCACTATGTGAACCAAGCTCTATTGAGATCATTGGATTATCATTCAGAAACTCTACAACCTTATCCAGCTCTACTGCGGCATCCTTACGTATTGTTGCTTTTCCTAAATCGTAATAGATGTTTGGTATCTCTATTGTTGCATCCTTCTTTATCTCCTCCATTGCAAGGTTCATAATCTTGTTTACATCAATTACTCCGGGTGCCATATCCTTAGTACTGACATCTGCACGCTTTGTAAAGTATCCCGGAGCTTCAAGTACTATCATATAGTCCTGATTCTTCTTAAGATCAAATACAAAGTTTCCTTCTGCATCGGTACTCTTATTAGCCATATCGCCTCCTTGCTCCTTTAGCTTAACTGAGACTCCTGCAAACGGGTTATCTTTGGTTACCTTAAACACAAATCCTTTCAGCCCGTAATAGTCCGCTTTCTTAAGGTAGATATCCTTTACAACAGGCTTTACTAAATCTGAAGCAAAGCTCAACTGCTCTGTTACCGGATTAAAGCCATTTTTTGTAGCTTTCAGCGCATAATCACTTCCAGGCAATACATTATACTCTATTGTTCCGTTTGGCGATAATTTATCATTATCTCCAAGCTTTACTTTTACATCATTCAACGGCTCTTTTGTATCTGCATCGTAAAAACGAAGCGTAAGCAGTTGGTCAAACAGTAAAGGCATATCAAACGATACATTGTAGATATCATCATCACCTTTTCCGCCTTCGCGATCTGATGAAAGATAACCTGTCTGATCACCATCGGCAAGATAGAAGCTAAAATCGTCGCGTGTTGAGTTTATTGGTGTTCCCATATTTGAGATATTACCATAACCTCCTTTATCCTGTGGCAATGCTACAAAAATATCAAGTCCGCCAAGACCAACATGTCCGTTTGACGCAAGGAACAGACGTCCTTTACCATCTATAAAAGGGAACATCTCATTATCCTCTGTATTAATCTCTGATCCAAGGTTCTTTGGCTCACTCCATCCAAAATCTGTTTTATCAGCATAGTAGATATCTGTTCCTCCAAGTCCGCCAGGCATATCCGATACAAAGTACAGGCGTTTTCCGTCTGGTGATAGTGTCGGGTGACCACATGAGTAGTCGTCGCTGTTAAATGGTAACGACTCTACATTTCGCCACTTTCCATCTACATACTCTGCATGATAGATCTTAAGGTTGTTGATTCCTTTCTGATCGCGCTTGGCTACTATTCCGTATTTTATATTGTTACGGGTAAAGTAGATCTCGTTTTTATCTTTAGTAAAACATACTGCTCCTTCATGAAA
>JAOARD010000064.1 GCA_025210735.1 Bacteroidales bacterium
GATTACTGCAACAGATAATAACTCAGCATCTACCATAAAAGCATTCAATATAAATGTAACTGATGTTAACGAATCTCCGGCCAATATAAATATTACAAACAGAGAGGTAGATGATAATGTGGCTGTAGGGTTTGAGGTAGGTCAGCTATTAGCAACCGATCCTGACAAAGGCGATGTTTTGAGTTACACAATAGCAGATAACAACTATTTTAATATTACAGGAGACAAACTTACAGTTAAAGGCGATCTTACAACTATAACGGCTGATAGTTATGATATCTCTGTAACAGTTACAGACAAAGGCGGTTTAACAGTATCAGGAGATATAACAATAGATATTAATAAAACTAAACCAACAGATATATTAGATACAGATAATAATATGTTCAGAGTTTATCCTAATCCTGTAAAAGATCAGTTATATATTGAGGTTGATTCCGATACAAAATACGATATCACTATAACAGACATAAGCGGAAATATAGTATATAGAGGTAATGGATTTACGAAGTCAGAAGCAATAAATACCACTGGTTTAAAAAGAGGTGTATATATGGTAAGTATATACTTTTCAGGAAACAGACATGTAACCAAGGTTATTAAGAGATAGTGTAAAGCTATGTGTTTAAAGAGGCTGTCCTTTAATTTTAGGACAGCCTTTAAACTTGTATATTAAAATCTATATAGTAGTATATAAAATACTATTACATAGGGAATGGAAAATATCCACCATTAGGAACACAGTCGTCACCATTTCCTTCATATTGTCCAGGTATATCTCCGTCAGGACATAACTCGAAACATGAAGCATTATGTCTGTTTCCGTTTGTGTAACAGAAACATTTGCAATTTGCAGGAGGTTGTAGCTTTCCGCCAGTTACACTTTGTTGCTCTTTTTTGCTAAGTTGCTTAGCACCTTTTAAATTGGTTAACTTTTTCATTACTTTGGTTTTTAATAAATTAATATTACCCGGTATTTTTCAGACCATCGGGCTTTAGTCTGTAATTAGTCTATTGTTGGATAAGTTGGTAAAGGCTCATATCCTCCATTAGGATAGCAGTCATCTGTATTTCCAGGATATGCTCCAGGAATAGAACCATCGTCGCATCTCTCAAAACATGAAGCGTCATGTCTGTTTCCGTTTGTATAACAGAAACATCTGCAATTTGCAGGAGGCATCTGTTTTCCTCCTGTTACACTCTGTTGCTCTTTTTTGCTTAATACCTTAGCATTACGCAAATTTTTTAAATCTTTCATTAGTAATAATTTAAAAAATCAATAATCCCCCGAACTAATTGTAGCTGTCGGGTTTTCAGCCAAAATCTATGGCTTAATTGCAATGTGTCAGGTTCTGGTTTTTTGTTTTATACTTGCTCTACAGTACTGTATACAAGTTGTTCGTTTAACTCTTCAATAATATCCTCAATAAAGTAACTAAGCTCATCTCTTTGGTACTCTGTAGGAAATGAGCGACCGTTAACCAGTATCTCCGGTGTAAACATAATATCATTTGAATGGCACCACTTCTTATGTTTTATAAGAACATTAATGCCTGATGTGTCAGGACCGGTCAGTCGGCTGTCTAACCATTTAGATTTATCATCAATATAATAAGCCTGATCTAAAGCACGAATAAAGCTCTTCTCAGATTCGTTATTATATATATCAATAAGGTGCATAGCAATGCGTGTATCTACACTGTTTAAATCACTGATATTTACACTGAATCTTATATTTATCTGTACTCCGTTGTCCCATCTCTTTAGCAGATCGGTAACAATTCGGTGTGCCTCTTTACAATGCCCGCAAAGCGGATTTGTAATAAGTACAATCTTAACAGGAGCACTATTACTTCTATCTCCAATAATTATATCAGTGGTATTATATATATTGGTGTCTACTACAGGTTTACTGTTTATCAGAGACTTAAATATGTCATAATTCTTCTTAAACTGTGAATGATTTATACTTAACTCACGATAATCCTGAACGGTCTTTAACAGAGGTTGTATAAAATACCATATTACAGAAACAGAGATGAGACTAAATAATAAAATGGAACTGTCATTTATAATATTCTCAGGTATAAATGATAAATTATTAACTGATATTACACTAATAGCCTGAGTCCATAATACAGCAATTACACTCAGACATAACGGGCACCATTTCTGTACAATTATACGCTGATAATATATTGAGAACATTGTAAAAGGTATAACCGATACAGATATCAGTGCAATAAGATTTGAATTAGGACTGCCTGTAAAACCGTATATTATCCACGATAAACATACAGTTGCAAAATATACTATACCAATATCACTTAATCTTATATTCTCTGAGATTCTTGATCCTTTAGAGTTTAGTACATCTGTACAGCTTGTTTTTTTGTTTGTATCGGCACATAATTTATTAAGCGTATCTGATTGCACTCCAATTTCGTGCTGCACTATTAATGAGCAGACTACAATACCCACTACAGAAAGTATAAAATGTATATAATGAAACAGCGATACTCCGTTTATAACGAACAGAGTAACAATCATAGCTCCTGCTAAACCAATAAGAATTTTACTTATTACAGACCTGTTACTACTCTTTATATCATAACTGTCCTCATCCTCAATAACCATTACTATACCAGACCATATATCGCAAAATTCATCTACCGACAGGTGCAATGAATCTTTTGTGTTGTGAGTTACTGTTACTCTGTTGCCATTTAACTCTACAAAACAGAAATGCTCATCGTTATTATATCTGCAATGTGCAATAAATGTTGATGGTAGTTCCGAAACACTATCTCTGTCTGTGGACAACTCTACAGCAATACTCTTTATACCCATATGCAATAAACCCCCTGTCATAGAGTGTAAACTAGGATAGGATGGATGACATTCTAGCTGAAACTTTAACTCCTTCTCGTCAATTTTAATGTTGTTTCTCTTTAATAGTTGTTTTAGTACAGATGTTAATTCGTCCATGAGGATATAAATATGATCTTTAGTTAAATAACAATAAGTGAATAAGAATACTTATACTGTTTGGTGGATATAAATATATTCATCATAATGTATATGAACAAATAAAATTGTAATTATTATATATTATTAATTGAGATTATGACTTTGTTGTATTGAAAAACAAAGGATTATATATGTGTTTGTAATTTATGCTTAACCAGTAGATAACAATAATAATATCTGCTGTATGAATAAACCGTTATAAAGAGTGTGGAATCCTAAATATTTATCAATTTAAATAATATATATTGTACCATTAATAGTACTGTTAACCATTGTGTTTAATAGTATATGTTATTATCTTAGTTTTAATGTTTGTGTTGATAATCAATTTTATACTTGTTAGTTTTAACAGGCCTTTGCCTATAATATTTTCATGTTATAGAAATTAAAGTGAATATTAATTCTGGTTTTGCGGGTTGTTATTATTCCGTTATATTTGTATACTATTTTTAACAAAAACCATAACACTTATGAAAGTTTTTCAGAGCACTAATTGCGACATAGAGATTATTGAAGAGAAAAAGTGTCTTATGCAGATTTGGAAAGGCTTTAGCAGCGCAGACAAATTCAGAGAAGCACAAAACAAAACCCTTGAGCTTTTTGCAAAACACAAATGCACAAACTTTATTTGTAATACTATTGATGCTGGTGCCTTAAAGAAAGAGGAGACTGATTGGGCATCGGAGAATGTAACCCCTGCTTTAGCAAAAATGGGACTTAAACAGTTTAATGTTATTATTCCTAAGAGCGGATTTGCACAAATGGCTGTTGACAAAGTTGTAAAAGCTGATAAAGACGGATTAGTATTTAAGTACTACCCAACTGTTCAGGAAGCTATTGACAGTCTTTAAAAAATATGAATCCGGAGCATTACACTCCGGGTTTTTTATATAAAACTAATATGAACCTCTTTTAAGAATTTCTCTTCTAAAATCTTTCCCATACGTTTTACCACAGTTCTTCTTATCTCAAGCTCAACAGGCAATGTAGGATCCTGGTGTGCTATATTTATTCGTGTACCTATAATAAAATGAATCTCATCGCTCTCTCTAAATAACGATACAATTTGATCTGCCGGACCTTTGCCAAGTACAGTATTGTTATTCATAGATTCAAGTATTCTTCCGGCCTTGCTCAGAGTAAGAATACCCTCTGTAATCATCTCAGCACTATCCATATGCGATATCGGAGGTAACTCATTATCTGTGAATTCAAACGAATCTACAATATCCTCACCAACACCATTTGCAATTATCTCTGCTGTTGTAGCTCCGCTGATAACCCTCTTACCATTAAAGTTTTTATATGCCGATATAAGCTCTTTATCCTTCTCCTTCTCATACGGAGGTCCTGTACATACAAGCAACTTTCGTGGCTCCCTGTAATATATAGATGCACAACTGGTATCATCCTTCGATTTATATATATCATTGGCAACAGCACGGTTTACAACCTTCTTGGCAAGATCAGAAGCCGATAATCTGGAATCTTTATTGAGCAAACCCGCAACATACTCCTGAGCATTCTCTAATCCCCAGCCAAACGGATATTTGTTTGTTCCAAGACCCGACTGAGCAATACCATCAGACCAGAAAACAATCCTGTCGCCCTGTTGCAGCTCAAAACTACACGTATATATCTCCTTACCAGCATTCTTCTCGCTATTAAGAATTATACACTGCCATGGCGGGTCAAAAATCTTATTATCTCTGAACACAGTTGTTCTCGGATTATCATATTCCAGAATGGTAATATCCTTGTTATTCTCAATATCTATAATGGTAAATGTAGAGTAACTTATTTTGCGGACACTACAAACCGGCAGTGTATTCATAATAGTATCAGCTGTGGTTGCCGGATCTTTATGCTCTTTGGCAAAATTCAGAGCCATTGTAGCAGTAAGAGTAGCAAGTATATTTGCTTTAACTCCGTGCCCCATACCATCAGACAGTACTGTAATAATCCTGTCTTCGCCCTCTATCTTTTTAGATAAAAACACATCACCGCATATCCGTTCGCCGTCATGATTTTTCTGGGCGCAATCTATCTCTATGTAGAATGAGTTGTTCATTTTCTTTCGGGCGATTTACCTGTTTTATATGATTGTATTATAGAGTTAAGCATCTGCTCTGTCTCAGAAGCCCCTTCACCAAGCAGGAATCCTATCTTCTGAACCATCTCCAGATTCTTATCAATAACCTCTGTTACACGATTTATAACCTCCTCTTTGCGTACATCAGGTGCATACATATCGCGAATAACAGCGCCAACAATGTTGTGCTTCTTAATAGTAAATACCGATATATTCAACAACCCCTCGTTATACGGAACATCACGGTTTATAATCTCCTGATCGTTCTTAAGTACGTATGTAAACAGATTGTAGAATGAGAATGGAAGTAGTGTCTTAAGATCGGCACCCACAAGTCCTGGTATAACCTCGTTAATCTCTTCGGCATCCTGCCCAAGAAGTCTGACAAAACTATTATTAGATTTAATAATCTTCAGATCGCGGTTAAGGATAATAACCCCTGCGGTAAGCTTCTCAAGCATCGACGAGTTTATCTCGTTAGCCTCCTCTGCTGCTGCCTTCTGTTTTAAAGCCTGTTGCTCAGAATCCTTAAGCTTATTCTGCATGCGCGACAACTTATCGTTTGTTGCCTTAAGCGTATTTATATATTGCTGTCGGTTTTTTGTGGCAAAGGTCAGACACATATCGGTTTTAGCAAGTCCTTTAGCAACAGCCACGGCAAAATGCTCACACGACTCATATCCGCAGGCACCACAACCCGATGCATGATTATCCTTCTCCTCTTTGCCAAGTATCTGAAGAATCTCATTTATCTTCTCCTGTGTTGGCTCCTTTATACGCTGATCATTCTTCTCAAAAACGGCCTCTGTAATATCTACAGAGTACTTCTCTATATCCTTATCCCACTTATCGTGATCAAACTCCTTAAGCCTCTTGTTTGCATACTCAATAACTCTCGATCGTCTTATAAACCTCTCACCCCCCGCAGTTGTCCCCGGTCCCATAAGACAACCCTCACAGTAAAACAGGTTCATATGTCGTTGAATCTGATTTGCCGATGTCTCAAACTGTCTGGCAGCATCAAGTATACTGTTTCTTCCACGTACAGTTATTGTATTTCCAGTCAACAAATCCTCCTTTATACCCGCAGCCTGCAATATACCATTGCTTATAGGGTATAAAGATCCTTTGTTACCAAGTGGAGTATCAAATTCAGAGTACTCTAACGAACTCTCATTAATATTCTTCTCTTTAAACAGTTCACGTAGCTCAGTAAATGTAAGAACACTATCAATCTTAAACTCACCATCGTAACGTTTAATCTCCTCTTTATTTGCAATACACGGCCCTATATACACAACCTTAGTATCCTTACCATACTTCTGCTTAACAACCTTGCAACTGGTTATCATTGGCGAAGCAATAGGCGCTAAATTATCAATAAGCTCAGGATGAAACTTCTCTATAAGCTGAACTATTGCCGGACAATTTGCCGATAAGTAGTATTTACCTTTAGAGTTCTCAAACAGATCTTTATACTTAGCTGCTACAATATCAGCACCGAATGATACCTCGTTTACATACTCAAATCCTAACGACTTGATCATCTGTACAAACTTACGGTAATCGGTAATATCATGGAACTCACCTGATATACTAGGCGCCACAATTGCAGCCACCTTACTGCTGCTATCCAGCAGATCAAGTGTAATCTGTTTATGCGATCGGAACACAATAGCATCTGTAGGACATACATTAAGACACTGTCCGCAACCAATACATCTATTCTCTAAAATGTTGGCTTTGTTGTTCTTTGCAGGAACCTCAATTGCCTTTACAGGGCACACCCTTACACACGCATAACACGATACGCATTTTTTTTGAATTACACTAAATAGTGGAGTATCCATTAAGTTCTGTTTTGTTTATCCTAAGTTCTCTTCTAAAATATTATATATATTGTTCTCAGACACCTGATTATACATAGTGCCGTTTATCTTTACCGATGGACCGTTATTACAGTCGCCAAAGCAATGCGCACCTTTAAACTCTACAGCGTCATTAAGCCCTTTCTCGTCGATAAATGATTTAACAATCTGGGTAACCTCTTTGTTCCCTCTTGAGAAACAAGAACTGCCCAGGCAAATAACTATCTCAATCTTCTCGCTATTCATCACTATTAATTATCGTTTATTCAAAAATAGGAAAATATTTTATCTCATCCCCGCAATGACAGAAATAACTTACTGTTCTGTATGTTTTTGTTGTTATCTCTTTATAACATGGTGTTTGTAACTATTGCTCAGATGAATAATAGCGCATACCAGATCAATATCAGTAACTATTTTTGTTAAATAAGACTTACATAACGTATAACAATTAGGCTTAAAATGGTGAATTTTCTATATTTGATGCCATTGAATAACCAGGCTATTGTTATTTCACTAAAGTGGATGAAAATTTGTAAACAGTACTAATAATTGATTTCCATTTGATAGATTGCTTAACAATATAGTTGAGTAAAAAAACTAAACAATACAGTGATATTCCCTAACAAAATAAAAATATGACTAAAATTATATTACCATCAGTATATAAGGAGTTTTACAGTAGATGTTTAGTGTCGAAACCAGAAAGTATGATAGGCTCTGATCTTAGAACAGATTCAGATCAGTTAAATGATTGGGCTGTTGAACTGCTTGAGGAGATTGATGTAAAAAACTTTCTTGCAGATAATGACTACGTATTTATGATGCATCAGGGATATATGTTCTGGTACTTTAAAGCCGATGGTAATCCAAACCCCGATGTATATTTTTATCATGAAGGAAGGTCAGAACCAGAGAAGGAGTATCCGCTGGTAGAGTTTCTTTATAATTATCCGAATAGATTAAGCAATGAGACAAATAAGAAAAAGGAATGGGATAAAAAGGTTGAGTTTTACAAAGACTTGATAGATAATTATAATTGGCAACAGGCTCCTATGCTCAGTTTAATTGATAAATTTAAAGAAATCGGTTTCTGGGATAAATACTTTCCTTCTAATTCACATGAAGCTTTGGGACTAAGTACTGTTTATGATGATGTAAGATTTGAAAAATCTACGGTTTTTATACTGTACCGACCAAATGATGATACATTTGAGGTAACTTATTTGAACCCTGCAAGAGATGTTATTAAAATTGAAACCCATCAAAATAATATTGGTACAGCAGAGTTTAAAAAGATTGAGAATTGGATTGACTAAACTAATCATCATTAAGAAATTTCTGGTATACTAGATAAATTTATGATATGAATTCTACTTATGTAAGTGGAAAACAAATTACAAACAGATGCAGGAGAATAACTATACAAAACCAGTAAAAGATAGGTTTGAATATGATAGTAACGAACAGCATTGGATAGACTTTCCGTTTATTATATCAGCATCTGATTTTAAGACAATTGATTGGGATATATTTGAGAAACCGTATAATGATACTGTGAATAGCAGGCATGTGATAGAGGAGGAATCGGTTAAAGCAATATTAAATTATGTTAAGGAGATTGGTTTCTTTAATAAAGAGGAATTTGATGATTTAGAATTTGGGATATTTGATATACAGCTAATATTAAAAGATTATCAGGTAGTTGAATGTGTAACAAGTTATTTTGTTGATGAAGATGAGAATTCGAAGATATACTGGAAAGATATTTACGGAGTATGGAAAGCATATTATAAGAGTGGAGTAATTTATAAAGTTGAAAGAGCTTATTATTAGAAGTGAAGATATGATTTTAGCATTTGATACATACTATTATAAGGATAAAGCAAAAACTGTTTGCGTTGAGTTTTCTGATTGGATAAATGATAAACCTGATAATATATATTCGGAGATAACAGAAGGAATCTCTGAATACGAACCCGGATCATTTTATAAGAGAGAACTTCCGTGTATACTAAGCCTTCTGAACAAGAAAGATTTAAGCAATGTGGATCTTATAATAGTTGATGGTTTTGTAATACTTGATGATTCCGGTAAACCAGGACTAGGTGGTCATTTAATATGATGCTCTTAATAAAAAGATTCCGGTTATTGGAGTTGCAAAGTCAAAATTCCATAGCAACCACAACAATGTAAAAGAGCTGTTAAGAGGAGAGAGTATAAAACCTCTGTATATTTCGGCAATAGGGTTAGAGTTAGAATCAGCCTTTAATCATATAAAGAATATGCATGGCAACTATAGAATGCCAACCCTGCTGCAGATACTTGATACAGAGACAAAGAATATACCGGAAGAAGATAAATGATTAGATAAATGACTTTTGAAGATATAAAAAACAAATACCCTGACAGAGATCCTGCATTTCCTTTAAACCTTCCGGAGCCTGATGCTGATACATTGAACAGATTGATAGAGAAGTATAATTGTAAGTACCCTAAATCATTTATTGATTTTCAGATAAAGTACTGCAAAGAGATACCGATAGGAGATTTTGCGTTTGAAGGATTGGGATTTGCGAACAATGAGTTAGATTTGTATATGAGTTTAGAGGAGGTTCTAAAAGATTATAGAGAGTTGAACTACCCGGAATATCTAACTCCTTTTAAACAAGATAACGGAGATTTTTGGTGTTTTGATAGTCGTGATTCTGATTCTGAACCACCAGTTGTTATTTGGGATCATAACAATAATAATGTTGAGACTGATTCTGATTTCAGATGGAGTAATTTTATTGATTGGATTGACAGAACAATGAATGATGAAATCTAATATTTAGTTCTGTACACATAAATATTATAATGAAGAGTTTAAGTAAAAGAGCACTGAAGTTTCTCGAATCTAAAGAACGCGAAAAGATAGATTTAACTGAAGAGGAGATATCAGATGTCTTTAGAAATAACAAAATTGAAGCTACGCCTGAGCTGATAGACTTTGAACTGAATTTTGGCGGTTATATATTTTATTCAGGAAAAGAACCATTAAGGTTTGGGTTGATTAATGGTGGTGGTTATCCATTTAATACAAAGTTAGCAACGGTAGAGTATGATTTATCAGACGATAATAATTACCATTTCAGTTGTTGTAAAACAAATTGTCAGATAGATTTAACACTTGATAGCAGAGGTCTCTTTTATGAAGATTACGAGGTTAAAAATTCATCGTTTTATAAAACTATTGAGGAGTTTGCTATTTGTGAAGAGGCTTTTAATTCAGGAATGAACATTGTATTTCATAACATGAAACTTAAAGAAGTAGTCTGTCCTGATAAAGAGTCTGGTTTTGAGTTAATCAGATCTGCATCAGATGATATCTGTAAGTGGTATGAAACTGATAATATGTTCTTATGTATCAGAGATGGACACCTTACATTGTTGGGGAGAGATGATAGTGAATTATCAAATGAAGTTGATAGTATAACTGCAGATGATATGTGGTAAACATTAAAGTCATTTTGGCAAATGAAGAACAATTATAAGCGGATGAAACGAAGCATGAGAAATAATTTTCACACACACGAGAATGATTATTATGCAGAGTTCCATTTGACCATTAAAAAGAAAAAATAAACAGATGAAAAAACTTTTTCTGGATGATGTAAGAACCATAGATATGGTCTACGATAAATCAATGGAATCGGAGTTTGATATAGTAAGAACATATAAGGATTTTGTTGACTATATAAGACGAAACGGATTGCCACACTTTATAAGCTTTGATAATGACTTGGGGCTGGATGAGAATGGGGAAGTAGCACCCGATGGATATGCCGCTGCAAAATGGTTAGTCTATGATTCAGGGTTAGATTTGATTAATCTGAAATTTAATGTACACTCTGCAAACCCTGTTGCAGCAAAACAGATAGAGGGACTGTTAAACAACTATATTAAACACCTTAAGCAGCTTTTACCTTAGCTATAATTTTAGTATAACGCACATGAACAAAAGAGTATTAAAAAGAATGGTAATTGTATCTCTAATATTAGTTTTAATAGATCAGTTATTAAAAATATATGTATCTGCAAATCTTCAAATAGTTGGGCAGACCAGAGATTTAATAGGAGATTTTCTGAGATTGTATCATGTATCAACAAGAGTTTCTATTTTGAACTTAACAGTTAATACAGCTATAGGTATACTGGCTGTGTATCTTCTTATACGCTTCTCAAGAAAAAAGCAGCAATCGGTACTATTTTTATATAGCCTGGCATTTATCTCAACAGGATTTCTGAGCCGTGTCTTTGATTTAGTAACAATCGGACATTTTGGCAATACAATTTCTGGAGGATACAATCTGATAACCATTGATCCTCTGTATATAAATTTTTATATGTTTACAACCTATGTAAGTTTTTCGTCAATAGTATTACATGCAGGCGTGTTTACTTTAACATACACACTTATTACTAATTTTATTAAAAAACTATCTGAAAACAGATACTAAACATACAACAACATGAAAAAAACAGGATGGGAGATAGATAATATCTTAATAGCCCTTGAAAATAATTCGAATGATGTAGCTGAGTTCTGTAAAGACAATCCTCTTAGTTGTATAAACAGTGACAAAAGTATGGTTGCAATAATACGAAAACACAACTACTGTATTGATGGAGATGCAGTTAATATGCTTTCAGCAAAACCATATGGCGATGATGGACATTGGGGATTAACCGTGATTGATTTAAACCGCAAAAACGACAGAATAAGAGAGGTTCCTGTTCCAGAGAACTTCAATTACAAAACAGTAACCATTATTGATCAATCTGTACATATTAAGACTGATGAGAAGGAACTGATTACAAACTTTAATGAGTTAGACAGGCTTTTTCCGTTTATACATAATTATACCGAGAGTGAACTTACAGATGTATTTAACTCACTTAAAAATGATGTAGTTGAAAAAGAGAAGATTGTAAGAAAATTACCAAAGGAGGACTCTATAGAGATAAAAGAGATAGGAACCATTAAACTGAATGAGGATAAAGATCAATTCTCTGTAAATGCATTGTGGTTGTGTAAATCAATTGAACTGGAGTTTCCGGTTGATAATAACGGAGAGGTAACTCAGGGGATTGAAACAGTTAAAGAGTTATGGAAACATCAGAGTGTGTGGGACGATAAAGCAAAGAGATATGCTGCCGGTAAACTACTTGATCTTAAAAACGAGGTTTGGTTTGATGATGATGAAAAAGAGATAAATACAACACAATTTATAAACAGAATGCAACTTGAAGCGTTAATACTATCTGAAGAGGGATGTTTTGAGTTTGTATTTGATGACGGAGACCTGTTTTGGGGACACTATATTCAGGTATTTGGAAATATAAATGAGGGCTTAACAGATGCAATATTTGGGGGGTAGAGAGTGTAATATGCAATTAATATATACTCCTGTAAATTGGATAAACACCAGACATCTTATGTGTGATTTATTGTAATAACAAATAACTTATTTGATATGATTGAATCAATAATGTCTGAATGTAAAAACGGAGAGATACTAAAGCTACTCTATTCCGGCAATTTTAACAGAGTAATTAAGCTCACAAATAATAAAACTCCTATAATAAAGAGATTATTACACTTTAAAGAGGAGGAAAAAGGCAATAGTGCATTCGCCAATAATATACTCAATGCCTGTCTTAGAGGCAGACTTAAGCCAAACAGCTACTCAAAAATTCGGGAACTCAGATTTAAACACGATTTTATTGATGAACTGAGCGAGTTGGTAAGAGCACTGCTTGTACTAGAGAACTATAAAGAGGCTTTAGAATATGAGAGAGTGTTGGCTCTTACTATTCTTGAGTGCGTTACAGACGGGGCTGCCTATATAGAGAGGAACTCTGACGATTATCCGCAAAATCCAATAAATGGTAAAATATGGATAGATGGAGCTGCGCTCAGAACAAAGGCAGATGAGATGTCGCACTACTATAAGAGAAAAAATGATGATAAAAATGAGTTGCAATCACTATTCCTAAAAGGTAAAATAACAAATACAATAATGAATCACTATCCAAACCTGATTGGACCCGATATGATTGCAATTGCCAATAAGTTAGAACAGGTTGGTAATACAGAAAAGGCAAAACAGTTTTATGATTCTGTAGAGGCTGACTTCACCGAATTTGTTTCTGAGTTAGAAGACGATATTGAAGAGGGAGAATATGATATTAGCAATGAAGATATTGTAATAGTACAATCGTTGATTTATGCATTAGAGGGATTAGATAGGTTGAATGAAGATATAAACGAAGATAAGTTGTTTAGGGCTAAACATACACTGATGAAATTAGAGGAGATGTTATCGGCATAAATGTAATAGTACAATCATATCTGATTGTAGAATATATTATAGTAATATTGTTTGATAAATTTTATAACAAAACCATTCTATTAAATATTTAATAGAATATGAGCTTGTCAGACAGAGCTGTAGAGTATCTGGGTACATTAAAAAGAGATAATAACTGCATTACTGATGAATCAGAAACAGAGCAATATCTTATTAATAATAATGTACAACCTTATAAAGAGTTCCTGAAATTTCAGACACTATATTCAGGATATCAACTTACAATAAAGGATGATCCAAATAACACTTTCTTAGCATCGCTGTTTACCAGAGAACAGATTAAAACCAACAATACACTTGATATTGAACTGGCAGGAGACAGGTTTGTTGAGGTTTGTGGCGAACATAAAACAGCACAATTTACATTTTTTCTTACAGACAAAGGGGAGGTTTGCACGCTTGATGATGATGGTTTGTCAAACATTATATACAGCTCATTCAGGAAACTTATAGAGGAGTATGCCTTTAAAAGTGAGATATCCTGTATGTATTCAGATCCATACTACTACAATCTGAAAAATGAGCAAGAGTTAACTGAGTTGATGAACAAAGAGTTTGAGATTATTAAGGAGTGTACAGACAATTATAATATATGGTGGCAAAATGCCGATCTGATAGCCAATAAGGGAATGTTTCTTGATGGCGATGAGGCATATTTTCATCTGTATGGAATAAACAGAACCTATTGTGATAAATTTATTGAACAGCTAAAAAGCAAGGAGATACTTTAGTTTTATCAATACATAAAACAATACTTACGTTTAACTGTTATTGATATTGAACTATTCCTTATTAAATTGAGTAAGAGTAATCATAACTATCGCGACGGTAAAAACTGTATACACTGCAAAGGTAAAGAGTGTAAAAGAGTATTTTGTATTTTCAGATACACAAAACTCAGAAATCTGCTATCAAAAATTAGTTTAAGAAAATAGTTATAAATAGCCCTTTATATAAATAATATTGCCCCACAAAAGAAATCTATCTATTGTATGTAATTATCAATAACTGTTTTATGGGCAATTAAAACATCTTCTGAATATTCTGAATTATTTTTATGGGCACTATAGTTTATACATGCTCTATTCTCTTTAAGTAAAAGAGAATTAACATATACATGAGTTTTAAATTATTTATAATTCATAAAAGTAAAAATGATTAGTGCTATGTAATGTATACTCTCTATTGCATAAAAATAAAACCATAACTATTGACTTTATATATATTTAGCTGTAACTTATTTATATAATAATATAAAACAGATATATAGATGACCCAAAGCATTAGAAAAACATCAATAGCACACAAACTGGATTATGCCAGAAATGTAATTGATATTATTAGTAAACCTGATATACTTAACCTGTTGAATAACTATGGCTTTACAGTAAATAAAGTAGAGGGATTAGAAGATAACCTACAGGAGGTATACAGATGTATTGAGAGTCAGAACGCCAGACGTAACGATTTGCATAATGCAAACAAAATATTTACCAAAATACGCCTTAAACTGGTAGAGAGAGTAAAAGAAGATATTGCTTTATGCAAGATTGCATTTATGTATCAATCAGAAAGTAAAAAATTTATTCCTGTAAATTTAAAGAGTAGCCCTTTTGTTGAGTGGTTCTCAGAAAGTGTGCGCTTTTATAACTGGATTCTGGAAAAACCAGAGGTTATGACTATAGTTATGGAGTATAAAATGTCTGCGGAGAATATAAATACTACACTAAAAGAGTTTGAGAAACTGAGAAATCAGGAAGAGAAGAGGGTATTAAGCAAACATCTCTCAATGAGAGCAACCGATGAACGAAACAAGGTGCTTAACCGCTTAATAATGGATTGTAGAAAAGTAGTAGCACTTGCAAAATTAAGCCTGGGTAATGATCATGCACTAATAAAGAGACTTAAGGTATAAGTGTGTGTAAGATTATAGCTACATACAGATAAACTGGAATAATTCATTACCCTAACAGTTATCTTAACTGCAAACAGTCATGCTTCTGCTGTTACCGTAACCATTGGCTTTGGGCGTTCTCTCCCTGTTTAGAATATGTCTTTGTAGTAATATATTTGTTTTTAAACAATTAAATAATATCTTTAGTAGGTCAAGAAATCGTTAATTTTATGGATGATGACCTTCTGAAACTGCTCGATATCTATCCGCGTAGAGAGAAAAGATATCTTATTCCGGCACTGCAAACCGTGCAGGATAAATTAGGATATATTAGCAAAGATAGTGTAACAACAATTAGTAAATACCTTGATATACCACCATCGGCGGTATATAGCGTTGCAAGTTTTTATAATCAATTTTGGTTTCAACCGCGTGGTAAGAATCACATACGAGTATGTAACGGTACAAGCTGTCATATCAGAAAAAATGCTATGCTTATTGATTTTCTGGAGAAGAACTACAACCTGAGTCCATCTTCGGTTACAAAAGACACTAAGTTTAGCCTTGAGCTTGTGCCATGTCTGGGAGGATGTGCTCATGGACCAGTGATAAGCATTAACAATGAGTACTTTGCGGAGGTGGATGTCGATTTCTTAAAGAAGAAACTCACTGAAATTGATTAACCATGTCTATTACTGATACTGAATATATAAAAGAGGCACTGAGTAAAGCCACTCAGGTAGAGAACAGGGAGACCTATAGTGCTGAATTTGCCGATAAGCACAAATATGTTACCCGAACCAAGGTTAAGAGACCTCAGATTGGGGTAGAGTTCTCTTCATCGTCAATTATTGCGGGGGCTGATAAAATACTTGAAACTATAACTGAATATATTGAAGACAGAGAGATAGATGCCGATATATACAGATGTGGTTCAGTTATGCTATCAACATCAGATGTAGTTATATCTGTACAGATGCCGGGCAAATGCCGACTATTTTTTGAGCGTGTTAAAACCTTTGATGTAAACCTTATATTAGATGCTGTTCTTAACAACTTTGCACCGGAAACAAACCTGTTGGGGCAGTATATTGCAGACGATCTTGAACCATGGTTTGATGTACCGGCACTGCGCGATCACATCTTCTTTAAAGGACAACGAAGAGCATTGATAAAAGATGCAGGATTCATAAATCCGGAGAGTATTACAGAGTATATAGCAACAGGTGGTTACGCTGCATTTCTTAGAACCATATCATTCAGCAGACCTGAGGATGTTTATCGTCAGATAATGGAGAGCGGACTTAGAGGTCGTGGTGGCGGAGGTTACCCTACATATAAAAAATGGAAATCTGTAATAGATACAGATGCAGCAGTAAAGTACCTTATATGTAATGCCGATGAGAGCGATCCGGGTGCATTTATGGACCGAGCACTGATAGAGAATAACCCGCATAGCCTGCTTGAGGGTATTGCAATAACAGCATATGCAAACAACATAAACAATGTAATAATATATATCCGTAATGCATATACTCTGGCTGTAGAACGATTACAGAAAGCCATAAACGATGCATATGAGAACGGAATATTCGGATTTGATATCTTCTTTAGCGGATATAATATTAATGTGCAGGTGGTACTTGGTGCCGGAGCGTATGTATGCGGAGAGGAGACTGCACTTATACAGAGTGTTACCGGAAACAGAGCCATGCCACAGGTACGTCCGCCGTATCCTGTTACAAACGGATATAATGGTGCGCCAACGCTTGTGCACAATTGCGAAACACTGGCAAATGTTAAACTAATAATAGATAAAGGCGTTGATTGGTACCGTGGAATATCGCCTGAAAAAGCAAGTACAGGAACAAAACTATTCTCGGTATGTGGCGACTCTCTATACAATGGCGTTGTAGAGGTGCCTTTTGGAACAGTGCTTCAGGATATGGTAAACAGTACGCTTGGCGATATTAAAGATGAAGGTAAACTTAAAGCTGTGCAACTAGGCGGTCCGGCAGGAGGAATACTAGATCCGGATAGTAAAAAAATTATACTCGATTATGAAGATCTGCGTTACCTTAATGGCGATCTGGGATCGGGAGGAATAACCCTTTTGTCAGAAGATGTATGCCTTATAGATCTTGTAAAATACCATATGAGTTTTATTAAGAGCGAGAGTTGCGGAAAGTGTATCCCTTGCCGCGAAGGTTCCAGACAGATATACCGTGTGCTTAGTGATATTACCAGAAAACCCGATAAGGACGATAAACAATCGACATTAGAGAGATTTAAAGGTATTATACAGCTTGAGAATCTGGCTAAGGTAATGCAAAGTACATCGTTATGCGGTTTAGGTAAAACGGCGGCAACTCCGGTTTTAAGTACACTTAAGTGGTTTCGTAAAGAGTATGAAGAGCACATATTTGAGCGATCGTGTCCGTCTGGTACATGCGTAGGGTTACGTACATATGTAATAGATATTGATATGTGTACAGGATGCGGAGCATGTCTTAAACGATGTAAGTATAAAGCAATTATAGGATCACCAAAGCTGCCTTACTATATTGTAGAGGACAGGTGTGTTGGGTGTGGAGCATGTTTTAACGTATGTAAGTTTAGCGCTGTAAAAGTAAAGTAAATAATGGGTACTATCAGATTAGATATAGATAACAGAATTGTTGAGGTAGAGAAGGGGCAAACCATTCTTGAGGTTCTTAATGAGTGCGGAATTAATGTACCAACACTCTGTTATTTAAAAAAATATAGTCCGCTCGGAGCATGTCGCCTATGTGTTGTAGAGGTTGAGAACGAGCAGGATCTGATACCTTCATGTTCGCATATTGCCGAGGATGGTATGAAGGTTAAAACACATTCAGCAAAGGTGTTACAGGCTCGTAGGGTACTTGTGCAGATGTTGTTGGCAAATCATCCTGACGACTGTTTGTATTGCGAAAAGAATAAGAAGTGTGAGCTTCAGAGTCTGGCAGAGAGTCTGGGTGTACTGGAGCGCAGAAATCGTAAACCATTCACAAGTAAAAAACTTGATCTGTCAAGCCCGTCAATAGTTCACGATCCGGATAAATGTGTGTTGTGTGGTCGTTGTGTAAGGGTATGTGAAACAGAGATGCTTGTTTCGGCAGTAAACTTTACCTCAAGAGGCGATAAAACGCAGGTAGAGGCACCGTTTAGTGCCGGACTTAATTTCTCTGACTGCATACATTGCGGATTATGCATACGCTTGTGTCCAACAGCATCGTTAAGAGATAAAAACAGAGTAAATGATATTATAGAGGCGTTGAATAATCGCGATAACAGGGTTATAATAAACTATTCGCCTGCTGTTGCATATACAATTGCTCACTACTTTAATATACGTAATAAGCGCGAGGCTTTTGGGTTGTTAAACAGCTCGTTGCGTAATATCGGATTCTATCGTGTGTTTGATGGTACCGCAGGTATCGATCTCTCTATGTGGCGCATAGCAAAAGAGTTAAAAGAGAGGATAGATAGTGGTGAGGGGTTACCCCTTATAAGTACTCTGTGTCCGTCATGGACAAAGTATGCAGAGAGTTTCTACCCTGAACTTAAACCAAATATGTCGGTAACATCATCGGGGCAGCAGATTCTTGGTAAACTTATAAAGCGCGATTTTGCCAGACATAACAATATTAATTCAGAGAATATTGTAAACGTATCTGTACAGACATGTACATCGGGTAAATATCTTGCCGATAAGCCACAGATGACAACATCAGGTATTCACGATATTGATGTTGTAATAACCACACGAGAGCTTGTGCAGATGATACAGCTTTTCGGTATAGATCTTGATAAGAGTAGTGTAAGCAATGCCGATACACCATTTAACACAAAATCAACCTCGGCAATGTTGTCGAATGTTGTGGGAGGCACCACCGAGGGTATTCTCAGAACACTATACTATCTTATTACCGGAGAGGATTTCAGAGGTGATAAGATGATAGATTTTAAGCAATCGGACGGGTATAAGATACACCAGATTAAGATTGCAGATAACAGTTTTAAGGTTGCAGTGGTTAATGGGCTTAAATATTTTGAGTTGATGAAGAAGGAGACAGATATCTCTGAACTGCTGTTTATTGAGATTACTGTTTGCGAGAGTGGATGTGTAAATGGTGGCGGGCAGCCATTATCGCTTGATGATAAGATTTGTAAGAGTATCTCACGTGAGTTTATGAAGATTGATGAGAACGATGTGATATCGGTATCGTATAAAAACCCGGAGATACAGCCATATATAACTATAGAGGAATAGTGTAGAAAGAATTTGGTATGGATGAGTTTGGAAAAATAGAAGAGAAACTGGTATTTACCATTAAGGAGCTTTGCAGGGTTTGTTATACATGCGTAAGAGAGTGTCCGGCAAAGGCAATTAAGATTGCCAATGGTCAGGCAGAGGTAATTGAAGACAGATGTATAGCTTGTGGTAACTGTGTTAAGGTATGTAGCCAGAATGCAAAGCAGTTCAGGGATGAACGCGCCGATGTAAAAGATATACTAAAAAAGGAGAAGAAGGTGGTGGCTATTGTGGCACCAAGTTTTCCGGCAGAGTTTATGGAGCTTGACAACCATAAAATATTGGTTGGCATGGTAAGGGCTTTTGGATTTTACAGGGTATGCGAGGTAGGTTTTGGTGCCGATCTTGTTGCTGCTAAATATAAAGAGCTATACAGTTCCGATCTGCCAATGAAATATATATCGTCAGACTGTCCGGCAATAGTTAAGTATGTAGAGATGTATCATCCGGAACTGGCCGATAATCTTGCTCCATACGTATCGCCAATAGTTGCTATGGCACGTGTAGTCCGCAAGCATCATGGCGATGATACAAGGATTGTATTTATAGGCCCTTGTGTTGCCAAGAAGAATGAGTCTGATGAGATTGATGCAGTAATTACATTTAAGGAGCTGCGTGCAATGCTTAATATGCAAAACATTACGCCCGATAAGGTTTCGCCATCGGAGTTTGATCTGCCACGTGCCGGAAGAGGTGCAATATTCCCAATTACGCGTGGTCTTATGCAAACGGTGCAGATTCAGGACGATTTCTCAGACGGTAACCTGATTGTGGCAGAGGGACGATTGAACTTTCAGGAGGCACTTAACGAGTTTGAGAACGGATTGTTAAACGATCAGCATCTTGAGCTTTTGTGTTGTGAGGGATGTATAATGGGACCCGGAATATCATCGGGTGGTAAACGTTTTGCCAGACGTGCCTATGTGAGTAACTATGTAAAAAAGAAGTTATCTGACGATGAGATAGAGATATGGAAGCAGCAGTTTGATATATACAGCTCAATAGATCTGTCGCGCACATTTAAAACCAACGATATGCGCAGCCCTATTCCAAAACGCGATAAGATAGACGAAACGCTTAAGGAGATGGGTAAGGTAGAGCCAAAGGATCATCTGAATTGTGGAGCTTGTGGTTACTATACATGTGAGAAACATGCAATTGCAATTGTAGAGGGGCTGGCTGAGGTTGAGATGTGTCTGCCTTATGCACTGGAGCAGCTACACACTATGGTTGAGGATCTGGCAGATACAAATACAAAGCTGGCTTCTATGAAACAGGCTCTTAAACAGTCAGAGAAGCTTGCGCATATGGGACAGTTATCGGCAGGTATTGCACATGAGCTTAATAATCCGCTGGGTGTGGTTACAATGTATGCAAACATACTTCTTGATGAGACATCAGAAGATCATCCTGTATATAACGATCTTAAGCTTATTGTAGATCAGGTAGACAGATGCCGGAATATAGTTGGAGGATTGCTGAATTTTGCCAGAAAAAATCAGGTGCAACTTGCAGATTGCAGTGCTGTTGATATGGTTAATAAGAGCCTGAAATCTGTTATCTTCCCTGATAATATAAAGTGTGTGGTTAAGAACGATATCAGACATACATCAATAAGAATAGATGAGGAGCAGATGATACAGGCACTGACCAATATATTTAAGAATGGTGTAGAGGCTATGCCTGAAGGAGGTAAACTTTCTATTGAACTTGTGGAAGATAATGACTATATTATATTTGAAATATCAGACACGGGTATGGGAATACCAGAAGATATGCAATCGAAGATATTTGAGCCGTTTTTTACAACAAAAGGTATTGGAAAGGGTACCGGCCTGGGACTTGCAACAACGTATGGAATAATTAAGATGCACAAAGGAAAAATTGAGGTGTATTCAAATACAAACGCAGAAAAAGGCAGCACGGGAACAACCTTTACTGTCTTTCTGCCTAAAAAATTAACATCATGACAAATAATAATATTGATCTGCTGATAGTAGATGATGACAGAGACATTCTGTTCCAGAGCAAGGTGTTTTTTGAGAAATCAGGGTATAGTGTTGTAACGGCGGACTCACAGCAAGAGGCTCAGATGTATCTTGAGACAGAGAAGCCGGATGTGGCAATCTTTGATCTTATGATGGAGAATGACGATAGTGGGTTTATACTTAGCTATCTGCTTAAGAGAAAATATCCGGAAGTACCGGTAATAATTTTAACAGCAGTAGCCTCTGAGACAGGTGTTGCATTTAGTCTCGGTAGTCCGTCGGAGAGGGAATGGATTAAGGCCGATGCATATTTTGAGAAAGGAACAGAACTGAAAGCTATTGATACGCAGATACGGAAGTTTCTGGGTAAAACAGATGAGTAATTTATTTTAGTTGTATGAACAGGATTAAGATATTGGTAGTTGACGACGAGTTTGGAATAAGAGCCGGAATAGAGCGGATTTTAAAGAATCATACTATAAGCTATCCGTTTTTGGAAGAGGATATAGACTTTGATATACTGATTGCAGAAACGGGTGAGCAGGCAGTTGAAATTATTGATGAGAATGTGCCGGAGATAATTCTGCTTGACAATAAGTTGCCCGGTATTCAGGGTGTAGAGGTGCTAAAGTATGTAAATGCAAAGTATCCTGACATATTGGTAATGATGATTACGTCGTATGCATCGCTTGATCTGGCTGTTGAGGCAACATATCGTGGCGCATGGGATTTTGTTCCAAAGCCTTTTACGCCACAGGAGCTGAAGGCATCCATTGAGAATGCTGCCAAGCATCTGTATCTTAAACGTATGACATCTAAGTTGCATCAGGATGGTAAGCAGATACGTTTCCAGTTTCTGTCGGTATTGTCGCATGAGCTTAAATCGCCTATTAATGCTGTTGAGGGTTATCTTAAGATGCTACAGAATCGTGATCTTGGCGATAGTATGGATGACTACAATGAGGTTGTTGAACGTTCGTTGGTTCGTATTAATGGTATGCGTACGCTTATACTAGATCTGCTTGATCTTACAAAGATAGAGACAGGCAGTAAGATGCGTAAACTAGAGAATGTTGTCATTAAGGAGCTGTTTGCTGATGCTGTGGATACAATTACCCCGTATGCAATACAGAAAGATATCACTATTGGTGTTGAACATGACGATGATATGGTTGTTTTTGCCGATAGAGAAGAGCTGCTTATAATATTAAATAACCTGCTATCTAATGCTGTTAAATATAATAAAGCCGGAGGAGAGGTTTGGCTAAGGGCAACCTGCATTAATGAGTCGTGGCGTTTACAGGTAGAGGATACTGGTGTAGGAATGACAAAGCAGGAGCAGAAAAAACTGTTTGGAGAGTTTGTACGTTTTAAGAATCCTAAAGCAGAAGGTGTAAATGGTAGTGGCTTAGGATTATCAATAGTAAAAAAGATGGTTGAGTTTTATAGTGGTGGTATAGAGGTGCATAGCGAGCCTGATGAGGGCACAGTGTTTACAATTGTTTTTCCAAAAGCTTGTCAGGAATAAATAATTGTTATTTTTGTAACAGTGATAGTTGTAGTTTATTATAATTGAGTTAAGCATGAATTTACCGGAAAGGACTATTGAGAGACTAAGTGAGTACAGAAGAAGTTTATTGAATTGGTTATCGTCAGGTAGTACGCATATCTTTTCGCATGAATTGGCTAAACTTCATAATATTACACCTGTTCAGGTTCGTAGAGATATTATGCTTATTGGTTATTCAAGTGTTAAGAAAAAGGGGTATGATGTTAAGGATCTGATAACCGAGATAGGTAAGATAATTGACTCAGACGAGGGGCTTAACGTAGCTGTTCTTGGTATGGGTAATCTGGGACGCGCGGTAACTACATACTTTAACGGAAAGCGCTCTAAGATGCGTATTGTTGCAACATTTGATGTTGATCAGACAAAGATAGGCAGGGTTATATCCGGTGTAAATTGCTATCACATTAACGATCTTAAGAAGATAATAGCAGAGAAGAATATAAGTATTGGTGTTATTACCACACCAACCGATACTGCCAATAATATTGCAGAAGATCTTGTTGTTGCCGGAATAAAGGGGATAATGAACTTTACAACTATTCCACTAAATGTGTCATCGAATGTATATCTTGAGGAGTACGATATGATTACCTCGCTTGAGAAGGTTGCCTATTTTGTAAAGAAGCATAACTCTAATGTGAGATAGTATGCAGGTACATTACAGCTTGGATAACCTGAATATAAGTAACAGTGTTGTTACTGTAGGATCGTTTGACGGGGTTCATTTCGGACATGCTGTAATAATAAATCGTATAAATGAGCTTGCACGTAAAATGGGAGGGCAGAGTGTTGTTTTTACTTTCTATCCGCATCCGCGCAAGGTGTTATATCCCGATTCAAAAGGAAAAGATCTTAAGATGATTACCACAATAGAGGAGAAGATACCTCTGTTAGAGAAACTTGGTCTTGATCATCTTGTGGTAGCTCCGTTTACACACAGTTTCTCAGAACTTACATCAACAGAATTTGTAAGGCAGATTCTTGTACAGAAACTTAATGCAGTATGTGTTGTGGTGGGGTTTAATCACTTTTTTGGACATAACAGAACCGGAGATTTTAGTCTTTTACATCTGCTTGGCGATGAGTTGAATTTTAAGGTTGAAGAGATTCCTGAGCAGGATGTTCAGAATGAGACTGTAAGTTCAACTACAATAAGAAAATCGTTGGAAAGGGGTAGGATAGGTCGCGTTAATGCATATCTAGATCACTACTATTTTGTATTCTCGGTGATAGATAACGCTGAGGTTCCGACTGGTTGGTTCTGCGAATCGCGTGCATCGTTCTGTATAGATGATGATGATAAGCTGTTGCCTCCGTTTGGAGCATATGCTGTAACTGTATTCTATAATAATTTGGAGTATAAGGCTATGGCATGGCATAATATAAAGAATGAGAACCAGTTTTTCCTGGAATTTATAGACGAGGTGTCTGTTACAGAAGGGGAGAGTATATCGGTAGTATTCCATAAAAAGCTTTTTGTATCAGACAGCGAGTATAATGGAACTTTTATAAAGGATCTGAAAAAAAGTTATCAGGTTGTTTCTGAACTTATCTACTAACCATTTTATCAATAATATCAGGCAGATCTGAGGAGTATTTTCAGAGTTACCTGTTTATAGTTACAGCTGTTGAGTATCAATTTAGGTATATACACCTCTGTATTGAATCAGGATATCAATAAAATTTGTATAACACATATTTTAAGGTGTGTTTTTATTGGCTTTCTTGCATTACCTTTTTTATATTTGTCTCCTCTTACTATAAGAGGAGAAATTTATTAATAAGGAGGTAGCCTGTAAGTTGGAAAAACATATTGAGGCACATAATGTTGAGAGACCATTTGTTGTTTGGATGACAGGATATAGTTCAAGCGGCAAAACTACTATAGCAAACGGGTTAAGGCGTAAATTGTCTGATATAGGCATCAGGAGTGAGGTTCTTGATGGTGATATAGTACGAAGAGATATATCAAATGATCTGGGGTTTTCTCATACAGACAGGATTGAGAATATCAGACGTGTAGCAAATGTTGCTGCAGATAAACTAAATCAGGGAGTTGTTGTAATAGTCAGTCTTATAAGCCCGTATAATGAGGGACGATTATTAGCCAAAGAGATATGTGGAAGTGACAGATTTATAGAGACATTTATTCATTCGCCTATTGATGTTTGCGAAAGTAGAGATGTTAAGAATCTGTATAAAAAGGCCAGAAAGGGTCTTATTGAAAACTTTACAGGTATAAGTGATATTTATCAGGAACCACAGAATCCGGATGTTGTAATTCCTACCAATACATTAACTGTTGATGAGAGTGTTGGAATGCTATTTGATTTTGTTGTAAACCGAATAGGAATTGGAGGTTTATGTTCTTGACAACCTGTTTTTTGAGATTAAAATTTGGATCGATATATGAAGAAATATAATTTGAACCACCTGAGAGAACTAGAGGCAGAATCTATCTATGTTATGAGAGAGGTTGCTGCTCAGTTTGAAAATCCTGTAATGCTTTTTTCGGGAGGAAAGGACTCTATTGTAATGTTTTTTCTTGCGCGTAAAGCTTTCTTCCCTTCACGTATACCATTTACTATGTTGCATATTGATACCGGACATAACTTTCCGGAAACAATAGAGTATCGCGACTGGTTAATGAAGGAGTATGATGCGCGTCTTGAGGTAAAATATGTTCAGGACTCTATAGATAGTGGTAAAGCTGTAGAAGAGAAAGGCTTTAATGCAAGTAGAAATCTGCTGCAAACAGTTACTCTGCTTGATGCACTAGAGTCGTTAAAAGTTGATGCTGCTATTGGTGGCGGAAGACGTGATGAAGAGAAGGCGAGAGCTAAAGAGCGTTTCTTTTCGCACAGAGACGAGTTTGGTCAGTGGGATCCTAAGAACCAGCGTCCGGAGTTGTGGAATATCTTTAATGGTAAAAAGAATATGGGTGAACATTTTAGAGTTTTCCCTATCAGTAACTGGACAGAGATGGATGTATGGCAGTATATCTATATGGAGAATATACCTATTCCTAATCTCTACTTTACTCATAAAAGAGAGGTGTTTAACAGAGACGGAGTTTGGTTGGCAAATAGTCCGTATATAAACCTTAAACCAACTGAAGAGATTGAAATGCGCGAGGTTCGTTGTCGTACTATTGGTGATATGACCTGTACGGGTGTAGCTCTTTCGCAGGCAAACTCATTAGAAGATATTATTCAGGAGGTTGCTGCTTCAAGAGTAACAGAGCGTGGCGGACGTGCTGATGATAAACGTTCTGAGGCTGCTATGGAGGACAGAAAGAAAGAGGGATATTTCTAAAATTACTGAAACACAGACCAATGGAATTAAATAACGATATTGTAGTTAAACAAGAATATAACGGAAAAGATACTGGGTATCTTGATATGGAACTTTTACGATTCACTACAGCAGGTAGTGTTGACGATGGTAAGAGTACATTAATCGGACGTCTGCTTTATGATTCAAAAGCAATATTTGAGGATCAGATGGATGCTATTGAGCAGGCTAGTTTAAGAAAGGGTGATGAGCATGTAAACCTTGCGCTGTTAACCGATGGTCTTAGAGCTGAGAGAGAGCAGGGTATTACTATTGATGTTGCATACAGATATTTTGCAACACCAAAGCGTAAGTTTATTATTGCTGATACTCCAGGACATATTCAGTACACCAGAAACATGGTTACAGGAGCATCAACTGCAAATGCAGCTGTAATACTTGTTGATGCACGTAATGGTGTAGTTGAACAGACTATAAGACATACATATATAGCCTCACTATTACAGATTCCGCACATTATTATATGTGTAAATAAGATGGATCTTGTTGATCATAGCGAAGAGGCTTTTAATAATATAGTTAAGGATTTTGGTGCATTCTCTGAGAAACTGGACTGTAAGGATGTACGATTTGTTCCTATAAGTGCCTTAAACGGAGATAATGTTGTTGACAGATCAACCAATATGGATTGGTATGATGGTCCAACGTTGATCTATCTGTTAGAGAACTTGTATATTGCAAACGACCATAACCTTACTAATGCACGTTTTCCGGTTCAGTATGTTGTTCGTCCGCAATCTAATGACTATCCTGATTACAGAGGATATGCAGGACGTATTGCAGGAGGAGTGATGAAGAAAGGAGAGAAAGTAATGGTTCTTCCATCAGGATTTACCTCTGAGATTGATGCTATTGATCTTCTGGGAACTGATCTTGAAGAGGCTTACCCTCCACAATCTGTAACAATTACCCTTAAGGATGATATTGATATCAGCAGAGGAGATATGATTGTTAAGGAAGAAGATGTTCCTAATGTAAGTCAGGATATTGACCTTATGGTATGTTGGTTGCATGAGCGTCCTATGGTTTTGGGTGGTAAGTACGCTGTAAAGCATACCTCAAGCGATGTAAGATGTATGATTAAGGATGTTAATTATAAGGTTAATATTAATAATCTTGAACATAATACAGAGGATAAGAGTATAGGACTTAATGAGATTGCAAGTATCAGAATAAGAACTACAAAACCACTTTTCTACGATTCATATAAGAAGAATAGAATATCGGGTAGCTTGATTATAATTGATGAGGCTACAAATGAGACTGTTGGTGCCGGAATGATTATTTAATAATAATTATATATTATACAGACTGCTCAAGGGTTCCTTGGGCAGTTTTTGGTTTTAGATAATGCTCTGTCAACGAAAATGGTTGGTGTTGTACCTTTCTGGTCTCATAGCTCTTATCAACACTGTCTCAGGAGTGATTTCAAAATCAAATTCATCCATCTCACGGTACCATGACAGGTAATTATGTAGATATTTCGTTGCCACTCCTCTGAATCGTACCATCCAAACCTGTAAATCGAATTGATATTTCTGAACATTCTTTATATGTACAACATCCTTCTTTACAGATTCCTGTTTAGGTATACTCAATACACCATGTCTTACACTATTTTCCTTTGTATACTTCAGATACACTGCTTTATTCTGACTACAAAATAGAGAGTCTCTTGTAAGTAGTCTTGATAAGTCAGGCTTAATTTTATCAGCACTGAATCTATAGAAAATATCATCAAATGTATTTTTACCTCTGTCTCTGCAAAACAGTGTAAATACCCTGCTCTTTGAAGGAATATGTTTTGATGATTTGTATCCTCTTTTTCGTGGTTTTCTTCTTAATTTCTTACTCCCTTTATCCGACCATGCAAATATCAGTTCATTTACTTCTACTATACCCGATAGTATCTCTGGTTTTATCTCATTTACATTCTGTAAGAACCTATGTCGCCACCGGAATGATGTATTTTTATGAACTCCACATTTTGCTGCTGCTTTTCTTATGCTTAAGCCATTCTTCAGACATTTTGCATATTCAAGCCATCGTCCTTTTTTGTGTAGGTTGGCTAGTGGAGTTCCTGTTAGAGTATTAAATGTTTTCTCACAATCTTTACATTTATAACGTTGTAGATCATTTCTTATACCCCACTTTTGAATAGATTGTGATTTACAATACGGACAACTGATATCTCCACAATTCTCATTTAACAGACGTGATACAAATTTAATTGAATCTCTTTTCTCAATAGCTTCTTTTAACTGATAATAACTCCTTGAATCAAGATCGTTAACAGATGCTAAAAGCTTAACAATGTTCTTTGATCTCATATCCTTTTTTGTTTGTATACGAGATTATTTCTATAAGGTTCAACCCAAATCGCCCACAGAGCTATTCTGATTTACGAAATAACAATACCAAACAGTAGAATCAAATCATTCAACCCTGTGAAAATCAAAAAATAAAAGGTGTGTTTTAACTCTTAAAACAGGCGCTTAATTATTCTTAGTTTATGTGTATATGTATCACGCTCTTTGTTGAATATCCCTTGATGATCAAAACTGTCAATACGAACACTTCCGGATGCATGTATTATAGATTTGTTATTAAGTAATATTCCAACATGTACAATATTACCCTCTTCGTTGTCAAAGAATGCAATATCTCCCGGATTAGCAGATTCAACAAAACTTATTGTTGTACCTATATCTACCTGTTTAGATGTATCTCTTGGTAGAAAAATACCGTGCTGTTTATACACCATCTGAACAAGACCAGAACAATCTATACCATATTTAGTCTTTCCACCCCATAGGTATGGAGCATTTATATATTCAAGAGATGTTTTTACAATGCTTGCTCCGGTAGGCTCTTTATCAGCAATGTTAATTGGCTCGTCCAATCTATAGAACTTGTCATTAAACGTAAAATAGAAGTCACTTATCTCAAAAGGAACAGAGGCTCCTTGCGGAAGGAACATCTTCTGATCGTTTGGGGTATGAACTGTATGACTGCTTTTAAGAATAGTTTTATGACATTGATACAGGCTGTTAAATGTATCTGTATCAATTACTGTAAACATCTTATTATCTATCCAACCATAATAGTTATCATCGGCAAGGGTAACCTTTGACCATTTTATAGACTGTTCCTTAATAAGGAATAGCTCGCCGAAGAGTACCTGACTGGTCATCTCGCTTCTCTCATCAGGTTCTTTTCTAACAGGAATAATACTGCATGTTGCAACTCCGTATTTTGGCTCTGTCATTTTGGTCGAGTTTTAAATTAATAAGTTAGTTGTCCTGTTACCATATCTGTTTATGGTAATGTTGGGTAATAATATAATAGATGAAGGTAGAATAATTGTTTCATATATTCAAAATCATCATCTGTTTTTTATAGTATAATAACTACCGAAAGTCAAAAATGTTGCATCTGATGTAATATTAGGGAGGTATGAAGCTGTGTTCAATAGTAATTTATCTATTAATGGTTACTTGGTACTCTTAAATTCTGTTTTTTTAGGCGATATAATAAGAAAGTAATACATTGTTTTGTTAATCTCTTAATAAACATAGAATTATAGCCGATTAATAAATTTATCTACGTAAATTATCGTAATTAAACTTTGTTTGTAAAATAATATCTATATATTTGTATTACGAAAATGTTCGTAATTAAATAATACAACAGATGCAAAAATACAAACCAACAGATAGCGAACTTGAAATACTTCAGATTTTATGGACTGAAGGAGAGTGTACAGTCAGAGAGATTTATGAAAAATTAAAAGATAAACGTAATATAGGATATACCACAACATTAAAAACTATGCAGATAATGTTTGAAAAGGGTATCCTCTCTCGCGAAAAAAGCAAAAGAACACATTTATATAAGGCTGAACTAAAGAAAGAGGAAACAGAGAGAGTAATGGTGAGTAAGCTGTTAAATTCTGTTTTTGAAGGATCTGCGGTTAAGCTTGTAATGCGTGCTTTAGGTTCAAACAAAACCAGCAAAGAGGAGCTGGAGAAGATTAAGGATCTTATTGATGAGATTGAAAAAGAGGGTGATAAGCAATAAATCGGTATTATGGACTTTAATATATTTTCGTTAGAGATATCAAAAGCAATAGGATGGGCTGTTGTACACAGTGTATGGCAGATAATTCTTATATCAATAGTTGTAAAATCGGTTCTTTTAATGTTTAAAAAGAGTTCGCCTGTTATAAAGTACAGGATTGTTTTTACAGCACTGCTTACAACGTTTGTAGCATTTGTATCAACATTTGCGTGGTATTATACACGTACACTTGTGCCTGAAGAGGCTGTAAATTATAAGTTTATTGTTTTTGAGAATACCAGCGAGATATATCAAAGTTCGTTTATTGATACACTTTCGTCGTTTATCGACTCTAATACACATATTATAGTTCTTATATGGACTGTTGGAATATTATTGTATCTGTTGAAAATTATTTTTGGATTTGTATATGTTGAGCATATCAAAAAGTACAATACAATACAAATTCAGGATTCGTTTATTGAGAAGTTTAACAGACTGAGAGACAAGATTGGTGTAAATAAACTTGTACGCTTTCTTGAATCAGGATCTGTTAATGTACCTATGGTAGTAGGACATTTTAAACCTGTATTGCTTATACCTGCAGGAATGCTTTCAGGACTGTCTTACAGCCATATTGAGGCAATTGTGGCACATGAACTGGCACATGTTTATCGTAACGATTTTATTGTAAACCTGTTTGTTGCTATAATTGAATCACTGTTTTTCTTTCACCCGCTTATGTGGTGGATGACTACAATACTTGAAGATGAGAGAGAGAAATGTTGTGACGATATTGCTATATCTGTTACCGGCGATAAATTACTATATGCTAAAGCACTTGCATCTGTTGTTGAATATAGTAATGTAAAGCCATACTTAGCTCTGTCGTTCTCAGGTAATAAAGAAAAGTTGTATTTGCGTATATCGCGACTATTAAAAGAGACCAATATGAAAACGAGTATAAGAGAAAAAATAATATTACCTGTAGCACTAATTTTAATTTGTACTACACTGGCCTTTACAACAAATGATAAAACTAATAACGAGAAATACATTGATGAAGAACCGTCAATAGCTGAAACTGATCAGCATACTATAGTTACTTCTACATCAACAAGTACAAGCAGTAGTAGTACTAAAAGTGATAAAGAGAAGAAGAAAAAGAAAAAAATTACTGCTAAATCGGATATAAAGAAATCTTCATCTAAAATAAAATCTGGTGATAACGTAAAGGTTAAGATGAAAGATGGTAAGATTGAAGAGCTTGTTATTAATGGAAAAGTAATTGATGAGAAGGATTATGATAAGTATGCCGGAGATATAAACAACAATAGTGTGACCCTAACCAGTGGCGATGGTAAATATGTTCAGACAAAATCTGTTGTGGTAACTCACACTGATTCTGATAATGAGCAGGTATTCCGTAATATAAGCGATGGCGATAATGTATCGGTAACAATGTCAACGGGTAATGTAAAAGAGCTTATAGTTAACGGGAAAGTAATTGAGGAGAAGGATCATGATGCATATATTGTTAATGACGATGGGGAGCATATATACCTATCTGATGATGATGGTAAAACAGTGGTTAAATCTAAAAAGATAGTTATACAGAATAAGAATGGAAAATCAAATATCACTATACATAAAAAAGTTGATGGTGATAAGCTATATGTAAAGATGACTGATGGTGAGGTTGTTAAGATTAAAGTTAATGGCAAGGTAATACCTGAAAAAGATTATCATAAATATGAGCACCATATTACCGATGTTGATAAAGTATCAGATAAAGATATTAAGAGAGCCCGAAAAGACATTAAAAGAGCTAAGAAGGATATTGAACGTGCTGAGAAAGAGATAGAGAAGGCTAAGGAGCAGATGGAGGTTGATAAAGAGAAGATTGAAGCTGAGCTTGAAAGAGTTGAAGAGGAGTTAGAAAAGAGCCGGGTGAAAGTTGAGCATGAAGTTGGATATGAAAAAGATAATTTAGAAATTGTTGAAGAGGTAGAGATTGAGAAGGAAGAACTTGACGAAATTGAAGAGGCAAGAAGAGAGTTGGAGAGGGTTAAGAACTCTAAGAAGAGTGTAGAATATCATAAAGACAAAGCGGTTAATGTAGATAAAGTTATGAGAACTGTTGAGACAGCTGTAGAGCGTGTTGATGTTGAGCATATTGCTGATGTTATAGAATTTGCAGTAGAGAATATTGATATGGAGAGAGTTGTTGATAATATAGAATTATCTATTGATGCTGTAGATTCATTTATTAATGAAAAAGTATTGAATAACAACGATGATAATACAACAATATATGTTAAGAGCAAGAAGAAGGTTAAAAAGCAGAAGGAGTTAAAAAGTAAGAAGAAACTGAAGCCACAAAAAGAGTTAAAAAAACAGAAAGAAGAGAAAAAGTTGAAATAGTGTAGTATTACTACATTCCCATAGACTTATAAAACCTAGTCAGATAATTAAACAAAAATACCCGGTTGACAGATATAATCAATCGGGTATTTTTATGTTATAAATATTTGTAAACCTGTTCTTAACTATTGTGTTTGGTGCTGTTAAACCATAATATAGCATCAATTATCATGGGCAACATTGCTGAATTATGCGATTCGCCTTCAAGTATTACGGTAGCAACAGACGAGTTATCAGAACTACTCTTTTTGAGTGTATGCTCTGCATCAAACATCATTTTTAGCGGTATATTGATATCCTCAGCACCATGATAAAGTTTTATAGCTGAATGTAACTCCCAATCTTCAATACTGTTTCTTGTCAGATATTTCTTTATATAACTGTCTTTATAGTTCTTTTTGTAAAAACTATCAGTAAACAGACTCTTAACATTGGTAGATAAATCTCTGTTTATCTGGTTACCTGAATGATAACCGTCAAATAGCGAAGGTACTTTTCTATTATAAGGCGACCTGAAAATTGTATTCAGATTGAAATTATGATTGTAGTTATTTGTGTATGTATTAAGCAAATTTGCAATATAATATGGTTCTGAGTACTCATTATTACTCATTATATAATCCAGCATAATATTCAGATTATAAGGACCTCCACCTGCAGCAGTACATTTAACCTTAAAATGATCTGTTTGAGTTTCCAGATATTGTAAGGTATTAATTGTAGCCCATGCACCTTGCGAATACCCAATAAGGTACAGATTGTTATTAATATGCTTTTTCTGTTCCTTAACTATCTCTTCTGCTGCATATAGCATATCAATTACCGAAGGTGTTGTTTCATTTTTAAGCATGTAAGGATGCTTAATATATTCAGATGTTCCAAATCCGGGATAATCAGCTATTGCAACAACATACCCCATTGATGCAATAGTTGTCATAGATTGATAAACAATATTATTAGGAGATTTTGACGGAGCTTCAGAGTAGAGAGTATTTGTAAAGTTCTGAAAACTGAGAACAGGAACCTCTTCATCTGTCTGAGGTACAGATATCAAGCCGGATGCCGTAATAGTTTTACCATGATATGTAGTCTTATAAGTAACCTTATATATATCAATATTGTACTTTATCTCCGACTTTATATCATTAATCTTTGATGAGTAGAGCGAGAATATATTTATCATATCGCTGCTCTGTTGTATGCTTTTAGAGTCAATTTTTTTGTAATCAACTAATTTTAATCTGTTTGCCGATTCTTGATTATCTTTTTTACAGCTGATTAATACCGCAAGTAAAAACAGTAAGATAATGGTAACTTTTGTTTTCATGTCTTTTAATCTACTTTAAATATGATATATAGAAGATGGTTTTACACTTCTTTTATCTATTATACACTAATAATTTTGCCAATACGTCTACATAAATAAAGTTACCTTAAATTATCCCGAATACAGCCAAAAAAAGGTTGATCTATGTTACCTTTTCAAAAATTTTTACAAAAAAAAAGATCTCCTTGCTTAAGGGAGATCTTCCTGCTTTTGACAAAAGTTCTAACTATGCATTAACCTCGTCTAATATATCTACTAAGAAATCCTGACAACCACCACATGCTGTAGCAGCAAGTGTAACATCCTGAATCTGTTCAGGAGTTGTCAGTCCCTCTTTTTTAATAGCATTTACTATTGCACTTGTAGTAACATTCATACAAGAACATATTACCTGATCCTCTTCCATTTTTACTCCTCTTTTAGTTTTAAATATCCTATAAACAATAGCCAGCAGAATTGGTTCAATGCATAGTATTATATGTGTATTTATAAGATAAGCAGATTCTGAAATGTCCGTTTTATATAAATAAACTCAGGTATGTCAGTTTGTATAAATAATGATTAAAGTTCTGTAATTGTGTTTCTCTATTTTATGTTACGGGTTATTACAATAAAGTTTTTTTGAGATTACTTTCTTTAATATTTTACTCTTAATCTGAATTTATAGTATGTTTTTTCAGCTACTGTTTTGTCTCTAAAAATTTTTAAAAGATACTTTTTTACCTGAAAAAGATGATTTTTGAGATTCAAACAGACCTTTTTTCTACATTTTTGATGCGTAAAAAAAATTGAACGATGTTCCCTGAATAATTTGATACCATATCTCTGGTAAAATCGATGTTTCCGCAATATTTTATATCGACAAAACTATTTTAAGCCTACTTTTTTCTATAAAAAACTGACAAAATGTCTCGGAATTGGAGTTCCGGCTTTATTTTACTTCAAAAAAAACTGTGAAATCGATGTTTTTTCAATAAAAAAGGTCGATTTTAAATCGTTTACGGATTTTTCAATTCGTTGAACATTACCTGTATTGACAACTTGTCAGGAAATTATAGCGGGAACATCGATTTTAATTGTTTAACCGATATAAAATATACAATGAACTATCTTAAAATTATTTTTTGGATATATCGGCTGTGTTATACTCATATCGCAATTATCTAAACGGGTACTTTTTCAGAACTTATCTGTTCTGAAATCTCAATAGCCTCATTAATCAGATCTGTAGGATAACCATTTAGCTTAAGTATTTTTATGGCATTTCTGTTCCTGAGTTTACCCGGCTTAAGTTTATAGTCAAAATCTATGTTTTGATCATCTACCTTTTCACTGAAGTGGTACAGGTCATACTCCATATTTAACATATCTGCCAGCTCAATATCGTGTGTTGATACAAATACAATATTACTGTTTTTTGTGAGGTAGGAGAGAACCGCTTTACCAGCAGCAATACGCTCAACAGTATTTGTTCCTTTAAATATCTCATCCAGAAGAAATATAGATTGTGTATTATCCTGACTATCCGAGATCATCTCTTTTATAGTTAGTACCTCCTCAAAATAGTAGCTCTTACTGTTCATCAGATCGTCGCTTATGCGTATTGCAGAGAATAGTTTTAAACGGGGTATAGTTATTGATTTTGCAAAACAGGTATTTAGAGTTAATCCGGTTATAATATTAACACCTATGCTCCTTATAAATGTAGTTTTACCAGACATGTTTGAACCTGTTAGCAGTACCGATTTGTCATCAACATTTATACTGTTTGCAACACAACCATCTATTAACGGGTGATAAACCTCTTTAGCCTCTATCTTGTTGCCTTCTATTATAGGTAAACAGTATCTGTCTGATTCATATCTTAACGATGCTATAGATATTAATGAGTCAATTTCGCCAACAAAGCAGAACAGATCCTCAATCTGTTGTTGTTTGCTGTTTAATCTTTTCAGGATACTAAATAGTAATATTGGTTCAAGCAGAAACATTGTTTTTACTAGCTCAAGAACAGCCCATACAATAGCCTCAAAGTCGCTTTGTAAACGTGCTTCAAGCTGAAAGAACGACATCCTGTTGCGTACTTGATTAATTATCTTTACAGACTCATTTAGTTTAGGGTTTAACCTGCTAAGCAATAGGTTTTTGTTCAGGTTTACTGCCACCCTCTTTAGCTTAAGTAGTTGAGGTATCGATCCCAGATACTGATACAGATTTTTTTTGTTCCAATAGTGTAGTCCAAGATTTACAATAAATATTGCCAGAACTACAAATATCATATGTACGTTAAAGGGTAAAAGAATAAGTGATATCAGGCTCAATACAGATAATATCTTAACAACCGGAAACCATTTTGGAGGTTTCATATGGGGTTCCTGAAATAGCGATGAAAGATAGTATGCATCGTCTTTGTTTAATTTGCTTAGCTCTTTTTGTGTGTTGGTTCTTAGTTCATTATTATTGGTAAGTTCTTCTATAATCTCCTCTTTCAGATTCTGATTATTGTCATCTTTTGGAATATTCCTGAGTTTATTATACAGATATTGTTCCCCAACTTTAGATTTTGTTCTGTCTAAATACATAAACAACTCTTGCATATCCAGATCGTTACATGTTTTATCAGATAATACCTGTAACGAATCTCTATTATCTATGTTTCTGAAGTATCTCTCAATTAACTCAAAGTTGTAGGACATAATATTCAATCTTGTAAAGTATAAAAGTAAATCAATTTTAAGAAATGACAGTATCAATAAAAGAGATATTTTCTTAACTCCAACTAAAGCTATTAAATGAGGAATGATTTTGAAGTACGTAATAACATGCGTTAAATAAAGGATTACAAGAAATATTAATTACATTTGTTAGAACAATAAAAACAACTACACGAATTGGTTTGATAAACTGAACTGGTTGGTTTATCATGACGTTATTGGGCAATAAAAAGCAATGAATAGACATAAAGAAATATTAGATAAAATTATCGCTAATAGAAACGAAACATCTCTTGTTTCATCTGCTTCATCTGTTAAAAACAAAGATGATATTGATAAAATGTCAATTTTTAGCATATTGAGTTTAAATAAAAATAGGTTTTCGGAAGAAGGAATTGCTATTATCGAAACACTTGAGCAAGATAACGAGTTTCCATATCAAGATTTATATAAAAGTCTTAAATGGAAGTTGATTTGTTTAACCAATATTCAAGATGTTTTAAGTGGTGCTATATATGATCATGTAGACAAAGACGTAATGGGGTCAAGAAATTATTTTTTCTATGAAGGATTACACTTGTTAAGAGAATATTTTTATTGTGGGTTCAATAATTACCTATCTGCAGCAGAACACCTGTTAAGAACATTTGTGGAATTCAATATTAAACAATGTTATTTTGAATATGTGTGTGAAAAGCAGAATTCTTTTATACCATTAAAGGAATATTTTAAAAATGGGGTAAGTATTTCGGCATTAAAAATGTCAAATAAGTTTCTACCACAAGACGAAATATCAAAGCCTGTTAAGAAGAGAATTCAGATGTTGCTAAAATCACTATCAAATAAATCTTCCCATGCATATAAACCGATTGATTCTATCAGAGGTAGTGGTAAGCTCAGACATGAATACTCTGTAGATACAATAGTGTTTTGGATGAATTTAAATAGTTCATTAACTACTGTTTTATGGTCTTACTTCATTACAAAACCAGCATTGTTTAATCCGAAAGATATTCCGAGGAAATTTGGGTTTAGTCCTCCTATGGGAATTTTTATATCTGATTTTCAATACCAGGCTGTTGTCAATTCTCTGAGTCCAGAAGATTTGAAGATTTTTAAAGAATATGCTATGCAGACTAATGAAATCAAGGTATTCAATAAATATTACGAGAATCAAAAGGACTTAACAGACGATGAAATTTGGGAAACATTTAATGGAGAAAAACTTCCTGAAAGTATTTCTGATGGGTATGTAGTTTCTCTTATAAAGATGAGAACAATGGTTGAGATGTTATCTTCGTTGTGCACATTTGATGCGCAAAAAGATATTGATGAGTCGCTTGAACCTCTATTATATAAATTGTCAGATTATTCATGGTGGAAAGACAACTATCTAAACTTAAATAATTAAAGCCCATAACAATTGCTTATATGCAATATGCCTGCCTCAGGCGAAACACAGGCACACTTTGAATAGCCTAGTCGTTGTCGGTAATTAAGACGAAACATTGACAAGTAATGAAGCAAATTGATATTTGAAAAAAATAAAGTATAAAAATGGATACAATAAATATACAAGTAGCTTTTTTCTTAAAAGAAGATTACAATAAACCTATAGAAAAGCTTTCTATTCTTATTCAAGAAGCGTTTGGACAACCAGAAAGGTTAAATTACATACCAATTGATAACTCTGCACCAAGTGAATTACCTCGACTTGAAATACTATTTAAGTCTTGTAGAATTCAGGCTTCAAAAAATCGCATTGATTTGTTTTTAAATACAGTTGAAAGCTATAACGAAAATATTGAATTCTTTAATAACATAGATTATCGTTCGCTTGGGATTCAAATAAGGAGAATAGGATTTGTTAGAACATATTTTACTGAAAAGGAAGTAATTGATTCAAAAAAATTGTTAGCTGAGGATTTACAAGAAATTGAGCTAAAAGAAATCAATCTAAGAATTAATGTAGAAAAGGAAGTTTTAAGTAAACAATGTAATAATATTGAGCAATTAGAGTTTGGAGAAAGGGTTGATTTAAAGCTAGATGGCAAAAAGGAAAGGCAAAAAGGATGCTTTGTAAGACGAGATATAAACACATTGAATGAAATCATACTTGAATTAGTAAAAGATGACAGGAAAAGTTTGATAGATAAATTCTATGAAATGAGTGAAGAGTTCACATTAAAGAAAAAATTAGATTAATTATGGCAAATAATAATTCTAGCAGTTCAACAGGTGGTACATCTTCAACAGCAGGTTCACAAGGTATAACTTCAACATCACAACAACCGATAAATACTGTTACTCAAAACTATTTGAATCACATTCAGCAACAGCAAACTGCTCTTGAGAATAGAATAAATAGTTCCACTCAAGAATTAACGAAAATAAAAACAGATATAAAAAATCAATCAACTAGAAATATTGAGGTAATTGGTATTTTTTCTTCTGTTCTTGCTTTGTTGATTATAAATGTAAATATCGTTGCGTCTGCAAAAGATATTTTATCTGCAATACTGTTAATAATAGGTCTTACTGCATCTGTTTCTGTTTTCGCATTGCTGATTCATTACTTTTTTAATACTCATGTTCTAAATCCGTTGAATAAATATTTTTGGATTCCTATAACTATTCTAGGATTACTGCTAATTGTTGGGATTTTAGCAGAAACGAATGTTTTACATTTAAAAGATTTTACAGGAGAAAAGTCAAAATCGAAGGAAAATATTGTAATTAACAATACTATTGAAGGCCAAAAGAACCAATTTACGGAATCAAGTGATACTATAAAGACAACTATTCATCAGACTTTAAAAATTAATGGTGATACCGTGTTGATAGAATAACTACCACCAACAATAAATATAGGTAATGCGGGACGGTTTAGTAAATTTGAACTTTAGAGCAATTAATAAACAATATAGCGGTTTGATAGGTTGGTGTTTCAAAATGTTATTCTTAGTTTATCTGGTTATGCATTATATTCTCAGATCTGTATTGTGCTGGTGTTTTGCCTGTTTCTCTCTTAAATGAGTTATAGAATGCCGATTTTGAGTTAAAGCCAGCCTCAAATCCAATTGCGCTATATGTGTAGTTTATATACTTCCTGTTATTAAGAATTCTGATAGCCTCGTTCACTCTGTAGGCATTAACAAACTCGTAAAAGTTCTTGTTAAACACATCGTTAATAACCTGCGATATCTGATGCGAGTTTACTCCGGTAATACTCTCCATATCTTTAATTCGCAGTTGTGGTTTCAGGTATGGTTTCTCATTATCCATACACTCTGTAAGTTTTTTGCTTATCTCCTCTGCCTGAGTGTCTGTTAGGGTAGATTTTGCATACTTCACAGCCTGCTTATCATCTGTTTTTTTGCTGCCCCATGCGTCAATTAGCTGGTTAATATATTTGTTAGAGGTTATAGCATCGTAACCAATAAGTAGTATAGTAGCAGAGTATAACAGATAGAATATCTGAAATAGTATTTTGTAGTGCTCAAATCCGTACAAGGTCATATATACAACTATAAATTCGGCAAAGTATGTTATAAATGATACCTTAATAAGCAGTTGAGTAAGATGTAGATCTGTTTTTTGAATATCAGACAGTTGCTCTTTAATCTTGCTATTGTACTTCTTAAGCTCATTTAATGCAGCAATAAGAAAGGCGGTATTTAATACTATCTCAAAGTTCCACTCCCAGATATTTTCTGATATATCTGAAACAAGTGTACCGTACTGTTTAAAATCAACAAGTTTTTCTGTTGGTTGCAATATATAATAAGGCAGATACGACAGTATAGCAATAACAAAAGGAACTATTAGTAGTATATCTGTTTTGCGAAGTATAAACTTACGTTCCGATTGATTTCTTGCATACATATATATCAGCATTCCGTACAGCATAGAGAATGGCTCTGTAATGTACAGTAACGATGAAAAATCTTTTAAGTAATATTGCGTTAAGGCTTGTATGGCAAGCTCTATAATGGTTATAGCTACAAATATTGTTAGCGGAATATATCTGCCAAAGTTCCTGCTTAATCTGATAAGAAAAAACAGAACTACTAACCCCACAGGTATATTTAGTAGCAAATTAATTGCAGATAGATCAACTCCTTTAATAAGATACATGTTTGATATACTTTTAGTTTATCTGTTTTATGAGATAGACGGTGTTGTATATGTAAAGATATTAATAGACTGTATAAACAGCAATAAACACCGTAATATTTATCTGTACAGATAGTAAATTGTGATGTTTAGGGAGTAACAAAATTGGTTATTTACTGTGTGTGATCTATTTTAACCTATAGTGTAATATAAAAAAAGGGAGCTCTTAGCGAACTCCCTTTGAACAAACTGAAATATTCAAATACTTGAACTTTATAACAAAATATCTTAATTAAATTATTGTCTCTTTTTAAACTCCTCAAGTGCTTTGTCAAGGAACTCTACAAAATTATCTACATCAAGATCGTATGCCTGAGGATCAACAAGTAGTTTTCCGTTAGTATCAAGAGGCACATAATATGGCTGAGCATTTACGTTAAATCTTGATATCTGGAAGTCTGAATACTTTTTACCAAGCGTCTTCTTTACCTTACCATCAACGGTACTTGTAACCCAATCCTCTTCTGGTAGCTTGGTTTTGTCGTCAACATACAGAGCAATTATAATGAAATCCTCTTTAAGTCTTTTAAGTACTCTTGGATCAGACCATACTTTTGCCTCCATCTCTCTACAGTTTACACATCCGTGACCTGTGAAGTCAATGAAAACAGGTTTGTTCTTCTCTTTAGCACACTTTAACCCTTGTTCGTAGTCGAAATATCCTTTTAAACCATGTTCTAAGTGTAGAAAATCAGAGTATTTAGGCTTCTCACATAACCCTGATTCTCCATTTTTGCCATCCATCACTATTGAGTTGTTTCTTACAATAGCTTTAATATCAAAATCGTGCGTTGTTTGTGGTGGCAAATATCCTGACAGAGCTTTTAATGGTGCTCCGAACATACCAGGGAAAAGGTATACAGCAAATGTAAATGATGCGATTGCTAAGAATAGTCTTGGTACACCAATATGTGGAATATCACTATCATGAGCAAATTTTAATTTACCAAGTAGGTACATTCCCAATAAAGTAGCAATAACTACCCATATAGCAATATATATCTCTCTATCTAAATATCCCCAGTGGTAAGTCTGGTCTACAACACTTAGGAATTTAAATGCAAATCCTAACTCAATAAAACCTAATACAACCTTAACAGTATTTAGCCAACCTCCTGATTTTGGTAATTTACTTAATAGTGATGGGAATATTGCAAATATTGTAAATGGTAATGCAAATGCTAATGAGAATCCTAACATCCCTATAATAGGCCCAATTACCTGTCCTGTTGCTGACTCAACTAAAATAGAACCTACAAATGGTCCTGTACATGAGAATGATACTACTACAAGTGTTAGTGCCATAAAGAATGGTCCGAATATACCCCCTTTATCTACCTGAGCATCTGATTTATTTGCAATCCATGATGGCAGTGTAATCTCAAACATTCCAAAGAATGATGCTGCAAATATTATGAATATCAGGAAGAAAATCATATTAGGTATCCAGTGTGTACTCAACAGATTAGCAAATGAAGCTCCCAATGTTACAGCAACCACAGTACCTACTATTGTATATATTCCTATAATTGAGAATCCGAAAAACAGTGCTTTACGAATAGCTTTTGCTCTGTTCTCGCTACCATGCATAAAGAACGATACTGTCATAGGTATCATTGGGAATACACATGGTGTAGCAATTGCAAAAAGACCAGCTAAAAAAGCTGCAAAGAATATAAACCAAAGAGACGCGTTAGATTTCTCGTCGGTTGATGTTTGTACATCAACTTCTGTTTTTTCTGATTTCTCTATTAGGGCATCTATTGCCTTCTCTTTTTGCTCCTTTATCTCATTCTCATCTTTTTTTACAGCTAAAGCTTCTGCGTCTTTGTTAAAGACAAAAACCTTCTCCTCATCAAGAAACAGACACTGAGCATCGTCACAAACCTGATACTCAATAATAGCCTTTACATTAACTTTTTTATCTGTAGTAAGCTTAATTCTCTGCTTAAACAGAGCTTTGTCAGAGAAGTATGTGATATCCATCTCAAATGTCTTATCATACATCTTATGAATCTCACTTAGCTGTTCAGTTTTACCAACTAATTCGTATCCATTAGGCTCCTCAAAAATAATACTTGTAGGAACAGGCCCTCCATCAGGCAGATCCATTGTGTATAGATGCCAGTTTGTCTCTAGAGTAGCTTCAAATGTAAGCTCGTACTCTTTATCTGCAACTTTCTTAGAGTTGTACTTCCATTTAACAGGTTTAAGAACCTGTGCAGTGGCAAGAAAAGTTATTGCACTTAATAGCAATAATGAAGATATAAGTCTTTTCCTCATAATTATTTGTATAGTTACTTTGAATTGTTGGATTCAAAAATAGTTTTTTTTTTAAATAAATTATAAAAAATACTACATATTTATATTATTAGATATATACCCTCTTTAGTAATAATAATCATATGTGCATTAACACATAAACAAAAAAGAGGTGCTCTTGTTTGAACACCTCTAATTAATAGTATGTTGAATGTTAATTTTAGTCCTCTAAAGTTGCTTTTATCTTTCTGATTTTGAATGATAAAATGGTGATACTTATTATAAAAGATACGCCTGCTATCAGCCCAAGTGCAACCATCTCGTTGTGTGCATCTGATAGGCTACCATTAAGGAATGTTAATTTTCTGAATAGTTCGAGAAAATGTGTTAATGGTATGCAGTTTGCAAAATACTGTACAGCTTCGGGCATAAGATATGTTGGCCATGTATAACCGCTCAGAATAAAACTAGGAGCAGCAATAACCATTAATATCTCTGTTGCTTTTAACTGGTTTGGTATTATTATGCTAACCACAAAGCCAAGGAATATCATTGATAGGGTGAATATAAATCCGGCAAATATTATAGATCCGTATGATGTTGTGAGTGGGATCTTGAATATAGGGAACATAACAGCTGTAGCACCCCATACCAGTGTTCCTAAAATAAGGAATGGCACTGCTTTAAGAATCATTATCTGCAGGGCATTGTATTTATATTTTAATATCTCGCCAAGTGTTTTCTCTTCAAACTCACGTGCAAAACAGAGAGCTACAGCCAACAGAAATACCTGTTGCATTACTGTACCCATCATTCCGGGCCACAGGAATGTCATATAGTTACCACTCTGGTTAAAGAATCTGGTATAGTTTGCTTTAAAAGGCTCATACTTCTCAAGAGCATATTGTGGTGTAGAACCTTTCTTTTTAAGAGCCTCTATCTCTATACCAGCATTTAACACACCAAAAACCACCTGTAGTGCTTTGGCAGAGTAGTTTGCTGTAAGTATGTTCGATGTATTTATATCTACATTTATCTCCGGATGTTTGCCTTGCAGCAGATCTCCCTCAAAACGTTCAGGAATAGTTACAACAGCCACATATTTATCTGATCTGAACTCCTCTTTTACATCTACACCTGAATATTTAACGCTGGTAGCCTCAATCTGAGTATTATCGTTTATTGCATCAATAATACGGATACTCATAGGGGAGTTATCAAGATCAACCACCATAACCGGAAGGTTATCGGCTTGTGCTTTTCTGTATACAAATCCCATAAGTACACCATAAAATATTGGTGCAGCAAAGAATATTGCCAGAACAACCCGGTTTGAGAATATCTGTCTGAACTCCCTTAGTAATAGTTGCCAGAAGTTTTTCATTGTATAATTACTTTTTAGCAACACTATTAAGAATAGCTGTTGTTTCGGTTAAAAGATCTTTTGCAACGTTCATATCGGCTGGTTTTACCCTTATTTCATATATAGCTTCGCCTAACTCGTAGTTTGGGAATGCACTTGCCTTCTGTGCATATCGCGGTAGTTGACGTAATTGATATATTGTACCTTTAACATCTCTGTTCTCAAAAGGGATGTTTACAGTAACCTGCATACCCGTTTTAAAGTTTACCGCACTACTCTCTGGTAACGTGAATCTGAAATATGTTGAGTTTGACTCGTATCCTGTGAATAGTGTATAACCTGGTAAAGCAAGCTCTCCTGTACGTAGGGCAATTGTCTGTATCTGCATATCTTTTGGTGCAACAACATATCTTTCGTTAAATGCTACAGTAGCCTCCTGTACAGCACCTTCGGCTCTCATCATCTGTCCGTATGCCATCTTAACTTTCTCGTTACGTACACCTTTCATTGCCTCTTCTCTTTGAGCTTCAGTAGCCTCAAACTGAGCTTTTGCACCCTGATACTTCATGTAAACCTCATCATGTTTCTGTGCCGATACAAGTGAATCTGTATACAGATTGCTTATTCTGTTGTATGACTTACGTGCAAACTCATACTGCTCCTTTGTAGCTTCGTATTTTGCATTTATCTGTTTAAGCTGATTCTCTGTTGCACCATTCAGAGCCATCTGATACTGTGCTTCAGCTGAATAAAGAGCTCCTTTGGCCTGTTTAAGTTTAGCTTCAACCTCTGGTATATCAATAAGAGCCAGTGTATCGCCTTTAGATGCATAATCAGACTCGCTTACCATATATTTAATTACCCTTCCCGGAACCTTTGAAGCTACAGATACAACGTCGTTTTTTACTTTTCCTACGTTTTGGTATTTTACCTTGTTATGACATGCGTTAAGTGTCAGTATTGCTATTATAAATATTATTGTATTTCTCATAATTATAGTTTGTCTGTTTGTATAAGGGGGGCGCAACCTTTATCAGGCTGCCACCAACCCCGATGTATGCCTGCTTAATAGATCCTAATTATTAATTTATTGGCATATGTCCTATATTAAGTTTACCTGTAGCTTCAAGCATATTAAGTGTCATCATACGTTGATTCTGAACAGCTTTCAGGTATTCCAGTTCAGATTGCTGAAGCTGAGTTTCTGCCTCTAATCTCTCTGATATCTTAATTAAACCCTCTCTGTACTCCTTAATAGAGATTCTCAGATAGTGTTTAGCCTCTTCTTTAACCTCATGTTTTAACTCAACCTGCTCTAATGCAACGTTATAATCAACCATTGTTTTTGACAGGTTTAGTCGCATAAGCTCTTTAGCATTATCAAGATCGTTTTGTGCTTCCAGTAAATCGAGTTTTGCCTGCGACGATTTGTGATGTGTATGAAATCCATCAAATAGTGTCCATCTTAATCCTACACCAACAACTGCAACAGGGTTAATTTTAGCTTCAATGCCATTGCTTCTGTTCTCTGATATCTTGGCATAACGAACTGTACCCAAGGCAACAACTTTTGGCATATAACCTGAGTAAGTAGATTTTAGTTTATATTTTTTTGCAATAATTGATTCGTTAAGTGCATGCACCTCCGGTCTGTTATCTATTGCATTATCACTCTCTACACCAGCCCACAGGTTAAAATCAACCTTCATTGTATTCAGCTTCTCTTTTGTTACTCCGGTAAGCTGATTTAGTCTTATAAGAACAAGATCCTTTTTTCCTCTTAACTCAATCTGTTTAGATTTTAGTTTTAACGATGCAATCTTAATCTTTCTTAAAGCAAATGCTGTAATCAATCCCTCTTTTAGAGCTCGTTCTGCAATTTTTGTCTCTTCAGCAAGTCTGTCGGCACTTGCCTGAAGCACTTTTTCTGCTTGTCTTATTACAGCTAATCTGTCATGAAACAGAACTGTCTCTTTTATTACCTTCGATCGCTCTACCTTAACCATCTCGGTTTGTGCCATAGCTTTATGCTTTAGAGCTTTCATTCCGTATGTAGCTTTAAATCCTGTAAACAGAATCCAGGATGCATCAGCTCCCGCATCCCATACGTTTGCACCATCAAGGTTAAGTGTTTTAGAGTATCTGCCATCGTAAGGCAGTATAGGAATAATGTTAGGTACAGTGAAATCCAGATCAGTTTTGGCTTTCATAAAAGCGTACCCTCCTCCAACAGATATCTTAGGAAAGAAAACATTTCTTACGGTCTTTCTTTCAATCTCTGTTTTTTCAACCTCCATCTCTCTGTTTGCAACACTGTAACTCTTATCAATAGCTCTTGTTATAAGAGTATCAAGTGTTAAGCTGCCAATGTTATGCAAATCTTCCTGTTGTGCATAAGCAGAGGTGAAGATTGTTGCTAACAATATAAAAATTGCTTTTTTCATTTGTGAACAGTAAAAAAATTATAGGCGAATAAATAATGGCTGCAAATATATGTAATAAGACTAGTATTTTCGAACAAATATATCAAATGTTTTAAAAATTTACATTAACAATATCTTTTGATTGATTTTTTGCGATTATTTGTTTCGGAATATTATTGTTTCAACAACATTTATTATGTACTTTAGCGGTTCTCTTTTTTTTTCTGTGCATTGTATTGAACCTTTTGCGTAGGTTTTGCATTAAAGAGATGTGTGGCTTTTTATAAAGCCGGTGAAGAGATTTATTTTTTAGAAAGTATTAATTACAGATGATATAATTTGCTTTAGCCCTAACACCTTAGAACAATATCATCTGTATAAAGAAGATATTATATGAAGAAAAGAGTATTAATACTAACCGGAGGAGGAGATTGCCCGGGTTTAAATGCTGTTATCAGAGCAGTTGTTAAGCGTGCATCGCAGGAGAAAGACTGGGAAGTTATTGGTAGCGTGCAATCGTTTGATGGAATATTAAGAGAACCAACAGAGATAATGGTTCTTGATGAGAAGAGCGTATCGGGAATACATTTCAGAGGAGGAACTATATTAGGGACAACCACAAAAGGAGGTCCGTTTGAATGGCCATATAAGAAACCTGATGGAACATGGGGTTCTGTTGACAGATCGGACGAGATGCTTAAGAAGCTTAGCTACATGGGTATTGATGCCGTTATTAATATTGGAGGAGACGGATCGCAGAAGATTTCGCAAGCACTATATGAGAAAGGATGCAATATAATAGGTGTACCAAAGACTATTGATAATGATCTGTCGGCAACAGACTTTACATTTGGTTTTCAGACAGCAGTACAGGTTGCAACAGAGGGTGTTGACAAACTTGTTACCACTGCAGCCAGCCACAACAGGGTTATGATTCTTGAGGTGATGGGACGTGAAGCAGGATGGATTGCTCTGCATGCATCTATTGCCGGAGGAGCTGAGGTTTGTCTTATACCTGAGATACCATATGATGTAGATAAGGTTCTGGAGAAGATAAATGCAAGATTTGATAATAGTGGTAAAGGTTTTGCTAATATTGTTATTGCAGAAGGGGCAATACCAAAAGATGGTACTGCTGTTCATAGAAAGAGTAGTGAGATAGGGTATAAGAACAAAGTGTACGGTGGTATAGCTTATAAACTTCAGGAGCAACTTAAGGATGCCGGAATGGAGTGGGATACTCGTGTAACAGTTCTGGGACACCTTCAGAGAGGTGGTGTGCCTGTAGCTTATGACAGAGTTCTTGCATCGCAGTTTGGAGTTAAAGCTTTTGAGATGGTTCTTAATAAAGATTTCGGAAAGATGGTTGCTTATCGTCATCCGGAGATTATTGGAGTACCATTCAGTGAGGCTATAAGTCGTTACAATTTTGTTGAGAAAGATTCGTACCTTCTTAAGACCGCAAGAGGTCTGGGGATTAACCTGGGGGATTAATCTGAGCTGAATTTTAAATTCTGATTTAGTTATAATTGTAGTATACACACCATAATTCATAATAAATCACAATGTTATAAAAGGGAAATCCTGTAACGGGATTTCCTTTTTTTGTGCATGATTAGTGAGGTTTTGTCTGTTTTATATAATAATACTGTTTCAGTAAAAATAATATTAGCAATTCTTTAATAATTTTGTTCTGATTACGTTATCAGATTATAGATTAAATTTTACAATAGTTATTATGAAAATAAACTTACTGCTTGTACTGTTTTTTGTAACAGTATGTAATGTGTTGTGTGAAGATAGAATTAAGGTAAACATTCCCACAGTTGATTCGGAGGCCGATTATGTGTGGAGAACAATTATTGATATCGACTTTTTTGAGAAGAACAGATACAGTGTTGGTCTGCCAAAAGGTGATATTATTGAGCAACTTAAGGAAAAATCCAGAAAAAAGAAGCTTACTGATAAGGATTACTCTGACCTGAAAAGGTTTATGAAGGATAGCATATATAATGCAGATGATTATAAAATGGGTTATAAAGCTGTTGCAGACAGAGTTGATATGCTGAACAGGATGATTGATAAGCTTTTTAATGGTAAATATAACTGGAACTTTAAGAGGTTTGATATATACAATATTAATCTTACTCTTTATGGTCCGGGCGGAAGTTATAATCCGGATAAAGGGGAGGTGTTAATTTACACAACAACAAAAGGTGGCTTTAAACAGTATCTTAATCCGGTTTATACAATAATACATGAGATTGTACATATTGGTATTCAGGAGTCGTTGATTAACAGATATAAAGTACCACATGCAATGAAAGAGAGGATAGTAGATAATATTGTAATGTTGTATTTTGGCAATGACTTACCCGGTTACAGGATTCAGAACATGGGCGATATGCGTATTGATAAATATCTGAAGAGTACTGGTGATATTAAGAAGCTTAATGATAATATAACCAAGGCTTTAAAAGAATAAAAAAAGAGGGGTATAGCCCCTCTTTTTGATATGTATTAACTGTTTGGTTAAACCTTTAATCTTAAGCCAATAATAAAATTACGTCCCGGTGCAACTATACCCGATGAATATGTTCTGTATCGTTTATCGAATATATTCTCAAGTGCAGCATTAACAATTATATTTTTAGTAACAAAGTAGTTAACCTTAATATTTGCTGTATACCATGATGGAGAATATGGATTACCATTGCCATCAGTTGCATATATCTGTGGTTTCTCTCTCTCAACCGGAGCAAGATTGTCATATGATACCTCACCATGATAGTTAAAATAGACATCTGTTTTAACTTTCTTGCTATTTATAAACAGGTGTGTTGATCCGAAAAGAGGGGATACATGACGAAGAGGATTACCTTCTTTGTCTTCACCATCGGTATATGTGATATCAGATTTAAGAGACATAAAGTTTGTTAAATCAGCCTTTAACGAAGCACTTACGCCATAAATATTAGCATAATCCTTATTTACTAAAGCCTTTACGGCAGACTGTGTACCATCATCTTCGGTTATAACAGTTTGACCCTGATATGTAAAGTCATCTTTTACTATAGCATTGTTAAGATGAGTATAGAAACCGGATACACTTAGCTGTATTTTATCAATAAGTGTTTTGGTGATACCTATCTCTGCATTATATGCGTACTCCGGATCAAGATTACTGTTGGGTACAACAATAGCATCGTCATCGTAGTTAAACACCTTAGCCAGGTCATCAATATTTGGTGCACGATAACCTGATGAGAGGTTAAGGTTAAGTTGTGTGCTGCTGTTAGGACTGTATGCCAATCCTGCACTACCATTAAGAGCACCCATATTAATGCTTACATCGTTTGTAAGAAACGGAAAATCAGCACTGTTCTCAGGTTTAGGTATGTTGACATTTATATAGCTATATCTTGCACCTGCCATAAGGAACAGATTTTTAGCCATCTGATACTTATAGTTTGCATAAAGTGCAGCCGTTGCATACTTAGAGTCATCCGGATATCTTGATCCTGTAGGATATGTAGATGAATTAAAAACAGACTTTTTTATTGCAACAGAGTTTATTGTATTAAAAACACCTTCAACCCCGTAGTACAACGTCTTTTTACTGTTTATCTTCTTATCTGCATCTATGTTTAAGGTGTAAACGTTAACCTTCTCCTCTTGCGATCTCTTTTTGCCGGAGTTCAACTTTCTGTCATATCTGCTCTCTTCATATAACTGATGTGCAGCAAGCATTCTTATATGATCTGCCATAATCTTTTTTCCCGAAAATGTAGCAGATATATTGTTCATCATCCATTTCTGAGGTCCGTAATACCATTCGGCATAAACTGGTTTTCCTACTTTCTCCTTTACAAGTCTGTCGTATCTGGGAACATCTGATGTTTGAGTATATATAAATGAGTATGTAAGATCCCATGTATCGTTTGGTTTAAACCTTACCTTTTGCAGAAAGTTTCTTTGACTATAACCTGAGAATCGTTGCTTTTCAGGATCGTCATTTTTAATAACCTTATCTGTACCATTCTCTCTTATTACATAGTGCTTTTTAAGATACTCATCAGGACCATTCGATCCCATTTTCAGATCATCGAATTTACTATATGAGAATGCTGATGCAATAGCCCATTTACCAACACCTGTGTTTATTGAGGCGTGCCATGTTCCTTCCTGATTTGCAGAAGAGAATCTTGTCATTGCATCGCCCTCAAATCTAATCTCATCTGATGTTGATAATCTTGGTTTAAGCAGATGAAAATCCATTACACCACCTAAAGCATCACTTCCGTACATTACACTTCCGGGTCCAAGAACAATCTCAGTTGTCTCAATAGTATTAGGATCTATTGAGATAATGTTCTGCAGATTTCCTGCTCTGTAAATAGCGTTGTTCATCCTTACTCCATCAACCACAATAAGAACCTTATTGGCAGAGAATCCTCTTATCATAGGGCTTCCTCCTCCTAACTGACTCTTTTGTACATATATCTGTCCATGATCAGATATAATATCGGCTGATGTTTGTGAGTTACCCAGTTTTATATGCTCAGGCTTAATACTTACAATTTTTGCCGGAATCTCTTGTCTGCGTTCCTGCCATTTACTTGCAGAAACTACTACCTCATTTATTGAGAATACAGACTCCTTGAGATGTACCTTATAGTCCATCTCTATTATCTGATCAGGTGTAAATGTAAGTTCAGTATACCCAAGCATTCTGAAGGTAATAAACTTTGAACCCTTATAATCATCAAGGTTAACTTTTCCCTCTCTGTTTGTTAGTGCAGAATATTTACTACTTAAAACAGAAACCCCGGGTAATGTATTACCTGTGGTTTTATCGTATACAGTAATCTCTTGTGCGTATACGGTTATGGTAAGTAGTAGAATAGTTAGTACTGTTAATACTCTCTTCATTAAAATTTATATTTTTTCTTATTGTATTTCAATTATTGTTCCGAAAATAAAACCTCAGTGAATTTAATTATGTGTTAAATGGTTAAGGTTTTGTTTATCAGTGCCGTAATTGAAACGATTATTTTACGCAGTTTGTAATAGTTTAATATTGTTTAGTATATGGTTTGTACTTTGGAGGCACAAATATATTACCAATATATGACTCTGTCAATATATTATTGTAGAATGTATTTTTGCATACATATCTGAAATATGGTACTGTTTTAACTATATCAGTTACATTGTATTTTAATTTTATAAATTGAGTAATGTTTCTTGTTTTCTCTTTCTGTACAGGATCTTTTACCAGAAAAATATCTGTTAATCTGCTAAGGTTTTTAAACAGGTTAGACTCCTTTACATCATGAATACATACATAGTGAATACTATCTGATTCGGCTTTATACCTTATAACGTCATACATCTCATTATTAAACATGAACTCTTTTTCTGGCTTTGTCCATTTTAGCTGATTAGCTTGTTTATATGTAAATGAGAATTTAATCTGCTTCTCTACCGGAACACCCAGTTTAATAGCTGTTTTCACCTCCTTGCGTGCGGCAAAGCGTTGTATTTTAAAGCATACGTATGGTGCTGTTATCAGATAACAGAATAGTGTGAGCAATATTATGGAGAGTAGCTTATTCAATTTTTATCAAAGTGTATTTATCGTTTTCTCCAGAACAGTGCAACCCTTATTGCAATTATAATACCAATAACAATTTTTAGATATATATACGGTAGTGCTATAGCAGTAATAATAAATACTCCGGCTATTGTATACAGAATTCTGTTATCATTGTCATCCTCTTTTGTGGTATCAGGGAACTCTATTTTTTTAAGTAATCTGTTGTCTACATCAAGCAGAAATACACCATCGCAATCAAATGCCTGAGAATATTCCAGTATCTGTCGGCGTGTTGATGAGTTAGTAATCTGCGGTGCTGATTTTCCGGTTTTGGCCTCAACAACATACTGTTTACCATCTTTTTTTGCAATAAAATCGGCTATAATAGATATCTTAATATCCTTTCCGTTCTCTTTTATATAGTATTCGCGTTCGCTCTGCTCTTCAACTATTTTGAAACCATTCTTTTTAAGAAAAACGGCTGCTTTTTTCTCTCCTTCAATTCCTCTGTTAAGCCTCTGCTGTTTTTTGTATTGTCTGTTCCACTCTTTAAACTTTAGCCTTAGTATCGCAAATAGCAAAAGAACAACAACAATAGCAATTATTATAAGTTCAATATTAGATACCGAAGCACTTTCAAGTAGTTGTTTCATCTGTTTATTTTTTCTTTTTAATGGTCAGATGGAACTCCGCATAATAATCATTCTCGTGTGTGTGAAAATTCTTTCTCATGCTTCGTTTCATCTGTTTATAATTGTTTTTCTTTTGCCAGATGGAACTCGCATTTATTATCATCTCCGTGTGTGTGAATGACTATTCTCATGCTTCGTTTCATCAGTTTATAATTGTTTTTTCATTTGCCAGATGGAACTCGCATTTATAATCATCTCCGTGTGTGTGAATGACCATTCTCATGCTTCGTTTCATCTTTTTATTGTTGTTTTCTAAATTTGTCAGATGGAAAGATTAATATCTGATTATTATTTAGCCTTAAACATCTTAACATGTTTTATTGCTCTTATAAGGAATATTATTATTAGTGGGAAAAAAGCACTGTTAAATTCCTGAGGTAGAAGACTCCATCCTATAGTTGCAATAATAAGTGTAACAATAAAAGCATACCTGAGAATGATCCACATTTTAGATACTCTTTTATGCAGAAATGCAATAGCAAGTGGCGATAACCACAGCAGATTAAGATTATATGCAGAGTAGATATGTTGCGTGAATAACCACGTAAACAGCAAAGCAATACCAATAATAGCATTTAGCGACCATATTGTTTTATCAAGAAGATTGCTATAACTATTTTTCCTGAAACCAATATATGTTATTATTAAGATTATAAATGCAATAACCGATGTAATAAACAGAGGTTTTGTGTAGAAAGGAATATTTATTGATTGCTCATGTTTTCGGGGTAATATTAATCTGGCTTCGTAAACAAGAGGCTCTTTATTACCGTTAATATCTATCTGAGAGTTTGAGTATATATCTCTTAAATATTCCGGTAGAAATGTACTCTGCTTTGGATGTGTCTTTAGGTCACTCTTCCAGCCAAGGATAATATCAGATCCTAATTTTACCCATGGCATCTGATTGTTGATGTATGGTTTCATTAAACCTCTGAAACCATTATCAGTGTTTACATCTGTGTAGTTATATACTATATCATCTTTTAGTATAATATCAAAAACGTCAACAACCTTTGTAGCACAGTTATTTCTGAAGTAATCATACTCATAACTCATGTTCTCTGGTTTTGCATTCTCCTGCAGAAAATCAAAAACCTCTTGTCTTTTCTCCAGAGGCAGGTTCAATTTTTGCTCATATACAGATCTGTTGAAGTATCGGTAGTAATCGGCAAACCGTGTCATAGATTCTCTTTGAAGTCTGTAACTTGGTTTACCAATAATAAAGTTACTATAGAAGTTAGGATCGTTAAAATTGAATACACCGTAGTTGTATGCCAGATCAAATCCTTTTACAGGATCGTAAACTCTGATAGCTGTGTGTCCGAAGGCAGTATAGAATTCCGTTCCTGAAGAACATGTGAGGAGACTGACCACAGATTTTTCTGATAACCTCTGTGCAGATAAACTCTGAACTGTAATTGTTATCGTGAAAATAAGTATAAAAATATATCTATATCGTTTCAAGAATATCATAATTTAATCTAAATATTACATATAAACACACGAAAATAGTCACATTTTATAATATAATCTACTATTTAACCATACTTTTTACTGACTACATATAGTTGTATAAAAAGGATTGATTCTTGTTTAAAATGAATCTATATTTATTTGAGAAATGATCTATATATATTACATATATAATGTATTATACCGGTTGGGTGTGCTTGTTGTTAAATTGTAAACAATATAACATATAACTCACTATTGTTTTAAGTGCATTATGTTATATGTTTATAGAAACTAATTTACACACGCATTCATGGAAATTAATAAAAGTATTCAGAACCTGTTTAATAACTTAAAGATCTCGCACAAGAATAATCTTGTAATCGGGACTATTGTTATTTCAGTTGCTATTGCAGCTGTAATATCTTACAGAGGAAATCAAAGGTTAGTAGACTCTGCATCAGATGAATTTGCTATAGTGCTTGACTCTACAGAGAGAGTAAAGGTAAAAACAGCTACAGAGGTTATTGCAAAAACATTGGCAATAGGAATTACGGAGAATAATATTACCGACCCGGATTCGCTTTACGCTTTCTTTAGTCTCTATCTTGATAATCTAAGATTTGAAGAGGATGAATCGGCATACTATTTTGTGTATAATAAAAATACAGTGGCTTATACAGCTGAAAATAAAAAATACGAGGGAACTACTCTGCCGGATTCTAAACGATATAATCAGGCAAAAAATGGTGGAGGATTTACCTACGGATATTATGAACGTCCCGGACATGGAAAGGTAAAAAAACTACTGTACGGAACAATGATTGGAGATACTGATTACTGGATTGGTACAGGAACATATCTTGATACATTTAAGAAAACAGAGAAGGATGTTAATGATGTAATAACAGACACCCTTAAAGCTACCACGATACGTTTGGTTCTGGTAGGGTCGCTTATTTTTATCCTTATTACTGTTATAGTGCTTAGTATTCAGCGTTCAATTGTAAAACCAATTAATAAGATAATAAAAGCAACCGATAATATGTCGTTAGGAATGCTTGATACAATAAAACACAAAACTAACGACGAGTTTAAACTTATAATAAACTCACTTAATAACCTTGTATCTAATCTCAGAAAAACCTCTGATTTTGCAAAGGATATAGGAAAAGGCGACTTTACAACCGAGTTTGAAAGAGCTTCTGATAAAGATGTTTTAGGAGAGTCGTTATTAGATATGAGAGATAGCCTGATTAATGCAAAAGAGGCTGAGAAAAAGAGAGCTGAAGAGGAGGATAACAGAAACTGGACAATGAAAGGATATTCTAATATTGCTGATATACTACGTAAAAGTCAGCACGATATATCTATTCTTACAAATGAGGTGTTAACAGAGATTATTAACTATTCAGGATTTAATCAGGGAGGAATATTTATAATTGATAACGAGGATAAAGATCTGTTTAACCTTACAGCCTCATATGCATATAACAGGAAGAAGTTTTTAGAGAAACAGATACATAAGGGCGAGGGACTTGTAGGAACCTGTGCAATTGAACAGAAGACTATATATATGAAGGATATTCCTGACGATTATATTACTATAAGTTCCGGATTAGGCGATGCAACACCTGGTAACCTTATTATTGTACCTATGATGTCTGATGACCGACTACTTGGAGTACTTGAGTTGGCATCTTTTACTGAGATAGAAAAGCATAAACGCGATTTTATAGAGAAGAGTGCAGAAGATATAGCAGCAACAATATTATCGGCTCAGATTGCAATAAATACCTCTAAGCTGCTTGAAAAATCAAAAGAACAGGCAGAAGAGTTAGCAAGTCAGGAAGAGGAGATGCGTCAGAACATGGAGGAGTTACAATCTACTAACGAGGAGTGGCACAGAAAAGAAGAATCTATGACCCGTGAAATTGCTGAACTTAAAAAGGAGTTAGGAAGAGAGTAATGTAAAAGTTAAATTGTTTACGAAACCTTATGTAAGCTTAAAGATAAATTACAGAGAATAAAACGTGTTGTATTATGCAGCACGTTTTTTTATATACCTATAGTTGATGAACTATATTTTTTAACGTAAGTAACTTTTGAAAGTTATGTTTTTTTTATATATTTATTATAAGTAATCTTATACAGTATTGTACGTAGCTGTATTTTATATATTTAAGACATAACTAGTGCATGAATTTAATAGAAAAAGCCACAATTCTTCATTACCATAAATATTCTGATATAAATAAGAACCATAATATTGAATCGGGTGTTGATTTATATGATACAGACAGGCATATACGATACTCTGTACTAAGCAAAATTGCTGACCTGAATAATAGCTCTGTACTTGACGCCGGATGCGGGACAGCTGGATTTTTGGAATATCTGGACAAACTGTATAATGGAATAATGTACACCGGACTTGATATTAATGATGAATTTGTAAAAGAGGCATCAGAAAAATATAAACACAGAGACAAATGTAACTTCTATCAATGCGACTTCTCAAAGGTACTTATCCCTCAATATGACTATGTATTTGCTTCAGAGTCTTTGTCGTATAATGTTGCAGACGATATTTATCATATAAAGACTATAGAGAGGCTATTTCATATTGCACAAAAGGCATTTGCATTTAATATGCTGGATAGCAATTTTGGTCACCATGTGTTGCTTAAAGGGTATAATAAAGAGGATATTCTGTTATACTGCAAAAAACTATGTAGTAAGGTAGAGTGTATTGATAATTATCTGGATAATGATTTTACAATAATCATGTATAAGGAGTAACTATGAGTAATAATAACGGAGTTCAGATAAGTAGTAATGGAGTAGATGCATCAGTAGTTAGCAGAGCATTTCTTGAGAACTATATTAACTGGTTCTCGAAAGTACTTGATGTTTCTGTTAAACTCTATTTCGGACAGGAGTGCAGTGTTAATTCTATATATGATATAAAAGAACCGGATGACAAGTTACTTGATGTAATTGCTGGTAATAGTAATCTTACATACGATGAAAAAATAGTTCTGCTTCTGTCTGTAATGCCACATATAAGACCACAGGTTCTTGATACATTTTTTATTACAAATACGGTCTTTAACAGATCGTTTACTGAGTTTGGAGGCTGCATTGGTAAAAATCATACAGGATTTTTGCCAACAGGAGAGACGGCCGCATTTATACTTGCAGGTAATAATATAGAGAAACGTTTTGAGCTACTTAAGATTTTTGACAGGGAGCACTTCTTTTTTAAGAATAATATACTTGTGGTTGATAATGTTGGAACAGGAGAACCTTTTTTAAGCGGAGCTATTAAGGTAACAGGTGAGTTCCTTACACGTTTAACAACAGGCGAAGAGCATAAACCAGACTATAGTATAAGCTTTCCGGCCAAACGTGTTACAACACCCCTTAATTGGGATAGTTTGGTATTACCGCACGATGTAATAGACGATATTCAAGATATCAATACATGGATTGCCGCAAAGAGTACAATAATGGATAAGTGGCAGCTTAACCGTATAATAAAACCGGGTTATCGTTGTCTGTTTTATGGTCCTCCGGGAACAGGAAAAACACTAACAGCTACACTATTGGGTAAACGAAATCAAATGGATGTTTACAGAGTAGATTTATCGATGATAATATCAAAGTATATTGGTGAAACAGAGAAGAATCTGGCTAATATCTTTGATCAGGCTGTAAATAAGAACTGGATTCTGTTTTTTGACGAAGCCGATGCGCTATTTGGAAAGCGAACACAAGCAGGGAATTCTAACGACAGACATGCAAATCAGGAGGTTGCATATCTGTTGCAGCGCATTGAGGATTTTCCGGGGGTGGTTGTGTTGGCAACAAACCTAAAATCGAATATAGACGAAGCCTTTGCAAGACGATTTCAATCTGTAATATATTTTCCGTTACCCGATTCAGATCTGAGATACAAGTTATGGAAAAGAATGCTGCCTGAAACGTGGATAGAGAATAGTGATATTGATCTTAGAGGAATATCATCTGAATATGAGCTGTCTGGTGGAGCAATGACAAATGTTGTACGGTACTGTGCATTAAAGATTGTATCAAGAGAGATGACAAGCATAGATATGCAGCTGCTGTTTGAAGGAATTAGAAAAGAACTATATAAAGAGGGCAAGATGATTTAACCAAATTTGAAAACATAAACTATACTGTAATGATATCAAATACCCTTAAAAAAGTATATATAACATTAATACTAATTGTCAGTTTGCTGTGTAATATATCAGCAACAAACAAACATGCTACACTACTTGAAGCGTATGACCTTTATGCTCCAATGAAACATCGTACATTATTACAGTGGGATGAATACATAAAAAAAACACCAGCTCTGTCTAATCAGATGGGGTACTATTTTAATCATCTGGCAAGTGCTGAAGACAACTATATGATATACCCTTTCTGGATGGGAAGAGAGTATAAAGAGATACCTGCCGATACAAAACTGGGAACTATTAAGAGACTGGGATATCTGGGCTATATACTAAACGGAAAGACCGGAGAATCTGTAACAACATATTCATGGGCAACAGAGAATGTTGTAGATGCAGATATCTTTAAAAAGATACCAATAGACCTTATACTATTTTGCAGAAGTAAAGCACATACAGAGTTGTTTTTATCATCAGATTCTCTTCAGACAATATGCATAAAAGATTTTTACTCAAAGATAGAACGTAAAAAAAAGAAGTACAGAAAAGCAGATGGAGTTAATATATACTTTCCGGAGTTTAACATAAAACAGACTAACCAGTTACTGAAATTTGTAAATGCACTATCTGAATACGGACAGAATGTAACCGGATATGGCAAAGGTATGTTTGTAATAAATGTTACATTTCCGTTTAAACTTAAAAGACACAGGGTTAAACTCTCACTGATAAGTGAGGCTGTTGATGAGGTATACTATGCTGATTATAATAGTTTTGGTATTGAGATAGAACAGAAAGAACCAGCAAAACCTCCCAAACCCATAGAACCAAGTTTAATAGAGACTATACCATTTCTTAAAGCATATGACAGATACATACCTTATGGTTATAGAAACTCTAAGGAGTGGAGCACAATACGTAATAAGTTCTCGCAACACTATAATGAGATTTATACCTATAAATATCAGGCACGCAGTAAAAGAAAATATAATTATATGGTATATCCTTTCTGGATGGGAGCATCATATAAAAATGTGTTTACTGGTAAAATAAGTAATATAGAGCGATTTGGATATATGGGTTATATAGTTAATCCGTATAATGGTAATGCAGATCTTTCAAATTCATGGGACAATACAAATATTCTTGACTCAAAACATATGAAACATATACCTGCTGATCTTATGGTGATTTGCAGAGGAGAGAAAGCTACAGATATGTTTCTTGAATCAGACTCATCGCAATTGCGATGTATAGAGAACATGTTTGAGATGATGAATCGTGATAGTAAACGTAAAGAGTCAGGAAGAAAACAGAGGTTAAGGAATCCAAATGGTATTAATATCTACTTTCCGGATTACTCATTTAAGAAAAAGAGAGCATTTGTACAGTTTGTGAAATCTATAGTGCTTGTAAACAGAAGTATTAAAGATAGTACAAAGAGTAAAGGATATAATATATGTGTTACTTTTCCTGAGCAGGCAAAAACAGAAACGCCCTTTTTATCAAGTGTATTACAATATGCTGATAGTGTATATTTTACTGATTATAGTCAGTTTGGGTTCAATATGTCAAATACAGGTATATTCTGTAAAGCAACCGATACAACATTAATATTCAGACGTATATATAATCAGTTTCTGATGGCGAGATTTAAATTAAAGTATAATCCTGCAAAGGAAGGAGATAGTTCAATAGCCGCAATTATTAAACGAGGAAACCCAAGTAATGATTGGGAATATTATATGTTTGCAATAGTTATAATATTGATAATTTTTCTTATCAGCCCGGTGGCATATTACAGAGTTTGCACCTTTCAGACAATTGTTAAAAACTACTCTGTAGGTGTAATGTTACTGCTGTTTATGGCAATTCTTGAGATAATTATTCTTACAATGTTTATGATAGAGAATATGTCCGGAGAACAGATTCTTATAAATATTGATAATTCGTCCAGTTTATATCTTTTACTGTTGCCAATAGCTCTGGCTGCAATATACCCTTTGGTAAAAATATCTAAGAGGCAAGTACAAAAGCCGTGATATAGTTTTATTATAACCTGTATGCTAATAGGTGTGTAATTTACGTACAGGTATATTGCTGGTGTTTAATGGTATAACAATGATTATGGATGTAAAAAAAGTGATTTTTTATACATAAATATAGTTTTAAAGGTTATTAATTTTTGCGAAATTAACATATAGAATCATAACCCACACTTATATGCATAAACTAAAAAGTATTTATGACAGATTGAGCATATTTGATAAATCGTTTCTTGATATGTATTATAAGCTTAAGCTTGATAACAAATCAAAACGATGGAAATTCTATCAAAAGCTCAAAGGTATTACTTCTAAATCACAGAATGAGTTTAATAATGAGTTACAGGAAACCTCAAGTGGTGCTATGTCTCAGATTAAACGTCGTGTGAAAAACGATATTGAATCGGTTATACTGTTCCGTCTGCTTAACGGTACCGATTCAGATGATAAAAACAGTAAACATATGCTTTACAGAAACCTGATTCTTGCAGAATATTATCTTGAAAATGAGATGTTCGACGATTGCAGAAAGAAACTGAATCAGGTAAGCAGAATTGTTGATAACGACTCATTTATGTGCGAGAAATTACTCTATAACGAGTTACAGGGTAAGCTGGAATCGGTTCTTGGAAAACAGACCGATACTATGTTGTATAATGATACATTAAGTACCCTTAAAACTATAGAGTTACGTGTAGCAGGAGAGATGGAGCTATCCGGATTTGCAGACTCTAAATTTGAAACAAATAAGGTATTTAAAAGAGGCTATGACAAAGATGGTATTATAATGCAGGACTACTACCGTGATGTTGTTATACCAACCAGACGCATTATTAAAAAGGAGTGGAAGGAACAGAATTACGAGAAAGCTCTTGAAGGTGTACGCGACCTGTATAACGATGTTGGAGGCAAGTGTCCGGACTATAAACAGATTGAACTTGAATGTTTGATATATCAGTCGCGACTGAATGTTTATATGAGGTTGTATGATGAAAATATCAGAGTATTTGATAAGATTACCAGCGATTACAAATTAAATGCAGAGCACAGAAAAGAGTTAAATACGCTAAGGTTTATGGCATCGTTTCTTGATGGATACCTTGAGGATTGCAAAACAATTTATGGTCATATGCTTTCTGATCGTACAGCATTTCTTAACCCTAACGATATAGGATTGTTACGTTATTTCAAATGCCTTATACTGTTTTGGAACGGAAAGTACAGCGATATGCGTAACGTTATTGCAGGTGAGTCAAAACTGTTTTCGTTACCAGATAATGTTGGTGTTAATGTGAGATTGCTTGAGATGTATTCACTTATTGTTGAGGGTGATTATGAACTATGTAAATATAGATTAGAGTCGTTCAGACAAGCTATAAACCGACGTATTACAACGGTATCAGTGAGGTATCATCTCATAGAACGATTACTGTATAGTATAATTACAACAGGTAATACAAATAAGGTTTGGAACAAATATAATAAACTGAAAGAGACATACGGATCAGATGATGTGAGGTTTAATCAGGATATAGAAGGATATGAGTTAGTATCTGTTGAGGAGTTTGTGTCTCTGTATGAGATGAAGACAGTAAGTATAGAACAAGAGAAAAAGACATATGTATGATCTATAGCTCATTTAAGACTCTATCTGATAAACTTAACGAATATCTGAAAGGTATTTATAATACACCTGAAGATATGGTTGTTGTTGCAGCCGTAGGACAGGATACAGGATTAGACTCAGCTGAAAATCAGAATAGAATTGTACTCTCTTTATTGAATATTGAGCGTGAAACATCAATGGGAATAGCACCTTCATACAGGAGCAGATCAGATAAAACAGTCTCGTTAAATACATCGCCATGGCATCTGAACCTGTATTTTATAGCATCAGCAATATATACAGACAAGCAGTATTTGCAATCGTTAAAAGTACTGTCAAGCGTTATTAAATTCTTTCAGAGTAAGAATGTATACTTTATATCAGATAAGAACATTAAAATAACCATTGAGTCTGTTAATGTAAACTATCAGGAGCTTACTAACCTGTGGAGTGTTATGGGAGGACACTATTACCCATCGGTTGTAGGAAAAATACGAATGCTTACAATTGATTCTGAAGAGGTTTCAGGAGTAAGACATGTTAATGAAAACGTTAAACCGGAACTACATAAAAATGAGTGATTTTATAGAATTATACAGAATTGAGGTTATGCATGACTACTATCGTGATGCATGTTGCGGAGATATTATTGTTGTACCAACAAAAGAGTGTTTACGATATATACATAATCTCGAACTTTTTATAAGACAGGACTATAAAAACAGATGGTTGATATGTGCACGTAACTCAGATATTGATATTGAGAGAATTAAAACGGTTATAGCTGGTAACGATACTAAACTGGAATTCTATCTTGAGTATAACAATCCTGAGTTCTTTCTTTATACCGACTGGCCAAACTATAAACCACATTTGCAATACCTCTTTAGCACCGATGATGTAGATACAATAAAAGATGATCGTACCATTAAGTTTGGAGTTACAGAGTCGTCAGACGTAGTTGTGTGTAGAGTTGATAATGAACAGTATAAAGTTAATAACGGTAGCATTGCAATACTAAGCCTTAGTCTGTCGTCAGATATATTTGATACAGAGAAGATAGCAGAAAACAATGTTGTTAATGTAAAGATTCTGTTTAACTGCAACAGATCGCATTGGGAGTACATACTTATACCACGCACATTTAACGATAAACAGCGCGTATTTCTTGAAGAAGAGAGTGGTAAACTAAAATTTGATACTCCCGATGAACATGATATGCCAGACGGACAGAAATCATATGTTACTATGGTAAAGGATATAGTTGATCTTAAGGAGAACTATAATTACCGTATTAATCTGTTAGAGGAGAAAAACGGAAGTAAACGTGTGTTGCAGAGTGCAATTGATTACCCCTCAGTAACTGATTTCTCTGATAGTAATGTAGACGACAATATAAGAGTAGTGACAAAATATATTTATTTCTAATTGTAAAATTAAATTTATGGGAACAATGAAAACACCCGGCGTTTATATTGTAGAAAAAAACGCCTTTCCGAATTCAGTAGTAGAGGTTGCTACGGCAGTTCCTGCTTTTATCGGACACACTGAAAAAGCCATGAATGGTAATAAGTCGTTGCTTAATAAGGCATGGCGTATTACCTCTATGGCAGAGTTTCATACATATTTTGGAGGAGCACCTGATCCGGGTTTCACAATTAATGAAGTTACCGACGATACCACACCTGATTTTATCTCAGGAGAGAAGAAATACAGTGTAAGTCAGGACGGAGGCAAATATCTGTTGTATTATAGTATGCTTATGTTCTATGCAAACGGAGGAGGAGCATGTTACATTGTATCAGTAGGAGATTATACCGCTGATCCTGATTCTGATAAAATGACAGCGGGTATAGATCAGCTTATACGTGAGCAGGAGCCTACAATGGTTGTTACTCCGGAAACTACTCTTCTTGATGCTGAAAACAGTCAGAAAGTTCATCAGGCAATGCTTAGCCATTGTGGTTATAAGATGAAGAACAGGTTTGCAATTCTTGATATCTGGGAAGGATATAAAGACAGACAAGATCCGGATGGCGATCGCGTTCTTGATTTCAGAAACAATATAGGAACTAATTTCCTTGATTTTGGAGCGTCATACTATCCATGGATTAATACATCAATAATTCAGGATAAAGACCTTAGCTACCTGAATATTCTTAACAAAGACGTGCTTCAGACCCTTATAAAAGATGAGCTGATGCCGGAAGGAAAAGAGATAGATGAGGCCAAAAAAGCTGAATTACAAGAGAAGATTGATAGTATTCTCAGCGAAGACCTTACAGATACCGATAAGGAGTTGTTGAATAAGGTTCTTATTCAGGTGAGTCCGGTGTTTAATGCACTACTTACTGCTGTTAAGGATAAACTTAACCTTATGCCTCCGGGACCTGCAATGGCTGGTATATATACAATGACAGATAATACGCGTGGTGTATGGAAAGCTCCTGCAAATGTAAGTGTTAACTCTGTTGTTTCTCCTGCAATAAATATTACTCATGACGATCAGGAGGAGTTAAATGTTCCGCTTAACGGAAAGGCAATTAATGCTATACGTCCGTTTATTGGCGAAGGAACACTTGTATGGGGAGCCCGGACTCTGGATGGTAACTCACTGGATTGGAGATACATTAATGTAAGGCGTACAATGATAATGCTTGAAGAGAGCATTAAGATAGCAAGTAAAGCATATGTATTTGAACCTAATGTAATAAACACGTGGGGTACAATGAAAGGAATGATAAGCAACTTCCTTACAGGTATCTGGAAACGTGGTGGTCTTGCAGGTACAACACCTGAAGATGCATTTAGCGTGCATGTTGGTTTAGGAGAGACAATGACTCCTGAGGATATTCTTGAAGGAATAATGAGAATTACCGTTCTGGTTGCTATTACAAGACCGGCCGAGTTCATTGAGATTACATTCCAACAACAAATGCAAAAATCATAATTAATTAGTAACAAAAAAAAGAATATAAGATATGGCTGGAGATAAGCAAGATAATGTATGGCCTTTGCCGAAGTTCTATTTCTCTGTAGATCTTGGTTCAGGAGGAGGCGTTGTCTCATTTCAGGAAGTTTCAGGACTTGATGTTGAAGCACAGATAATAGAGTATCGTCATGGCGATAACCCGGTGCACTCAACAATTAAGATGCCTGGTATTAAGAAGTATGGTAACGTTACACTTAAAAAGGGTGTATTTGCCAAAGATAACAAGTTCTGGGATTGGCTTAATAAGATTAAGCTTAATACTATTGAGAGAACTACAGTTACAATTAAACTTCTTGACGAAGGTGGTAGCGAAACCATGACATGGACACTATCTAATGCATGGCCTACAAAAATTACAAGTACAGACCTTAAGTCTGACGGTAATGAGGTTGCTGTTGAAACTATAGAACTAGCCCATGAGGGTGTAGTTATAGCAAACGGATAATATATGTCTGAGTTTAAGAATGATTACGGAAATAAAGAAGGTTACCCGCCGGTAGCCTTCTATTTCTCAGTTTCGTTTCCTGACGATCCTAATATAAAGGCAACCAGCTTTAAAGAGGTTTCCGGAATAGGGGTAGAAATTGAGACAGAATCTGTAGCAGAAGGTGGCGAGAACAGGTTTACACATCAGTTACCAAAAAGAGCAAAACATGGTAATCTGGTTCTTAAACGTGGGTTGGCATCAACCAAAAGCAAGTTTGTTAACTGGTTGCGCACCACACTTGAGAGCGACTTCTCTAAGGCTTTTGTTACATCATCGGTTCAGGTTAATCTGCTTAATCCTGAGGGCAATATTGTAGATTCGTGGCTATTCAGCAACGCATATCCGGTAAAGTGGGATATAGAGGCATTTGAATCGCAAAAGAATGAGATTGCAATTGAGTCGGTTGAATTTTGTTATACAACAGTTAAGAGAAATAAAACATCGGGCTAAACTATGGCAATTGAGATAAAAGAGATAAAGGTTGTATCTACTGTAGTTGATAACAGGCGTCAGAATGGTGTCTCTCCTGAGATTATAAAAAAAATCAAGAGAGATATTATATCTGAGGTAAAGTCAATTATCGACAAAAAAGATAAAAAGAGAAGGAGTAGATAATGGCTGAAAATTCAGAACTCATAAAACTTAAAATAATAGGATTTACAGATAATGGATTCTCATCAAAATCCGGTGAGTTTGACGTGCTCATTAATCCTGAAACATACAAACAAAGCTACTCTATAAACTACTCTGACGACGAAAACATGGGCGATGTAAAGAAGGGACCCAAGTTTAAGGATTACGGATCGGAGAAGGTAGATTTTAAAATTGTAATGGATGGTACAGGTATTGTACCGGGTGGTAAAAAGGTAAAAACGGTATCAGATCAGCTTAAAAGTCTGAAAGATATTGTTTACGATTACGAGGGAGATATACATCAGCCAAAGTTTATTAAGCTTGTTTGGGGAAAACTGATATTTGATTGCAGACTAACAAGCATGACAGTTGATTATGTACTGTTTACCCCATCCGGCGAACCATTAAGAGCAAATGTTGATCTCTCTTTTGTTGAATACACCTCTGTAGATCAGGAGATAAAAGAGAAGAATGCCAGCTCGCCTGATATGTCGCACCTTATTACGGTAAAGGCTGGCGATACTATACAAAAACTGTGCTTTGATATATATAAAGATACAAAATATTGTATGCAGATAGCTGCTGTAAATAACCTTACAAACTTTAGAAATGTTAAACCGGGAATGCGATTGCTATTTCCACCAATAAATAAGAATGGCTGAATCACCTGCTGTAAACTCATCAAAGCTTGTTACGTGCACTGTATATAGCGAGGGGAGTAAAATAAATGATCATTTTGAGTTGGTATCAATTACTGTAAACACAGAGATAAACAGAATTGATAGTGCAACATTGCAGTTTCTTGCAAGTGATATGCCCGATAAGGATATCCCTTTAAGCAACGACGATACTTTTAAACCGGGTAAAGCAATAAAGATTGAGACAGGATACAGTAATGAGGAAGAGACTATATTTGAAGGTCTTGTAACTACCCACGGAATAAAACTGTCGTTATCAAGCGACTCATTACTTATTATTGAGTGCAAAGGCTATGCTGTAAAAACAGTGGCAGGCAGACGTAATGTTGTTTATGAAAAGGTTAAAGACAGCGATGTAATATCAACTATTCTGGGTAACTATGGCGATCTGTCGGCTGATGTAGGATCAACATCATACAAACATAAAGAGATAATACAATACTATGCAACAGATTGGGACTTTATACTTTCTCGTGCCGATATCAACGGAATGGTAGTAATACCCGATGGTAAAAAGATATCAGTAAAGGCTCCGGAAGTAAGCTCTTCGGCAGTGTTAAAAGTAACATTTGGCGAAGATATTATTGAGTTTGAAGGAGAGGTTGATGCACAAGAACAGTTTGATAATGTAACAGCTGTAAGCTGGAGCCCCTCTGAGCAAAAGATTGTATCGGCCGACGGATCATCTCCGGGGCTTAACAGTCAGGGGAATATCTCGCAATCGGATCTTGCAAAAGTACTTGATGTTGATAAATTTGTGCTTCAGAGCGGGATACCAATAGAAGAGGGAATGCTTAAAAACTGGGCAGATGCACTGCTTCTTAAATTCGGATTGTCAAGGTTCAGAGGCGAACTTACATTTCAGGGTAGTTCACTTGTAAAACCGGGAACAATTGTAGAGGTTGATGGTCTTGGCGACAGATTTAACGGGAATGTATATGTTGGATCTGTTGAACAGGATATATCAGAGGGTAACTGGACTACAAAGGTTGGATTAGGAATTAGTCCTGATTTTATTACAGATCAAACAAATGTTACCTCGTCACCTGCATCAGGTTTACTGCCCGGAATAGAAGGTTTACAGATAGGTAAGGTTGTAAAGCTTGATAGCGATCCGGACGGAGAGAGCAGAATACAGGTAGATATCCCAATCCTGAATGGCGATACAAACTCTGTATGGGCGCGACTATCAAACTTCTACGGAACAGATAAATCCGGTTCATTCTTCCTTCCGGAGATTGACGATGAAGTTATACTTGGATTCTTTAATAATGACCCTCGGTTTCCGGTTATATTGGGCAGCCTGTATAGCAGCAAACATACACCACCATATGAACTTGAAGCAAAGAATAATACTAAGGCTATTGTAACCCGAGAGAAGATGAAGATAGAGTTTGATGAGGAGAAAAAGGTTATTACAATACTAACACCCGGAAAAAACACAGTTACAATAAGCGATGATGCCAAAGGTATAAAGCTTGAGGATCAGAACAGCAATGTTGTTGAACTAAACGATAGTGGAATATCTATGTCATCGCCAAAAGATATTAAGATAGATGCCAAAGGTAAGGTGAGCATTAGTGCAATGTCAAACGTAGAGATAAAAAGCAATGCTACGGTAGATGTTAAAGGAATGACAGTACAAGGTGCTGCGGATACAAGCCTTACAATGAAAGGAAATGCCTCTGCCGAATTATCAGCCTCAGGGCAGACAACGGTAAAAGGCGCAATGGTAATGATTAATTAAACAGAATAGATATGCCACCAGCAGCAAGAATTACAGATATGCATACCTGCCCAATGCAAACACCGGCATTTCCCGCACCAATACCACATGTAGGAGGTCCGGTTACAGGGCCATGTGTACCAAATGTATTAATAGGGAAGTTACCAGCAGCTGTAATGGGCGATATGTGTGTATGTGTTGGTCCGCCCGACAGTATTGTTAAAGGATCGGCAACAGTTATGATTGGCGGAAAACCGGCAGCAAGGATGGGCGATACAACAGCACATGGCGGAACAATTACGTTAGGATGTGTAAACGTGATAATTGGAGGTTAAATACCATTTATATATTGAGAGTAAGATATGAGGGATAAGTCATTTTTAGGAACCGGATGGGCATTTCCTCCTTCGTTTAAGAAAGAGGGAGAACAAACCGCTATGGTTAGTAACGAGGAGGATATAAAACAGAGCCTTATCATTTTACTATCAACAAAACCAGGCGAAAGAGTTCACAGACCTGAATATGGATGTGGTATACATAAAATGGTATTTGAGGTTGTTAATACAACCACACTTACAATAATGGAGGATCTTATATCAAAAGCAATTCTGATGTATGAACCCCGTATTACACTAAATGCAGTTAGCTTTGATCATAGTAGAGAGTACGAAGGGGAACTTGCTGTTTTAATTGATTATACAGTAAGATTAACAAATACCAGAAGTAATATGGTTTTCCCATTCTACTTTAAAGAGGGTACAAATCTGAGACTTGATGAGTAGAACATGGTATAAAGACGGACTGAGTAGAAAGAAGAGACTCAAAGATGCTGAGATATCTGAGTATTTCGGAATATTTAATACCGATATAAATGCTCTTACAGCAAAAGCTATGAGCATTGCTGACTCACTCATATTCTACGATTATCAGAACAGAAAATCGGGTTATTTTAGCGAGGTACTGAACAGAAATGCATTTATTGCACTATCGCAGATAATACAGTTTGATGTAGAGGAGGAGGAGAAACTATTTCTTGATATCTGCGATAAAGACTATGTAGGAAAAGAGACCAAAGAGCGTATTCTTATATCGATGATATTAAAGTTTATACAGCTGTTTGATATGTGGCTGGATTTTGTTACATACTCAGAGATAAACGATGCAGGATTAAGCCTTTATGATGATATTAAAAACCAGATAACAGTTAATCTTAACGAACCTGTATCTGTAATTCGTGGTATAATAAAGAGTGATTATCCTGATCAGCAACAACCTGTTCTTAAAAGTATATGGACCTATGCAGATAGTAGTGCTAAATCCGGATCTGCACGCAAGCTGTTTCATATAAAACGAACATTCTACAGCTTGCTTGAATCTGTAAAGTTTCTTAAACGGCGAAGAGAAAGATATATTGAAGAGATAGCAACCGGCGGCGATCTTGATCCGTCAATAAGCCTTTTTGTAGCATATGCATTTAACTACAAAACCGTAGCGGAAAAATTTAATAATCGTTGGCATGAATATCCTGAGTTCTACCTTAAAAATATACTTAAAGCAGAACCAAATGATATTCACCCTGATTCTGCATACCTGATGCTGGACAAGTTGCCGAATATGCACAATGTAAAGGTTGATAAAGGCACAGAGTTTAATGCAGGTAAAAATGAACTGAAACAGGATATACGTTATGTAAGCAACGATGATATTATAATAAACAACGCGAATCTTGAAGAGGTATATAGTCTATATATTGAACACGACAATGAGATTGACCCGGCAGGAGAACTTAACTATGCTACATCTATTAAACAGTCCGATTTTAGCAGATATATAAGCCTTGAACCAAGTGCTGAAGTAAAATCGGTACCGGGTATCCTGTTTGATACTAAAGGACGTAATCAGAACGGAAGGAGCAATTCAAGTGTAGGCATGATTATACAGTCACCATCGCTATTGCTCAGAGAAGGTATACGTAATGTGACACTCAAATTCTTCATAAATCAGAATATAGAGAATGAAATTATGGAGTTGGTTAAAGGTGTAACCAAACAGAGTGATATAAACATGCAGGAAGCTATATACAAGGTGCTTAATGATGTGTTTTATATAGATATTACTACAGAAGAGGGATGGCAAAGAGTACAACACTACACATTCGATTTTGAATCGGTAAACTACGACAACTACCTTGTTTTACATTTTACACTGAATTCAGATTTCCCTGAAACAGCAGGGTACTCTGCTCTGCACGGAAACAACAGTAATGATAATACTCCGGCATTACGGCTATTGATAAGCGATGATGCATGGCTTTTTCCGTACACATGGCTTAAACGTATAAATATTCAGAAGATAGATATAGAGACAGAGGTGTCTGGAGTATCGCATATTCAGGTTTATAGTGAACTTGGACAACTGGATACAAGTATCCCGTTTTTCCCGTTCGGTGTAGTACCTAAACGTGGGGCATGGTTTGCGATAGGTAACTATGAGATGTCTCAGAAAAATATTAAACAGGTTGATGTAAAACTACAGTGGTTATATGTACCAACAGATAACTATGGTATGTACGATTATTATAAATTATATGACAGCGAAATAGATAACAGCTCTTTTAAAGTAACTACTCAGGTACTTACAAACCGTAAATGGATTCAAACATCAAAAGAGAATATTTACAACCTGTTTAATACAAATGTTACAAACGATGTATTAACACAACCAAAAGCACCATTAAACAGTGTAACTGAACTTAAAAATATAAGTCTTAAAAACAGTAAAATAAAGGTGCTTACTGAAGATAAGTATACATATAATATGTTTGCCCGCAGCGGCTTTTTCAGAATAACACTTGCTGAACCCGGCATGGCATTTGGACACTTAGAGTATCAATCGTTATTAACAGATTTTCTTATAAATAAGGTACGCTCTAAGAAACTTTTGCCGGAACCAAACCTGCCGTTCTCGCCGCAATTAGATAAAATAGAGATAAGCTACAGATCAAAAGATACAATTAACCTGTCGCAGAAGCCATTCTCTGATAACATAAAAGTATATCATCTGTTTCCGCTTAATAAACAACTTGTATATCCGGTAACTCTGGGTAAACAACTCTCATTTGTTCCAGATATAGGAGATCAGGGAAACCTGTTATTTGGTTTAAGTGGTTTGCAAAGGGGTGAGGTAATACGTATGTTTATAGACTTTACACCTCACGAAAAAGAGATTGATAAAGATCAGTTTCCTCTAATAAGATGGTACATTGGCGATGGTTACAACTGGAAAAAACTGAGAGAAGATAACATTATTCAGGATACAACCAGAAACTTTCTTGAGAGCGGAGTAGTTGAGATACGAATACCCGATAATCTTCCTGATGTAAACAGATCGGCAAAAGGTGTTATCTGGTTAAGAGCAGGAGTTAAGAAGAATGTCAACAGCGTATCGGCTGTAAAAGGATTCTATATAAATGTAATAAAGGTAACATTAGATACAGCACAAGGTATAGACAACAATATACTTAATAACGGGCTTGAAGCGGGAACAATTGTAAAATCAAGAGCTAAGTTACCCGGTATTGCAAACGTAACACAGATAATTAAATCGTCCGGAGGCAGAATAAAAGAGAGCTATGGCGATATGCGTATACGACTATCTGAAAGGATATCGCACAGACAGCGTGCCGTGAATAGTGTAGATTTTGAACGACTGGTATTACAGCAGTTTCCTGAAGTAGAGAAGGTAAAATGTCTGCCTGGTCTGGATAGTAAAGGCAATAACAGACAAGGGGTTGTTACACTGGCTGTAATGAAGAAACAATCAGAGACATCGCAACTTAAATACTCAAAAGCAAACAGTAAGTTACTTATAGATATAGAGAGATACCTCTCAGACTATACAAGTCCGTTTGTTATTGTTGATGCTATAAATCCTGTATATGAGGAGATTCAGGTACGTTGTAAGATCAGGTTTATGGGCGACGATTATAACGAGAATTACCTTATTATGGAGCTGAATAAACTATTGAACAGTTATATGGCATTCTGGCTTGAATCAGGCGATATGCCTGTATTTGGTAACACAATATCACTTACCGATCTGGCAAATCTGATAAGAGGAGAGGAGTATGTAGAGAATATCTCAAACTTCTCTGTACTTCATATTGTTGAATCGGGCGAAAAAATATACGAACTAAATGAACTAGAGGAGTTCACACCTGATGAAGTACCAATTGACTCAAATGAGAAGAGAATACGAGTATTTCTGAATGAAGAACACGATGAGGATAAGAATATACAACAGATAAGATCATCTAAACCATGGGCAATACTTGTTCCCGCAGACAGACACAGTATTGTTCCGGACTACGAAGACCAGAATGATAAAGCAGGAATAGATGATCTTGAATTAGGTAACACATTTGTAATAGGATAATAATATGGGGCGTAGAAACAGAAAAACATTAAAGAACTATTTCGGAAGAGGCAAAATGCCTACCGAGGAGCATTTCAGCGACCTTATAGATTCAATGCTGAATATTGTTGATGAAGGATTTGATAAATCAGCAGATAAAGGTATTGCAATATCACCACTTGACGATAATGGCAGAGTAATGGGCTTTTATCGTGATGTAAGTGAACATGACCCATTGTGGGCAATATCGGTAGATAAACGTAACGGAAACCTCTACATCAACCAGCAGGACGATAAAACAGCACTTACCATTGACCAGAACGGACGTGTAGGCGTTGGTATAAGTGAGCCAGAATATCAGCTTCAGACATCTGAGATGGCAGGGCTGCACGGACGAACAGGAACATTTGCCAAAGGTAAGGTTCCGGCAGATGGTAAATGGTATAATATAACAGAGTCGCTTAACGGGTGCCGTGCACTTGAGGTTATTGCAGGTTGCGGAAAGGTAAATAGTGGCAGCTATGCAATTACAGTGGCAATAGCAACACACTGCTTTGGAGCAAAAAAAAGAGTAAAGCATAACCAGTCGTGGTACGGTACATGGTGCAAACGCATACGTATACGATGGGTTAATATTGGCGATGGTTGTATACTTCAGATACGCACACGATGTAACTACGGGGTTGGAATAATGATACAGTACAACATCTCTGAACTATGGGACGACCCGCTTATGCTGAGATCAGATAGTGTTAACATGCCGCCTGATATAAAGTAGTTGTTTTACCTGATCAACAAAGTGAAAGATATTACAGATGAACAAAGAGATATTCATAAAACCTATTACATCGGTAAAGTCAGAGACCGGTTTCTCTGAACTGCAAAAAGATGCGATTAAGCGCATACAGGATATGTCCGGTAATATCTGGACAGACTACAACGAACATGATCCGGGAATAACTATTCTTGATATACTTAACTATGCACTTACAGAACTGGATTACAAAAGCAGTTTCCCGCTTCAGGACTATCTGAATAGTAATAAAAAAGAGTTTCTTGCTGAGGACTACGGTCTTTACAATCCCCTTCAGGTATATCCTACCGGACCTGTTACAAAAGCTGATTACAGAAAACTTATATTTGATCGTGTTCCCGGGCTGCTTGATATATGGCTTATTAAAACAGAAGGATCATACACCGGACTATACGATATATTGATAGAGCCAGAACCGGAACTATCTGACGTTGATAAGGAACACCTTGAAAAGAGGGTGATAAACACCTTTAATTCAAACAGAAATATCTGCGAAGATATAAATACAATAAATGTTATAGATCGCGAGGGACTTGAACTACATGGCGAGATTATACTCAGTGAGGATGCTGATGCCTCTGATATTCTGGGAAAAATATATAACGAATGTACTACATACTTTGCACCGGGCATACGCTATAAACCGCTCAAAGAGCTGTTTGCTCAGGGAGTGCCGTGGGACGAGATACTTAACGGACCTATAATAACAAAAGGAGTTATTGACGATGCATCGGTAAAACCAATGCGATATAAGTACTATGTATCTGATCTGCACAGACTGATACGCGGAATTGATGGTGTAAAAGCAGTAAAAAATATATCGTTACGCAGCGGGAACAGAATATTTAACGATGAGATTACAGTAAGAGATCCTAAACGCTCCTACACAGTAAAAATACCTTTGCTAAAAGATAATATAAACCTTAAACTATATAAGAGCACAAACATAATGTCGGTAAAGCTGAATAAAGTTATGAAGAGCTATACCGAACAACGATCAGTAATTTACGGAAAGCAGAATCTGACCTCCGATCTGCGTAATATGTTCAGATATGACGTTGGTAAATACCGTAATCTTGAACAATATTATAGTATACAACACGACTTTCCCGATTTTTATGGTGTTAATGAGATGGGTGTTCCTCCATCGGCAAAAAACGAAGACAGAGAGGAGCGTATAGCACAGGCAATGCAACTTAAAGCATATCTGCTTATATTTGATCTGTTGCTTGCCGGATCGGTAAAAGAGCTTGAGAATGCGCATCAACTACTTAAAGTAGCTCCGGTACTACCAAATAACAAACAACCCGATTTAACAGAACCAATATATCTGTGGGACAAACTTGTGGATACTGAGATATATGATGTAACCGATGATTATGCTATAGACTTTAACACAAAACAGAAACATCTGCTGTATAATATGCTTGATGCAATATATGGTGAAGATAGCAGACAGTATATGTTAAAGGAGTTTGACGTATATTCTGACGACGAAACATTTGATCTGCAACGCAGAGCCTATTTTCTTAAAATGTTGCCAAAACTTGGAATAGAGAAGGCAAAAGGGGTGAATATAACAAACCTGAATAGCGGAAATATGCCGGGAATAAAAAGATGGCTATCTGCAATGCTGGGTTTTGGTGTTAAAGAGGAGATTCCTGTAACAAATGTATTTACACGATACTCAATTAAGCTGATAAGCGACAGAGAGTTTTATGAGGATATGTGGGGGATAATGAATATCGACTTTATATTTGATAAACCCTTTGAAGGATTTGTGAAGAGTAAAGATATATTTGATGTACCTATGTTAGATGTTGAAGATCCTGTAAAAAACTATATAAACTTTAAGGAGAGTATATATCTTCTGCACCACAATATACTGTTTGAGAGTCTGCTGCGTAATGGTACCGATATTAAACGATACGCAATAATATATGTAGGCAACTCAGAACAGTACCTTCTGATATATAATGCAGAGGAGCGTAACGAGAGGGTTAATCTGGGACGCTTTAAATCAAGAGCAGAAGCTGCAAAGGTTGCAAATCAGTTCAGACGTTTTCTTATAATGCTGAATATGCAGAGCGAAACATTATACATTGTAGAGCACATATTACTGCGTTCGGTAAAAGAGGCTGATGGGTATACCCTACGGGTAAACGACAGAAACGGAAAACAGTGTTTCAGACTGCTTAATCCGGTTAACAGGGATAATATAGATGTTATAAAAGAGAAACTATCAGAGATATTCGCAGATAAAACCAGATTCAGAACAGGAGTTATGAAGAATGGTAAATATGCAATATTGAGTACTGTAGACAATAATACACTATTCTGTACAAATGAGTTCGACGATAAGATATCGGCAGAAGAGTATTTGCAGATATACATAGATGATCATGCAGAGCATATAGATAATTACACAGATATATGTTATAAGCGAGATAAGAACGTTATATTACCTGACGATTTTATTGACCTTGAAGCAAGTGTTATCTTCCCATCCTGGTCTGCCAGATTAAACAACCCCAAATTCAGAGATTGGTGTGAGGAGATTCTATCAGAACATATCTCGGCACATCTTAAGATAAAGGTATACTGGATAGATATATCGCTGATGCGCGATTTTGAGAAGATATACTTTGAATGGCGTGAGGCTGTTGCAAACGGAAGTAAAGATCAGAGAGAGCAACAATCTGTAGAGATGTGTATGTGGTTATATAAAAACAGAAAATACATATCTGGTGAGTGATGATATAACCATAAAGAGAGTAGAGTTTGATCTTAAGGTTGATAACGAACAATTTGCTTTTAACCTTAACAGTAACTGGTCTTCATTCTTTCAGAAATCGTTTGTGCAGATAGTTGAAGAGGTACTAGAAAAGCATAATAGATCTGACAGAAGTATATTTATAAACAGTATAGAGCTGAATCTTGGAGAAATAAGAGAAGATATGTTCTACCAACAGTTTCCTGCTGTTCTGCGAACAAAAATAGAGGAGGCGGTTATTAAGGCTCTTAACAGCAACAACAGCTCTGTAAAAGCGGTTATTACCGATATAAACAACGTAAAGTACAATGCTCTTACATTCTATCTGATGCATGGATACCTGCCATGGCATCTTGCAAAACAGTACAGAGATATAACCCTGTTACTTAAAGATACTCTAAGATACAAGGCGGCAGACCTGAAAATATTTCTGATAAAAAACGGACATATAATATCTCTTAAAGGCAGGCTTGTAATGCAGCTTACAGATATGCAACTTGAGAATATTGTAAGCATTGTAGAACCAACCGAATCAACATTTATTATTGGCTATTTCAGATTTGTTTTGTCTAATTACAAACATGTTAAGAGTAGTGAAAAACGCAGAGAGAATTATCGTAATGCAACATGGCATGTTATAATAAGTTATCTTCTGCAGAACAGAGGAACCTACTTTAATAAACGCGACTTTGTACGATCAACAGTACGTTCATTATCGGCAAAATATAATATTAAATATAGCGAGATGTTACGATACCTCTCAACAGGTATAATATGGTTTAGCCGCAGATATAGCGGAATTACAGAACTGGTACAGATACTGTCTGATATTACAACGCAGGAGACAGATATACGACTCGGATTCTCAGATAACCGGATAACCAACAAGAGAAAACCAGATATTAAAAACACTAAAAGAATAGTAAATAGTGAGAGCATTGTTCTGAAGATATATAAACAGATAACCGGAAAAAACAGTATAGACAATAGAGAAAATAGTATTACAATAGATCAGCTTAACAACATAATATCAGATATAAATGCCGATGAACGTAATAGTAAAGAGGCTGAGTTAACCCCTGAGCACATAAAAGAGTATCTTGCAAAAAGAGTAAACAATAAAACCTCTGCCGTAGCAATACGATATCTGATAATAAAACAGCTACTAAATGCAGAAAAGCGAAAGAGACTGCTAAACCTACTCACTGAAGATGAGATAATAAAACTTACATTAATAGTAGAACCGGAACAGGGAACATTTATAGTATCGTATGCAAAAACACTTGATAATGATAACAACGAAGGTCTGTTACAGGGCGAAACAGGACGGGAGTTTCATACACTAAAATGGGAGTTTATTTTCCTTACCCTGTTTCAGAATAGGGGATCGCAGTTTAACCGGAAAGCTTTTGCAATATCGGTTCTTATAAAGATATCGGCACACTATAATCTGAGCTTTGCAAATGTTATAGAGTACATATACAGAGGGATAAATAACGGAGAAATATCAACAGATATAACAAATCTTATAAAGGAGATATACCAGGAGTGGAAAAAGAGATCAGATAATAAAATAACCTCAGAAAAGTCTGCTTTATCATATATAGCTACCGATGTAAAATCAACACTTATACTATTCAGAAACAGTATAAGAGGAGTTTACAGTGCTAATGAGATAGCAACAGATATAAGAGAGATTGTTATAAAAATACTATTACGTCCGGTATGGAGAAAAGAGTTTATAACTGCACTTAATAATATTGAATTTAAAAAGCTTACAGCACTTGTAGAGCCGGAAGAGTATGAGTTTGTAACAGCATATTCTGATGCCCTTGACAAGGATAAAAATGCACCAACTCTTCAGGGGAAAACCGGAAGCGGATTCAGAGAGCTTAAGTGGGAGTTTATATTTATAGCTCTGCTAGAGGACAGAGGAACTGCATTTAACAGAAAATCGTTTATGCTATCTGTTCTTACAAAAATATCGGGACATTACAACCTTACTCTATCGGTCCTGGTTGAACATCTGTATAAAAGTGTAGTTGAACTAAAATCTGCTATATACAACAATATCAGCAATATACTTAAAGAGATAAGCATTACCCTGAAAGAGAAACGAACCACGACAACAGGATATCTTAATAACAGTGTTAAAGATGATACATATGCCGATAAACTATACCAATTCATTACGTTGGGTTATATAAGTACTACGGATAAAAAGGATAACATATACGATATATTCAATTACCTACGGACACATAAACCCAAAATACTTACTAAGGTATTAATCAGGTTGCAATCAGGCTTTGTACTTACAGATTTTAATAAAATAGATAACCATAAGCAGTTGTACAGAGAGCTTATACTATTTGTTATATCTGAGTACAACCTGAATTTGCCCGGAGGAAAAAGAGTACAGAATCTTTTTGGTAATATATCAGCAGACAGATATGGTATGGTACCAATAATAACATTTAAGATTATGCTTGCTGCATGTTTACAGAATAGGGTAGATTGGTACAATATGGCGTGGGATTCTCTTACACAATCAGAGAGAGCCAATACAATATATCCACATCTGTTTGAATCTGTACCTGACTCTATGCTTGTGCAGTTTATCTTCAGAGCAGCTTCAGACAACAACCTTACTGTAATAAAGAAATATAGAAATACGCTGTTTAGTCGCGTATTTGCTTCGGAGCAGTTATATCGTCAGTTTGCTATATCGTTACGTACACAGAGAGAATTAAAGCAGATATTTATATCGGTAGCCAACCAATATATTCTGCAACTAATGTCAGACAAGTTTCATCTGTTGGGTTTTAGTAAAGAGATATCTGAGATTGTTATGCTTATATCTGTACATAACAGATTAAATAAAACCACTGAGGTGCAAAAAAATACAGAGGCAATATGTTACCTTATTACAACACTTCAATATGCTGATGAAAAAACATCTCTGAACGGATTTATGAACCTTATTACCGGACATCTTGATAAAGAGAGTGATGTAAGAAGATGGACAGAGGAGATAAAAAGTGTTGCAGAAAAGAGCAGTATAACAGATAAAACAGAGACTCTACTTAATAACCTGCTGTACAAACCATATTCGGATACTAAAGGTACAGAAGAGTGTGCTTCTGATCTTAAAACGGTGGTTACAGAAACGTTGCGTTTCCGTTTCAGAAAAGATTCAGCATACAAAAGCTCCGGAATACATATATTAGAAGAAGAACATCTTCAGGAACTTCTGACCAGAGTCGTAAAGCAGGACAAAAAATACCTTACCACTCTGGTAAACAATGATATTATAGATAATACCCGGTTTACAAACTGGCTTGAAGATTCATCTGTTGAGACCAAAAGATTGTGTATAGATGCCGGATCAACAGCATACTACAATGCCTTTACAGATGATATGATTAGAGTAGATAAGCTTATACATCAACTTATCAACGAATTAAAAATAAATAAGATACCGGATCAGTTTACATATAATATGCTACTTCATTATCTGTACGGAAAATACCGTAATACAAGCAGGTACAACTTTATTCAGTCATATATAACAGAGCTGTTTAACTCTTCTGATGATAACAGTAGATCGTACTTTAAAGATAGATTAATTCAAAAACTCAGGAGAGATAGAGGAGAAGCCGTTACAATAATGTTATCTGTAATTGACAAAAAAACAGACTATATAAAAACCAAAGATGTAACAGAGCAAAAAAATACTACCGATGAGATATATAATATAGAAGATGGTATTCCTGTTGAGAATGCAGGTGTAGTATTGGTGGCGTCGTACCTTCCGCGACTATTCTCTATACTTAAACTTACAGAGAATGGCAACTTTACAGGTGATGAGGCGCGCATAAGAGCAGCAATGTTAATACAATATATTGTGCTTGGCACAGATACATTCCCGGAACATCAACTGGTACTTAATAAGATACTTACAGGTATAGATATATCAGATGCCTTGCCAAACGGATTTGATATTACTGAAACTGAAGAGAATACGATAAACCAGATGATAAAAGGTATAATACAACACTGGAGTGCACTAAAAAATACATCTGTAGATGGATTTAGAGAGAGTTTTATGAAACGCGAAGGGATACTATACAGTAACGATAAAGGATGGAATCTTACTGTAGAACAACGGGGATACGATGTATTGATAGATAGATTACCATGGAGTTTTGTCACAACCAGACATAAATGGATGAACAATACACTATTTGTAAAATGGCGATAATGTAGTAACAGAATATAACGATGATATATATCATTATTTTAGTTTGGTTATAACTTTTTATATATCAATATAATTAGTAAATTAACGGTGGTATATATATGTGTTGAAAATAATAACAAAAAATAGACCATACTACTATGAAAACAGATTATGAAAAGGCTGTTGTAAACAGTAAAAGATCGGTTGTTCAGAATAAGATAAACGGAACTAAATATATAGAGGATAACCGACCGGAATCTATAGCACAACGTAAACTATCAGATGCTATTCAGAGAAAGATGGAGCAGAATGCAGCACAGGGAAAATACTCTATACAACGTGAGGCATTTGACGAAGAGGATATGCAGATGAAACCTATACAGCGTAAAAGCGCGCCTGACGGTCTTAATTCAATCCTATACAATGTATCAGCACTTACAGGAACAGATGTAACAGATGCAAAAATTAATCTGAACTCATCTAAACCAGCGGCAGTACAGGCACATGCATACACACAGGGTACAGATATACATGTATCGTCAGGACAAGAGAAGCATATTGCACACGAGGCAGTACATGTAGCACAACAGAAACAAGGGCGTGTACAACCAACAATAGATGTAGCCGGATTGCCGGTAAATGATAATCCTGGATTAGAACGTGAGGCAGATATAATAGGAGAGAAGGCTTTGAAATCCAAACTGTAACTAAATTCCGGAACTTTGAAGTGGCAGCTTATCCAGCGCATCTGCCTGTAGCCTCTCTTAGCGTATAATGAAGAGTAAGCTAATATGCAGATAATTTATTGATTGGCGTAGTACCTATCAAAAAAAATGTATCGCTTAGAGTAGAGCGATCGGTTTAATATATCTTATCATTATAGTTTGTTGCCTCTGTTGGCGCAAGCTTTATAATAAATAACTACTGCAGATTCAGATATGCAATAGCTCGTGCCTCCCGCTAATTGCTTATCCAGCGCATTTGCCTGTAGTTTCCATACCTTTTATTGTGCGTATTAAAACTAGTACCGAAGGTACCTTAATTTGTAAGCGTTGAATGAAATTCAACGCTTGTAAAATATTAATTCTAACCCTGAAAGGGTTTATTTACACGACTATAATAGTATTATTTTGTTAGCTATATAGATTAAAAGTATCCCTCATCCCTTCAGGACTTGGGAACTTGATCTCTATTTACCAATGGGCTACACCCATCGGTAACTATTTTGTATCCATTTGGGATTCAATTATTATATAGGTACATCGGAAGACGAAGTTTAATTCGTTTAGGAGTTGAATGCGGAACAGCATACTCTTGGAGCAGAACCCGAAATGAGGAACGAATTCATGAACGCCTTATTAAATTAATTAATCTGTGAATAATGGGAGGTTGGGCAGTAGCTCAGAGTCCTATATTAGGAACAACAATAACCTTGCAACGTTTGAAGAGACGAGGATATATTCCTTTAATAGAGATGTATCAAATAGTTTCAAAACCAACAAACAGAGACTCTCTATTTAACCAAACACATTGTGTTTAA
>JAOARD010000065.1 GCA_025210735.1 Bacteroidales bacterium
ACTCAGACAGAACCCTCTATAAGATTGGCTTAAAGTATATTTGTTATTAACACTATTCCTCCAAACAACCCTTCCCAAAATGCTTGTTCGAGCTGGTAGCTCGGACATAGCCCGCTGCAATACAATTGAATATTAACAAAATAACAAACACTGTAATCAACCAATATTTTAATCTCCCTACTCATGGCATAGAGCTATCATTAAACAGAGCCTTCAGCCCGTGATTTATTACTAGCCGGAATTACCTCTCTGTCAATCGAAATGTCAGTTTGAGCGGAGTCGAAAACTACACATTTCGACTCCGCTCAATGTGACAGAAACGACTCCGCTCAATGTGACAAATAACTCAGACAGAACCCACTATGAGATTGGCTTAAAGTATATTTGTTATTAACACTATTCCACCAAACAATCCTTCCCAAAATGCTTGTTCGAGCTGGTAGCTCGGACATAGCCCGCTGCAATACAATTGAATATTAACAAAATAACAAACACTGTATTAACCAATATTTTAACCTCCCTACTCATTGCATAGGCTATAATTAAGCTGGGGCTTCAGTCCGCAATTTATTACTAACCGGAATTACCTCACAGTCAATAGAATTAACCAGTACTATCTTTTTACATAACACAAGTCTTATACTCTCATTATCATGATCTTTATAAAGTCAGGAATCAACTACTAGTAAATATGTCCCCACGGAATTTGTGCCACAGAGCGTGGCACAAATTGAAACTTTATCGAATAAAATCTGTACCATTGCCTCATTGCGTATAAATTTCTTCGCGAAAGCCCCTTTATTTCAGGAAACTCATGCTTTAAATCTATAGACATTCGTTCTATGAATCTACTTCCCCAATTGGACATTTTCTGTTTTTCCTCAATATCTTTTCCAATTTCCCAATAAAGTTCAAGTAGTTGGGAGTTTACAGATAGTGCTACTTTTGTTCTTGCAGTATGTATCTTGGATTTTAACTGTTTAATCCAATCATTATATTCTGATGTTTGTAGATCATTAGCCATATAACTAAGATAACTATTTCAAATGCTCTTCCCAATACATCATATAAATTGCTAATGAAATTAATGGTGTTAACCAATATGTCGACAGGTTCGAGAACTTGGCTTAACGAGGAAACGAAACTTTAATGGTTAGTTGTAGATTATTAATTGTAAATGTTATCTATAGGACAATCTGTAACTGCTCGTTATTTTAATCTGCACTTTAATCTGTTTATATTTTCTTTTTAATGGTCAGATTGAAATCGCTTTTCAGCATTCCTGCATATGAGAAAAGCCTTTACATATGCTTCGTTTCAGCGCGATTGTACTTTCTATTAACTACCCTACGCGTTGCATAGGGTTATTGTTAAGCTGGGCCTTCAGCCCGCAATTTATTACTAGCCGGAATTACCTCTCTATCAATCGAAATATCCGTTTGAGCGGAGTCAAAAATATTGTCAGTTCAAGCAAGGTCGAAAACATTGTCAGTTTGAGCGGAGTCGAAAACTACACATTTCGACTCCGCTCAATGTGACAAGAACGACTTCATTCAATGTAACAAATGATACTTGGCTTAACGAGGAAACGGATTATTAATTGTAAATGATAAATGGTTAGTTGTTAATGTGTCCGTCCCTGATATACGTTGACCACTTTGAGGTTAAGAAAAATAATTTACCATTAACCAGTACTCTAATCTAGCTTATGTTTCTGTATTCGTTGGGCGATATTCCTGTCTTCTTTTTAAAGAGGTTTCCAAAGTATTGCGGATATTCAAAACCCAGTTGATATGCAATCTGATTAACCGACATGTTTGTTGAGAGCAGAAGGTTTTTTGCTTTCTCTATCAGGTAAAAATGTATATGATCTTGTGTGTTTCTGCCTGTCTCCTTCTTAAGCAGATCGCTCAGATAGTTTGGCGATAGGTTTACCTCACCTGCACACATCTTTACTGTAGGCAAACCTTGTTTAAGCGACTCCTCTGAGTTAAAGTAGTTAACAAGATACTGCTCTGTTTTTATTACAACATCTTTCTGATGCAGACTACGTGTATAGAATTGTCTGTCGTAGAATCGTACGCAGTGGTTAAGCAACAGCTCTATATTAGATACTATAAGTGTAAGGCTGTGTCTGTCCATATTCTGGCTGTACTCTTTCTCTATATCGTTAACAATTGAGTTTATCTTTACCTTCTCCTCATCAGACAGGTGCAGCCCTTCGTTTATTGCGTATGAGAAGAAACTGTAACTGCTCATTCGTTCTGCCAGACCCGTTTTTCTTATCAGATCGGGATGTATAAACAGTGTCCAGCCCAGCTCCTCTCCCTCTGTTTCAGATTCGGTTGGTCTCAGTATCTGACCGGGTGCTGTAAATACCATTGTTCCCTCCTCAAAATCGTAGTGGTTTCTGCCGTATATAAAGGAGTTTACTCCATACTTTATTGATATCATATAAAAGTCCCAAACATAACTGGTATTATGCCTGTAAACAGACCAATTTATAGTATTAAGGTATACAAGTGATACCAGTGGGTGTCTCGGGCTGTCCAGTCCGAGTATTTTATGTAGCTGACTTATTGTTTTAATATGTCTTATCTGTTTTTCTTCTTTCATCTGTTTATTTTTTCTTTTTAATGGTCAGATGGAACTCGCATTTATAATCATTTCTGTGTGTGTGAATGACCATTCTCATGCTTCGTTTCAGCGCGATTGTATTTTCTGTTAACTACCCTACGCGTTGCAGATTTTAATTGTTAATGGTAAATGATTAGTTGTTAATGTTATCTATAGAATAATCTGTAACTGCCCGTGATTTATTACTAACCAGAATTGCCTTTCTGTCAATCGAAATATCAGTTTGAGCGTAGTCAAAAACATTGTCAGTTCAAGCAAATTCGAAAACATTGTCAGTTTGAGCGAAGTCGAAAACTACACATTTCGACTCCGCTCAATGTGACAAAACAACTTCTCCCAATGTGACAAAAACAATCTCTCTCAATGCGACAAAACGGCTTTGCTAAATGCAACAATAACAACCGCAAATAATAGTACATATATCTTTTTCCATCATCTTTAATTTTGTAAACTTTATATTAATATAATAATAGTTATCCAATTAAGTGTAGCATTTATCTCTTTGTACTCTCCTCCATAAAGATGGTCATAATCATTATCGTAAAGCGGATAGTGTTCATCCGGTTCCGGATAATATCCGTCCGGTTTTCTTTTAACATTATCGCAAACCGGATAATGTCTGTCCGGTTTCGGATTATGTTTGTCCGGTTGCCGATAATCATTATCCGGTTTATTTTAAGGCTATCAAAAACCGGATAGAGTCTGTCCGGTTCCGGATTATGTTCGTCCGGTTGCCGATAATCATTATCCGGTTTATTTTAAGGCTATCAAAAACCGGATAGAGTCTGTCCGGTTCCGGATTATGTTCGTCCGGTTGCCGATAATCATTATCCGGTTTTCCGTAGCTTATATTTCCATTTTTTACAACTCAATCAAAATAACTATTTATCAGCAATTTAGGCTTTACAACCATGTGAATATTGTCGATTTTTATATAGTATCATATGTCTGATAACCAACTCGGTAATCTGTATTTGTATAAGAACTCTATTTTGGTAACAGAGAATCTTTAAGCATCTTGCCAAACATCTTTTTAGGCAACATCTTATTCATAGGGATCATCATTTTCGCATCCTTACCCACAAATATTTTATTCTTTGTCTTCTCTGTTGCACAACGGTATATAAGGTCAGCAACTACCTGTGCATCGCCAAATCCGAATGGTTTAGGTGGTTGCTCAACAACCTGATTGTAGTGCTGCTGAAACTTTTTACGGTATCTACCCAGATCTGTCTTTTTATTTCCCTGAGTATACGATACTGCATTACCAAAACCTGTTTTAAAGGCTCCGGGAGCAATTGTTTTTGCTGTAATACCAAATGGTTCCAACTCAAAGCGTAAAGATTCTGTTAATCCCTCTACCGCAAATTTTGATGCATTATAAAGTGTGTGCATTGGCAAACCAACTGTTCCGGCCATTGATGTTATGTTTATAATTACTCCACTACCCTGACTACGCATATATGGCAACACCTCCTGAATGTTGTATACAACTCCGATAAAGTTTGTATCCATCTGCCTGCTTATATCTGCATCACTCGCCTCTTCAAGATAACCCACTGCACCATATCCGGCATTATTTACCAGTACATCTATACGTTTAAACCTGTTTATAGCCTCCCGTATTGCACTTTTTACCGATGTGCGTTGTGTAACATCCATAGTTGTAACAAGTACATTTGGCATGTCTGTAAGTTCTTTCTCACTCTGCGGATTTCGCATTGTTGCAACAACATTCCACCCTTTTTTCTGAAATGTAACTGCTGCCAGCCTCCCAAAACCCGAAGAGGCTCCTGTAATTAATACTGTCTTTTTCATCTCTGTATATGTTTTGTTCTAATAATCTGTCTGCGTGTCTGTTCTATACTATGCCAGAACTGACAGAAACAACATTACAAAGATCAGGACATATCTTATTATCAGATAAATGTAATTACAGATTCTCTAATGATTTTTACAGAATAGTTATTAATTGTAAATGATAAATGGTTAATTGTTAATGAGATTTGTGGTGTTAAACTTGTAAATCGCCAAGTTCTAGAACCTGGCTTAACTAGGAAACGAATTGTTAATGGTTAGCTGTAAGTTATTAATGATCAATGCAATTAATAGTATAATCTGTAATTGATATTTTATTTCAAACAAGTCTGAAAGATAAATATCCCAGTATAGTGAATTATTACTATTGCCTTATTTCCATATTGGCTCAGATTTCCAATTGTTTAAGAATCCTATTTTGTATACAGGTATATTAGGATTATTATTAATTAATTCTAATATTTTATTCTTTATCTGATGATTAGGCGAACCTTATTACACAAATATATCATTGATGATATAATAAGAAAAGGCTTTTTCTTTTGTACTAATTGTAAATTATTATCAAACCAGAGTCCAACAGGGTTATTAATATTATCAACTGGTCTTTTAACCATATTTCTACTCCACAACCTAGAATGATGAGCGATTATATTTCTTACATAAACTATTGCTTCTAACCAACTTGATAATTCGTTATGGAGATTAAGTCCCATTCCTTTTGCGATGAGTGATTTTTCGGGAAGTTGATGATTTAGATTTTTGTAAAATTTAGAAAGAGTTCCCATAGAAGCAACTTCCATTATTTTCCAAGATTCAGCATCTGTATTTGGATGCTTTATTTTATGATCTCTAATAAATACTTCCTGACTATAATCAAATTCCCTTTGCAGATGACTTACATTTTCAGAATGTTTGTTTTGGTCATTAAATAAATCACTATTAAGATACCAAGTAGCTCCGTAAGAAATTGACAAACAATAAATCATCTTTGTTCTTAATGCAATCTCAATCCTTTCTATTGCATCAAATAAAATTAATCGTAAATGCCTATCAAAGTTATATCTTTCAATTACATCTTCGAAATAAACATTTGGTTTAAATACATGGCTACTTCTATCCTGCTGCATATCCCACCAGTACCCTTTGAGTCGATAATAACTTATATTTCTAAGAAAATGTGAAGCTTGTTCTTCATCACGAAATAACATCTTTCTATCCTTAAGTAAGGATAATTGTTCAGCTATATTCCGTGCGGGTTTATATGGCATAGCTATAAAAAAAGAATGACCCGAGTGCAGTTCTAATGGTATGCAACACGGGTACTGTTGTTATAAAATTAATATTTTTTTTCATTTTCACAAAATATTATACGCATTCTTACTGTATAAGTTAGAGTTATGAGTTCTCCGACATTAGCTACAACCAGTTTTTATATGCATTTAATGACGCATTATTTATTGTTACCTATAGGATAATCTGTATCTGCTCGTTATTTTAATCTGCACCTTCAGCGCGATTATACTTTCTATTAACTACCCTACGCGTTGCATAGGGTTATTGTTAAGCTGGGCCTTCAGCCCGTGATTTATTACTAGTCGGAACAGCCTCACTACCAATTGAAATGTCAGTTTGAGCGAAGTCGAAAACTACACATTTCGACTCCGCTCAATGTGACAAACAACTCAGACAGAACCCACTATAAGATTGACTTAAAGTATATTTGTTATTAACACTATTCCACCAAACAACCCTTCCCAAAATGCTTGTTCGAGCTGGTAGCTCGGACATAGCCCGCTGCGATACAATTGAATATTAACAAAATAACAAACACTGTATTAACCAATATTTTAACCTCCCTACTCATTGCATAGGGCTATCATTAAGCTGAGCCTTCAAGCCACAATGTATTTAGTCTGACAAGCTGTATCATCGTTTGACTAAATCCTTGGATTTGGTCTGGCTGGTGTGTTGCTGGTGCCCTTTGAAACTCGTCAATAATTTTAATTGTTAATGATAAATGGTTAGTTGTTAATGAAATTTGTAGTGTTAAACTTGTAAGTCGCCAAGTTCGAGAACTTGGCTTAACGAGGAAACAAATCCTTAATGGTTAGTTGTAAATTATTAATTATAAATGTTATCTATAGTATAATCTGTATCTACTCGTTATCTTAATCTGCACTTTAATCTGTTCTTGTTTTCTTTCTCAATGGTCAGATTGAACTCGCATTTCAGTATTTCCGAATATAGGAATGGCCTTTACATATACTTCGTTTCAGCGCGATTATACTTTCTATCAGCTACCCTACGCGTTGCATAGGGTTATTATTAAGCTGGGCCTTCAGCCCGTGATTTATTACTAGTCGGAATTATAAATCATTATAATTTTTTATTATGCTTCGTTTCATTTTACCTATTTTTTTACAACTAATTACATGTGTGGTACCTGAATTACCTAAACCGACATAAACAACGTAAATGGTACCATCACAGATATTTACTTTTGTACAGATCCCCGAACAGAGATTTAATCTATTAAAAGGCGGTTCCCGAAAAGCCTTTATTAAATGAGTAGGGAGTTAACGATAACACTATGAATAACAGATTTTTTATTTGGTTTAATGGTACCGGAGAGTCGGTAGATAATACAGAGTCGATCTTGTTCACCGGATTAGACAAAAGCATGTATACAATATGTCCGGGCTGGGGAGCTGATGGTTTTAAAGGAGATAATCGAACAGAGACAGGTGCTGCAATATCGGGAATAGACAAAAGTGATATTAAGGTTATTCGCGATAAGATGCTTTCTATCATTAAGGATATTCCCGCAAATACAGAGAAACTTATTGTTGGTGGGTTTAGTAGAGGAGCAGCATTTTTTGTACCTTATTTTTTAAAGGTGCTTTATGAGAATGACAAAAGGAGTTTTGACAAACTTGTTATTATTCTTCATGATCCGGTAAATGGTTCAGAAAACTCAACAGATAAAACCGCTCAATCTCTTATAAAAGAGGGTATATATACTGCTTCTGACAAGACTCAGCTTATGAAGAACCTAAAGCATCGTATTAAGAAGATATATAGTCTGTTTATTCCTGTAGGTTTTGATAAGAGACATACAAATTTTCATCTCGATTCAAGTTTTTATCAGACATATAATTCAGGTATATGGGAAGACACCTATATTACCCGTCTTGGTATCTCTCACTCTTTTTTGTCGTCTGCTATAGATGCCAGAGACAAAGTTATTGACTCAATGACTATAAACGGTAAAAGTGATATATCGTTGGTTGATTATGGGTTTGGTTTCTTTAAAGAGAGTCTGAAAAACAGTAAAGCATACAACATACTGAACAACCTGTTTAAGAATATGCTTGTTAAAGACAATAATGATTCTATTGACTGTTCTGATATTTTATACTTGCAGAATCTTACAACAGCCATTGTTAATACAGCAATTACTATTGATTATAAAAAGGAGTTGTTTGTATATACCGGTGGTAATAACGAAACGGATTTATCGGTAAATAATAGCAGAAATCTTATTATACCGCAGGATGTAACTGTTCTTGAGAATCTGATAAAGAATTTCAGACATAACTAATAATATACCATATATTTCTCTGAGAGCCGCTAATTAAAGCTATATAGCAAGCGGCTCTTTTTGTAATTTCAGTTTCTCATAAACTGTGTAATGCATAAAAAATAGTTGTGCATAAATGCATATTCACTTTTATTGTAATAAAGCAATAGCGATAAACTGAGTTATCGCTATCACAAATATGTTGTATGTCTTCTCCTATTTTATACTTCCTGAATCAACTATCTGCTGAAAGAACTCAACAACCGAGTCGTCAACTGAGCGGTAGTTTATTCCAAGTTCTTGTATACTCTTTGAGTTATCAAACACCCAAGGATACGGAATATTACGTGAAATAAATTTACGTTTCATACCCACTGTAGAAGCCATTAGCCATACCATAAATTTTGGTACCGATTTATTCGGGAATTTATATTTGTTGCCAAACTTATTACTAAGTGTTTCGGCAAGTTGCAGCATTGTTCTGTGATCGGCAGCAATAATATTTCTGCCGTTTGCCTCCGGTATAAATCCTGCATTATAGTGAGCAAGGGCTACATCTCTTACATCTACCAATCCAAAATCAAATCCAGGAGCACCTGATTTAAGGCTTCCATCGCCAAGCATCTTTATTATACTAAAGCTCTCTGATGTCCCGTTCGGATTTATTCCGGGACCTATTACCAACGATGGATTAATTACAACCATATCCCATCTGTTCTGCGATCTGTTTATTTTCCATGCCTCTTTCTCTGCAAGCACCTTTGAGTAGCCATATGGCTGATGTTTTAGGCTTGATGATGTATTCCAGTTATCTTCTGTAGCAATTTTACCCGGATATGACAGTATATCTTTAGTATCGCCAAATATAGATACACAGCTACTTGTTAGTACAACACGTTTTACCTCTGTTGTATCATTTACCGATTCCAACACATTACGGGTTCCTTTCAGTGCAGGATCAACAAGATCTTTTTGCGGATCTTTTACCGAGACAGTAAATGGTGATGCTGTGTGGTATACAAGTTCGCAACCTTTCATTGCCTGATTATATGATCCGGGAGTAAGAAGATCTGCTTTAAAATACTTAATTGTACCTTTTGATTTTGCTGCAATAGTATCAAGATATTTTAATTTCTCCTTATCGTCAGGATTACGAACTGCTGCATGAACAGTTAACCCTTCGTTTAAAAGTTTTTCTACCAAACGTCCTGCAACATATCCTGTTGCTCCTGTAACCATAACCGGTTTTGTTCTATCTATACTTGTCATAACTAAACATTATTTTTTTTGTGTCATAAACTAAGCTCAGCTCTGTATTCTGTAACAATTAATTTGTAACAGTGTTGTTACATTACAAATATCTCACTATAAAACACGGCATGTTAGCACAAATCACTTATACTTAAACACAAATCACATATCATGCTTCGTTTCTGTTAATTAGGTCTTTTTAGTTTATTCCAACCTCGCGGTATTTCTGTGGAGTTAACCCTGTTTTACTCTTAAACAGACGACTAAAATAGTGTGGGTAATTAAATCCTAAATCGTATGCTATCTGCGATACAGAGTCGCCTGTACTAAGCAGAAGGTTTTTTGCTTTATTAACTATAAAGTCGTTTACATGATCTTTTGCACTTCGTCCGGTCTCTTTTTTAAGAAGATCGCTAAGATAGTTATGTGACAGGTTAACCTTATCGGCAAGAAAGCTCAATGATGGAGGACCATACTCGGTAAGCTGTCCGCTATTGTAGTAGTCTTTAAGTATTGTTTCTACTTTGGTAACAATATCCTTGTTTTGTGCTGTTCTGGTATTAAACTGTCTCTCATAAAATCTGGAGCAGTAGTTAAGAAGCAACTCTAACGAAGATACCATTACTCTTTGTGTATGGTTGTCGATACGCTCGTTGTACTCCTCTTTTATTTTTGCAACACAATCTCTTATTGTCTGTTTCTCTTTATCAGACAGGTGAAGTGCTTCGTATACATCGTATGAGAAGAATGTGTAGTTCTCAATAGTGTCGCCAAGTGGTGTATTTCTTATAAGATCAGGATGAAAGAATAACATCCATCCGCTATTCTCATCAAACTCCTTTTCTGTTGTTGCATAAAACAACTGATTTGGTCCATGAAAAGCCATTACTCCTTCGCCAAAATCGTAATGATGGCGTCCGTACCGCATGCCACAGTCTGCACCTTTCATTCCAATATAGTAGAGATTTGCAGAGGTTTTAACATTCAACATATCTTTAGTAATTACTATATCAGATACATCAATTACTGTAATAAGCGGATGCTTTGGCTTATCGAGGTTTAGTATCTCATGCAGCTGACTTATCGACTTTATTTTTAATATCTCTTGTGTCATAACCTTATAAATTTACAGTATAAAATTCATAAATCCTCATCTGGTTAGTTAACACAAATCACTTTATTTCAAACACAAATCGGGTTATAGTTTGCTCTCGGGTATTTTATTAGTCGCTATCTGTATTTGTCAATAGTTTGTTCAGGTCTTTTTTAAATCTCTTAAACGGAAACTTTTTGCCGGGGCATTTTGTGCTCTCACCCTCTATTTTACCATGAGCTTCAATATTATTGATATCTATATCATGTTCCTTTGCCAGTTTTACTGTAAGTTTAAGAAGACTCTTATACTGTTTGAGTGTCATCTCTCTGTTCTCAAGGTTTCCGATAACACATATTCCTAATCCTCTCAGGTTTTTGTCGAAATTATTACCAGATACGTGTACTCCCCAGAGATTATACTCTTTACGTTTATCGCTTGCAATATCACCATCGGGCATTCCGTTTCCGTTACCAATTATGTAGTGGTAGGATATTGCGTTTATTGGCTCTTTTGATTGTCGTTGGTTATGTATCTTCTGCAAATGCTCTATATTACCATAGTTACCAGCACTATGATGTATAACTATATATTTCCATCTATTTGGCCAGTATAGATACATTGCAACTGTAATAACGGCTACTACAGCAAGTAACTTCCATCGTTTTTTCATCTGTTTATATTTGTTTTTTATTTGCCAGATGGAACTCGCATTTATAATCATCTCCGTATGTAAGAAAATAGCTGCTCATGCTTAGTTTCATATTATTAAAACGACATTATCCTCCAGCGTCCGTTTACATTGGTTACACCAACCTTAAGTTCATATATATCGTCGTTTGAATCTGAATTGGTATTTCTAAGTCTAAGCAAATATTTAACAACCTTAATTCCGTCAACATTAGCCTGTTTAACTATACTCATATTCTCCATAACTATATTGTATGAATCATCATCAAATGCATTTGCTTTTAGCGATCTTGTAATTCTCTTATATTGATTACTTAGATTGTAGAATCGTCTAACATCTAATGCCATTCTTAAAAATTGCTGTTGACAGATATTGCATTTTGATAATAGCTTGTAGCTATCAGTACTCTTATCGGTCTCTATATATTTACGGTAAACAACATATGCCTTCAGGAAATTATCTGTTAAAATATCTCTGTCCGGACAATCATCGCATATAAGCGAATCTATCTGAGGTATAGCTAACTCATTCAGTTTATCTACATGACGCAGCGATAGTTTTGTTTTTCCTCTGTTCAGGTTGTAACAGTGCTCATCAATACTCTCAAGTATAGATAAAAAGTTTATATCTTTTTTTGCCTCATCAAACAGAGCTATATTTAATTCCGAGTTTGTCTTTCTGACTAGAATCATATAGTCTTCAAAAGGAATCAGGTCATTCTCCATATTTGTTATATCCGATGCATTAATAGATTCAACAAATTTGTTAATGAACTCTTTAAGATCTTTATCATCGTCCTGTGCAAAGCAATAAAATTGATTAGTTACAATTATCAGGAGTAACAGAGTTATAGTTTTTAGAAATGGGTTCTTATTCATATCTATTTGATTTAGTTTCTAATCGCAAATGAGTTTCTCCAGAAGAAGTTTATTATCTAATCTTATTAATTGAATCTGAATATTATAAGGTCTGTCTGCCATTAATTTGTAATTATAGGTTATATTACTCTTAAATTTACCTTTATAAACTGACAGATCATAAGATTTAGTATGTTCCAGATTATCAAACGATAATACATTGTAATCTGAGAGTAGTTTAGATATCTTGTTAACAACATCCTGACTATTCTTGTTTTTGAATTCAGGTATCGCAAACTTACAGAGGTTATTATAATCGTGCTTTAACAGGTAGTACTTAACTGAATCTGAAATAAGTTTTGATTCCGCACTCCTTTTACTGTTAGCTGAACTACTGTTTTTTACAAACTTATTCAACGATTCCATTTTGTCTATATTTCTCTTAATAGTCTTAACAATAGTGTTCCACTCAGAGTGGTTATGAATAATATTGAGGTCTCTGTTATTTTCAAGTTTTGCTATCTCAAAAAACCCTCTATCGGCAGACTGTTTCAAATATGTTACAGCACTCTGTTTATTTCCTTTTCTTGCCTCAGAACAAGCTTTATTGTAGAGGCTAATTATCTCATTATATATTTTATCGCCAGCTAACAGGTTTCTCTTACGGGTATTCTGAACCTCACTTCTGTAATCTGTTTTTTGTTTTGTACTCGCAGTTTGCGAAAACAAATTACATACTAAACAGGCTATTAACAGGGTTGTAATAATTGTCTTCATATGTCTGAATTTATTTTTAAGGTTCGTATAAAACTGATATGATTAATCATCTTAGTATATAGGAAAGATCATTACTAATATTACATTATCCTAATCTAGAATGGGTTTTAAAATATATTCTAAATGTACACTCTTTAAATAATATTTATAATTATATACCCAAAACACCTCTTATCTGATGTATTGACGATTTAGTTCGTGTTGAGGTCCAGGTACAGTTACATTTTGTGCACTCTGATGTTATTCTAAGTTTCTCTACTGATTCATGACCGTAGTTTCTAACACCAGCAACTCTCTTATCAATAACTCTTGTTCTGATACTTCCGCATTTTATGCATCTGCGTGTTCTTATTACTCTTCCTATCCAAATAGTGACAGAGAGAGTAATGCTGATAATGACTATGTATGGTATTATTTCTCGTAAATAGGGATTATTGCTCATTATAAACTGTTTATAATTGTTTTCTATTTGTCATATGGAACTCCGCATTATAATCGTTCTCGTGTGTGAAAATTCTTTCTCACGCTTCGTTTCAACATATATTTTAACTTCTTACAAAAATACAGATTATATATTGATGAAACTGTTAAAGGTAGAACAAACAAAAGATACCCCGGGTTATGAATAATATACCCGGGGTAATAGATGAAGCTTTCAAAATTCTAAAGCCCGCAATACAACCTATATTAAATATCTATTGATTTTACGTGAAAAAAAATACCCCGCCTGTTCAGAAGCAAGCGGGGTGGTGATCTAACTATACTTAAATAAACACTGTCGTTATATACAAATACAGACCCACAACATATATCTGTAATAACTACAACCTATTTCAGAACTTTTACATTACAAATGTACTGCTATAAACGCTATCATACAACCAACTAAACACCTCTTTTACACCGACTTTACAAGCGGTATATTATCTTTAGTAAGCGGCAATATCTATTTATACGAATAGATACATTCAAACACTATTAATACATTGTTCGCAAACAGTACACTCTGTTATATAAGCAGATAGATTGTTTTTTCCAGATTATCAGTCTCAAAAAAATAGAATAACACAACAAATGCTATACATTCATATATCAGAATAACTACAAAGCATTTATTAAAATAGATATAATCAACTATATTACAGCAAGTATAGTTGGTTTACAATTATATTATTAATCATGGGTATAAGAGAAGTGTAAAAGTTGTATTCTACCCGAGAACCATTCAAGCATTAATTATAAACAGTAATGGTAGATGTTTCGAATAATATTACAGATATATCACGTGGAATAAAAAGAATTTAGAGACTATATTGGTTAATGAATTGTTTTTAGAAAAACACTTGGAATCAAGTTCATACTATATTAACAATTGTGAAATTGGCTTAAAAAGGCAACACTTGTACTGCAAGACACTTGATAATAATGACAACTTCAGCTGTTTAATTAAGAGGCAAACAGATTACCATAAAGATAGCTCTTGTGAGAATAGTCAGGCGAAGCATATCACAAATATTCTGTCTCATATGAGTATAGAGTACTCTAAATTTATAGATAATATTGATATATAAAAGTCAGGGAGAGGGCTTCCTGACAACTCCTCTCCCATAACACATCTCAAACTCTACGTTAAATTGCTCTATTGCTTAACTACTCTCCAGTTATTATTAAGTTTCCTTAATTCCTGAATAAGTCCTTTACGGTGTGCCGCACCATACAACACAATTATTTTATCATATTCTGAATTGTTTATTGCCTCTGCCAGATAGTTATTACGGTAATCTAATATCACCTGTTCTGTTTTTTTAGATGGTAATATATTTCTTATAGCCTCTCCAATTGGCGTATTAATATCTTCCTCATCAAGCTCTATAACTCCATAAAGTTTCTCGTATTTATCAACCATCTGTTGTGGGGTAACATCTACTCTAAAGTCCTTATTGTTTACCAGATTAAGAAACATGCTATTCTTTTGTACCACATATCCTTTATCAATAAGAGGTTTCGCAACCTTTGCATATCCCTCTTCTGAAGGTAAAAATCCGGCAAATTTACGCGATTTAAGAGCTAATTCTCCTTCTACAGTTGTATAATCTATATACTCGTAAAAGAGTACATAGCCTCTGTTTTTCGCCTTCTCTACCTCTTCTTTTACATTATTGTAGAATGTATTGTTGCTGATATGTATCATATCAATATACTCTACTCTCTTTTTGCCATCTGTAATTACGGTTTTTACAACCTCTGTATCATTCATCATAGACATGAACACTGTTCCGCTACACGATGTAACTATAAAAACAAGGGCATATATAACTGATCTTATATTAAAAAGCTTCTTCATAACTTATATTATTAACTATACAGATATTATTTACGAAATTGTGGTTTCTTTCTGAATACCATATTAATTCTGAATGTACCTTCTCCACCATCAACAATGTTAAGCACCTCTCCTACATCGTCACCATCTTTTGCTGGCACAACCTGATCTGCATTATATGCATTAATGTATTCATATCCCAGCTGCGACATTGCATTAAGAAGATCGGTCTGGTTACGTATTCGTAACTTATCACCATCCTGCAACAACTCCTCTAATGTTCGTAACTGCTCTTTATATATAGACTTTTTATAGTCTATAATTATTCCTATTCCGCCCAGTAATTTTGTATTCTGAGATGTAATAATTACATACTCGGGTAGCTCTTCTACTTTTACCGACGACGATTTTATAATCTCAAGACTTTGTGAATATCCATTAGCTGTAAATGGTAATATCAGTAACAGAATCACAGATGTTTTTAGAATTGTTTGTTTAATCATATCTATACACTTTTACAATTTAGATGACTGCAAATAAAGTGTATAACATTGTTAATTAATAATTAATAGAGTTCAGTATACTGCATCCTGAACCAATTTAAACTATCTGTTCGTATTTTTGTACTGTATTGGCGTTAATCCTGTACTCTTTTTAAATTGGGTATAGAAACTTGCCTTTGAATTGAATCCGGACTCCATACCAATTCCTATTACAGAAAGGTTATCATATTGCGGATCTGAAAGCAGTCTTTTAGCTTCTCCAATTCTAAATTCATTTATAAACTGATTAAAGTTGGTTTTCCCGCACTGATTAATTGCTTCTGACACTCTACGTGCCGAGATAGAACACGCCTCGGCAAGGTTACCCAGGTTAAGAGTCATATTTTTATATAAATCATCACTCTTTATCTTATTTACAATTATATTATAAACATATTCATAATCTGTAATATCACTTTTATTATCTTTTATCTTAATTTGATCATGGTTTACCTCTACACTCTTATTATTCAACCAATCCGGTATATCAATTGTGTATTGTCTCAAACCATGTATTCCTGCCCAGTAAATAAATATCAAGTCTGTAATAGAGAATATTATATATGTTATCTTCTCATCTATAACCGCAAGAGATAACATTAGAGAGACAACCGATAGGAAGTATATAAGTGCAAATTTTATCCACTTTAATCTCTTAACTATTACATATGAATAGTAATTCTCTGATTTAATTCTATATCTGTTAATAGTTATAAGTGATAATATTACAAGATAGATATTAAAAATAATTACTATCATCATATATACAAACTCTATAATAGATTCTGTTAATGTAGCATATAGTTCTTTCTTATAGTCAGCATCTAATGAAAACAGTGTTGAGAATAACACTATCTCTATTGCTGCCGGTAAAAGCACAATATAGTCTCTTGGCTTAAATGTATTTATCAGTCGTTTTATATACAGATACACACATGCTGTTGACAGAAATGCTGAATCTGTAGGTATAAATAAAAGTTCAGGATACCTTACATTAAGTCCTGTATCCTCAATAAAAACACTTATACTTCCTAGTCCAAACGACAGAAGAAACAATCCAAAAAACAGGGTAGGTTTTTTGTCTGCATTATTAAATATCAGAATCACTCCGATAATAATAGCCTGTAACAAAGCCAAAATATCTATTATGCTTGTTAATGTAAAATCTATATCCATATATCTTATAAGGCAGTTAGCGCAGTACAAAATTATTACATATTGGTTAAATATTTTGATATACTGTATAAAATATTCTGTAGTAAAGTTATCATACCCGTTGCATAATTACTGTGTGACATTATTTACTTTTCAGGTTAAGACACTGTATATACATTGCTTCATACTATATTTGTTTCATGTTCTGTTCACGAGTTTGGTTGAACCTTTTTTTAGAGGTTCCGTATACCAACAGAAATACCATGGCAGCACAGAACATTGTTAAGTTAATAGCGTCAGTTGGCAAGCTCGATTCAAGGAGTTATAATCAGTTAAAAGATGCTATAGAGAAGCGTGATTCAATAAAGTTTGTATCACGTCTGTTAAATGAGAATTGTAAAGATATTAGTTGTCCGTATTGTAAGTCACAATCTATTCAGAAGTGGGGAATCCGTAGCGATATGCAACGCTACAGATGTAAAGAGTGCAGGCGAACATTCAACACATTAACATCTACTCCATTGGCGTATCTACATAAGAAAGGAAGATGGCTTGAG
>JAOARD010000066.1 GCA_025210735.1 Bacteroidales bacterium
ATTATTTATCTCTTTAATACCACTCTTTTTTATCATATCATAGATATGTTTTTGTGTATTACACAATATAGAATACTCAAACTATCATTTGCCAGCGGACTCTTTTATAATCAATTCATCCTCAGCAGTTAAGTCACCATCGCTAAAATAGATCTTTCCTGTTTTTTTATCGAATTTCATAGTTTTCCATCCAATAATATCACTGTTATCTAATTTTATCTTATAACCAACTGTATAATAGTTCTGCTGTTCAGTGGACATAGCTTTCCATATAGTATCCCATTTAGAATATGTTCTTTTAATAGACACAAGTTCGGATCTAAATGTACTCCAGCCTAACGAATCATATTTAGCATAAGTTCTTTTTAATGTATCATTCCATTTAAGTGTTAGTGATCCTTTATAAACCTTATATAAAATTCCATTTTCACCAATATTCCGAATACTTCCAAAGATTCTGCCTCCTGAAGATGGAACATCATAGGTTCCCATATGATAATATGTGATAATAAAATCTTTGATATTATCGCCATTAAAATCTATTGAATCATCAGGATGTTCTGTCGGGTAATATCCGTCATCTGAGTCAGAGTCAGAATCGGTTTGCTCTGTTGTTGTATCTTCATTTTCAGTTGTACTCTTGCTATCTTTTTCGCACGATATTAGTAGAGTTAAAATTAAAGCCGTAATAATCAATCTGTTCATTTTCATTGTTTCATAAATATTACTTATACAATAAGGGATTTTTAATATAAGTACTGTTTATGTTGTATTTAACTGCAACAATACTTACATGTTACTGAAACAAATATATAAATATTCAGTGTTTAAAAAGAGTCAATTATATTATTTCACTGTTATAAGTGGTATATGAAGAAATTAAACAAACGTTAGAGTTTATTGGTTTTTTAGAACATTATGTTCTTTAATTATCATTATCAGAAATGGATTATCTGTTTTGTATTCTTTTGCAAGGTTATCAGATATCAACCTGTCTATTGTGGCTACGTTATTAAGATACTCTTTTATTGCACTTTTAACATCGTTAAGTTTAAACCTGAACCCACGTATTGTGCTGAAACCTAACTGATATTCTTTAGGCGACTTTCCGATACTTAAATATGGGTACTTATAATAAAGTTGGTTATCTATAATAGGCATTTCTCCCTCATTTCCTGAACCAATAATGTACCATTTACCACCCTTTGATTTTTTAACCAAAAACATTAATTCTGTTTGTCCGATCTTGTATGACGCCCATCTTGAGGCACATGTCCAGTTTTTAAATCTCTCAACTGTAATTCGCTTTAAGCTGATATCTCCTTTTAACACCTCTCTAATCTCAATATCAACAGTTTCTGTTAATACTTTGGTTACTCTGCACTCAATTATTAAATTAGCACTCTTAAGCAGTTCTGGTAACTTTGTAGTTGTATAATCAGCTTTGCATAAACTGGTTATCAGAAATAGAGTGAATAGTATAATAATTTGTTTCATCTGTTTATAATTGTTTTTTTATTTGCCAGATGGAACTCGCATTTATAATCATCCTCGTGTGTGTGAATGATCATTCTCATGCTTCGTTTCATAGGGTTTATAGCTTTATTCATTATTCTCAAATATATATAATTATTTATTATACATAAATAGCATTATAATATAAGCCGGAATAGGTATCTCTGCTTTATCACTTTTTAGAAATATCAATATATACAATGGCATTAATAGTGTATCATGCTATGTTATATAAGGTTTATGCAATCACTTGTTGTTACTTCTAAAAAGGAGTTTTGTCCTGCAATTCTGCGGAGAACAACTCCTAATCGGAAGTAGCTTCCCGCACTACAGTTTATTGTTACTCTCAAAGAGGAGTAGTATCCCGCAATTCTGCGAGTAACAACTCCGGAATGGGAGTAGCTTCCCACACTACTGTTTATAGTTACTCCCCAAAAGGAGTAGTGTCCCGCAACTGTGCGGGAAACAATTACTGAACGGGGTTAGTATCGCAACAGATATTTTCTTAGAAGAATACTGATCTTCTATTAGCGTAATACGGAGGAAAGAGTATATTCAGATAGAATATTATTAGCGTAGAGCGGGTAGGTATGTGGTAGTTAAATGAGCGCTCTTTTTGTGAGGTACGAGCTAATGCCATATCTATACTGCGTTGATTGACTGATACTGAGGCTCGCACCAGCTTTTGATACTTTGTTGGGCTCATAATTAACTACCTGCTATTAAAGATCTGATTGTCTCTATTTCGTATTCATTTACTATAATGAATCAATTATTTACGCCACGAAGTGGCAGTTTATTCAGCCCGATGCACCGCATCGGGGTATTTAATAATAGTATACAGGGGTGCTGAAGGCACAGCTTAAATTGATGCAGAATTGTATCAGCTCTGAACCTGACCAAATCCGAGGATTTAGTCTAACGAGCTGATTGAGTTTGCAATGTTTGTTCAGTTGTATGTTTGCGAGGTACGAGGAATAGCTTCTCTTAGCGTAATGGGAGAGAGCTAAAATATATGTAGACAAAACATTATCAACGTAGAATGAAATAGAAACATGTTTCGTTTAGAGTAGAGAGATAGGTTTGTAGTAACTTAAATGAAGCTACTGTATGTTTGCGAGGTACGAGCTATTGCCATATTTATACTGCGTTGACTAACCGATACATAAGCTCGCACCAGCTTTGGTGGTTATTGAGGTTAATAATTAGTTGTTTGTAGTTAAAAATATGATTGTCTATGCTTTGTGTTTATTAAAGATGATGAATATAATCTGTAGCAGACCATATAAGATCTGCCACAGATTTATGGTAATTATATTAATATCTTATTTATTGATTAAATGGCTTATAGAAACAAGGATAACCCAGATTAGTCAATACCTCTTTAAAACCTAACATTATCTGCTTATCATTAATTAGCTCTTCTCTTGATAGAATAGCAATTACACCAACCTGCTTTCCAACAAATCCTTTATCAGGTTCTGTTTCATTCTCAATATCTGCATTAGAGAATACCTGACCATCTTCGCTAATAAAGCAGATACTATCTGGTGCCATAACTAAAGGGTGGGAGGTGTCAGTAACCCATGCAACCAGACTCTCATTCTGCGAATATATATGCATACTCACATCATTCTGTTTGTCTTTAATTATTATCTTGTCCATATCAAAACCTCCTGATGTTGTTTTTTCAGGTTCCACCATCTCACCGCTAAACAGTAGTTTAGCACCTAATCCGTTTCTATTTAGAAAATCTACTACTGTTTGATAAGGTTTCTCTCCCAAACTGTTATTTATAGTATCACCTAATCTTATAGCAAGATCTATTGTTCCGGTAATTGTAAGAGCCTTATCTAACATCTCACTATCCATAAGCCATATACCCAAACCCGCAGCCTGATCAAAACCCGGTATACCAGCACTAACAAAAGGTCTTGCAATAGCCTCTACAGCAAGCGGAGAATCAACAGTTATCTCAATACACTGATTATCTTTACTTGCCAGTACTGCCGATGGAACAACATTTCCTGAATTGGCAAATGTATTATCTTTCATTGGCAATTTACTTGCATAGGTTAACATATTCAACTGCGGAACAGCTCTTCCGGCACCATCTCCGTCAATAACCTTTAAGTTTAGTTCATTGGCAACAACACACGATACCAATGTACTTATTGCACCTTGCTCAACAGGAACAACATATTTAATCTCGCCATCAATTGCCTTATTCATTAGATTAAAGGCATTTATTGCAGCGGTTGGTCTGTCGAGGTTTTTTACAGCTTCAGGAGCACCAATATATGCAACAACCAGTGTGTAAGCTTTTTTATCGGCTACGGCCTCCTCTTTGCTAATAAGGGTTGTGGTTCCTTCAAACTTGTTTAACATATTTAGTCCGGCTGACAGTGATCCACCACCACCACATGCAAAAAAACAGCTTCCGTGTGCTAAGTTTGTTAAATCAGTCTTGGTTAGTTTTCTTTCCATTGTTAAATGTTTAATTGGTTATTTGAAAATGAATTAATAGTTTTCAATAGATATTCAAGTATGAACTGTTCTGTTGTAATTATAACGGTTAATATATAAAAAACAAACAACAATACAAATTATCAAATATTTAATACGGTAATGTTAAATATTTTGGTATCAGATAATCACCGTTTTTACGCCTCTAATTGCTGATTAATTCAAATATATGTTTGTGAGGTACGAGGAATAGCTTCTCTTAGCGTAATGGGAGAGAGCTAAAATATATGTAGACAAAACATTATTAACGTAGAATGAAATAGAAACATGTTTCGCTTAGAGTAGAGCGGGTAGGATTATAATAGCATAACTGAAGCTACTGTATGTTTGCGAGGTACGAGCTATTGCCATATCATTACTGCATTGATTAATTGATACAGAAACTCGCACCAGCCTTTGATATTTTGTTGGGTTAATAATTTAGCTATCTGCTATTAAAGATCTTATTGTTTTTGTGAAGTAGCTTCTCTTAGCGTAATGGGAGAGAGCTAAAATATATGTAAACAAAACATTATCAACGTAGAATGAAATAGAAACATGTTTCGCTTAGAGTATAGCGATAGGTTTGTAGTAACTTAAGTGAAGCTACCATATATTTGCGAGGTACGAGCTATTGCCATATCATTACTGAGTTGACTAACTGATGCTGAAGCTCGCACCAGCCTTTGATGAGTTATTGGGTTTGTAGTTAAGAGTCTGATTGTTTGTGTTTCGTTTCGATTAGATATAATGAATATGGTATTTACGCCACGAAGTGGCAGATTATCCAGCCCGATGCATGGCATCGGGGTATTTAATAATAGTATACAGGCGTGCTGAAGGCACAGCTTAATTTGTTGCAGAAGGGTACCTGCTCTGAACCCGACCAAATCCAAGCATTTAGTCTAACGACTGATAGAATAGGCACCATTTATTTAGCTATACGTTTGCGAGGTACGAACTATTGGCATATTTATACTGCGTTGATTAACTGATACAGAATCTCGCATCAGCTTTGGTGGGATCATATAGACTCTAACTCAACACCAAGTTCTTTGAACTCCTTTATTAGTTGCTCACCAGAATAATCAAACAGGAGTGTAGCCTTTTTAAGATTTGGAAGCAGTTTAACATCTTCTGCCGATTTTACATCAAAAATATTATCCTCACAACTCCAGAAAGGGATAATCTGTAAATATATCTCATCTCCACCATCAGAGTAAAGCTCAGTTATACTCTCAACCATTGTGTCAGTAATCTCTAACTTTTCAAAATACTCTTTTATTTCAGGAATTGTATCGTATCCTTCTTCCTCAATAACATCATAACCATCACCCTCTTCCAAACCTCTGATTTGTTCAATGAACGATTCTGCATCTAACTGTGGAGTAATAACACCATCAACATACATTAGCTTATTTATTATTGCCAGCTTAAACCCGTAATCCTTAAATTCTAAAATTTTACTCATGTTTTTATTATTCAATTATTTATCTCTTTAATACCACTCTTTTTTATCATATCATAGATATGTTTTTGTGTATTACACAATATAGAATACTCAAACTATCATTTGCCAGCGGACTCTTTTATAATCAATTCATCCTCAGCAGTTAAGTCACCATC